>JANWYD010000004.1 GCA_025057155.1 Chloroflexaceae bacterium
CGTCGGACCATCTCGCAGCGCGCCAGAGACGGCCCTGCAACAGGGCCGTGACCTGCGGCGCAGCATCGCGTGTCGCCGGGACGTAGATGAGCTGGATTGCACTGCGGTCTGCAGACTGCACTCGCTGGCACTGCTCCCAATCGAACGTATCATCGAGCGTCGTAATCCAGCGCAGGTCTTCGTCAACCATGCCATCCAGCGTGCCGTCATCGGTCCATGTCGCCTGCAGCCGCATCCGCGCCTTCAGCGGACCACCCGGCCCGGTAGCGGCCATGTGACGGAAGAATTCTGGAACTGCATCTCCCGTCCCTTCATCATCGGCTTCACCCAGCTCGGGAAATGAGAAGACAACCTCAATAATGAGGGTGGCGCCAGACGGAAGCTCCTGCGGGTCGGGAGGCACATGGAAGTCCTGCTTGCGGACGCTGCGCTGGGCAGGGGTAACGCCAAAAAGCCGTGAAAGCGCCTGGAATGCGGCGGTCTTGCCGGAGCCATTCCCGCCAACAAATGCAGTAACGCCCTTTTCCAGCTCGATCCTGACGCCACCAGGACCGAAACAGCGAAAGTTCTTTACAAAGATGCTTTCAATCTTCATTGCCAGCGCTTCCTCTACAATTTGTGTAGGCTCAACGCCAATAGTAAGCGGCGTTGATCGCCAAGCACAGACAGGACAAACTTTCAAGGCGGTTAGCGCTGCTTGCTGACAGTCAATTGTTGCCAAGCCACTATAACCTCAACTTGCTATCACTGTTGAGATGTGAGTTCTTCGCTTTGGCAGTGCTCCAGATGCGCACAGAGATCGTTGTGAAAGTCGTGCGATCAATATGTCCGGGCGTTCCTTGGACGAATTCCTTTGCGCAGATTGTCGATCGTCGCAAAGGTGATCGTTGGAGGAACATAGAGCGCCAGCCCCCTATTCCTCACGATAGTAGCATACACGTATTACGATCTCATCACTCTATAATAACGCCGCGGCAACCCTCAGGGTTGCCACGGCGTCTGCTATTAACCAGGACGGGCGTAGTGCGCGAGCATCGGCGCCGCCGCGCTGTGCGCCTTGCGGAAGAGGATTGACGTGAAGACGCAAAGACGCGAAGGTTGTGATGACACGGACTCGTACCGGCATTTGCGTCTCGGCGCCTTCGCGTCAGTCCGACGGCGCGCCTGCCGGCAGCGCCCCCGCTGCACGCGGCAAGCTCTCTGCTTTCACGCCCTCTGCTCCTTCGCGCCGTTGCGTCAACCTTTCTGAGAAATGCTCCGGCGTATTTGCTTGACGCGCAAGGTGGATACGCTATTCCATCCGTTGTACGGCGGCGAGTTCCTCAAACTCATCGGCGCTCGCCTCAACTGCGACGTCCTGATGCTACAACTCGTATTCGCTCAAATCCATGTCATCATTCCACGAGATGCCATGGCCGCCAGGATCAACCCTGACCGCTTTGAAGAAGGCGTCGAACAACTGAAAGCGATCAAGATCGAGAAGTCACCGGCAATCGTATATCTTCTGCACACCGTTGATAAAAGTTGCCAGTAAACGTTGCTCTGCTAAAGGCTTCACGGACTTGATGCGCGGTGTGTTCATCGTTTTACTCCAATCCGGGAAGGCGCGCATCATCGCCAGGTCCCATCGAGACGCTATATGCGGAAATCCAAAATCCATAATCCGAAATCCTCTGCTGCTCCCCCTTGCTCCGCGCTCTCTCGTCGCGCCACGCGCCGTGGTTCGGTGCGCCCGGCGAACGGCGGCGGCGCATTGGCATTGCGGTTCGACGTCCCGGTGGCGCGACGCGCGACGCGCGTGACCATGGGTGGCCTGCATCGGCGTATTCGGCGGCCTGGCCGGGTGGCGCGACGCGCGACGCGCGTGACCATGGGTGTCTCGGCCTCGGACGCGGCCCACACCCCCCGCGACGTGGCGCAACGCGCCACATGCGTGACCATGGGTGTCTGGCGTCCCGGTGGCCCGGCGGGCCGTCTCTACGTGCGGCGCGCGGGCGCATTGACAAATTGGCCCGGATCGGGCATCCTAACGTGCACATGGTTTCTGGAGGGGTTTGCAGAAATCGGATTCCCCCGTCCTCCTGACCGTGGGCGGGTGTGGTGCGCGGCGACGCCGCGTGATTCTCGCTGAGGAACGTGCGATGACCCTGACCGACGAACTTTCCAGCCTGGAGCAGGAGGCGACCGCCGCTCTGGCCGCCGTGCGCGATCTCGCCGGTCTGGCCGAGTGGAAGAGCCGGTATATCGGCAAGACCGGGGCGCTTACCCGTCTCAGCCGCGGCCTCGGGGCCCTGCCCGCCGAGCAGCGCCCCGAGGCGGGCCGGCGCGTCAATGCGCTGCGGGAGCAACTCGAAGCCGCTTATGCCGCTGCCGAGGCCGAGCTCAAGCGCGCCGCCATCGCCAGCGAACTGGCCGCCGACCGAGTGGATGTCACCCTCCCCGGACGCCGGCCGGCCCTGGGGTATGCCCATCTGACCAACCAGGTGCTGGCCCAGGTGCAGGAGATCTTCAGTGAAATGGGCTTCCAGGTCTGGGAAAGCCCCGAGGTGGAGCTGGACGAGTTTAACTTCGGGCTGCTCAACTTCCCTGAGGATCATCCGGCCCGCGATATGCAGGACACCTTCTACGTAGAGATGCCTCCGGGCGCGCCGTCGGTGTTGCTGCGCACCCATACCTCCCCCGGCCAGATCCACGCCATGCGCCGCTACGCGCCCCAGCCATTGCGCGTGCTGCTCCCCGGCAAGGTCTACCGCAATGAACAGGTGACCGTGCGCTCCGAGATGATGTTCCACCAGTTCGAGTTTCTGGCGGTTGGCCGGCACGTCACCATGGCCGACCTCAAGGGCGCCCTGGTCTATTTCGCCGAGCGGATGTACGGGGTCGGCACGCAGGTGCGCCTGCGCCCGAGTTTTTTCCCCTTCACAGAGCCCAGCGCCGAAATGGACGTGAGTTGCTTCCTCTGCGATGGCAAAGGCTGCCGCGTCTGCAAGTACGCCGGCTGGCTGGAGATCGGCGGTTGTGGCATGGTGCATCCGGTGGTGCTGCGCAACGGCGGTTACGACCCCGCGCACTTCAGCGGCTTCGCGGGCGGTTTCGGTCCCGAACGGATCGCGATGCTCAAGTACGGCATTGATGATATTCGCGGCTTTTATTCGGGCGATGCCCGCTTCGTGGAGCAGTTCGGCTAGCGTGCCGCTGGCGATCGCCGGGCGGCATGCCGGCCTCGCGCTGATCCTGGTCGCCTTTCTGGTCCTCCACGCGCTCTACAACTGGGCCGTGCCCCTTGGCGAGGGCCCTGATGAGCCGGGCCACGTTGCCTATGTGTTATTTCTGGCGACAGAGCGACGCCTGCCCGTGCAGCGTGCCGCTCCCCAGGCGCCCGATGTGCCCGGCGAGGGGCATCAGCCGCCCCTGGCCTACCTGATGGCCGTTCCCGCGCTGGCCTGGTTGCCCGCCGACCAGCGGCAGATCCGGCTCACCGCCAATCCTCGCTTCCTCTGGACCGGCGGTGATGAACCGGGGGCCTTTATGCGCGGCAGTTGGGAACGCTGGCCGTGGACGGGTCTGAGCCTGGGGTGGCACATCGCTCGCGCCGTGTCGGGCGTGTGGGGCGCGGTGGTGGTGCTCTGCACCTACCTGGCGGCGCGGCGCCTGGCGCCCGCGGAACCGCTCCTGGCCCTCATGGCGGCCTCCCTGGTGGCCTTTAATCCGCAGTTTCTCTTCATTAGCGCCCTGGTGTCCAACGATGCGCTGCTGGCCGCCCTCGGCGCCACCCTCCTCTGGTGGTGCCTGACGCCCCCGTCGTCCGTCGCTGCGCAACGCTGGGCAGTGGGCGCGGGGGCGCTGTTTGGCCTGGCGTTGCTCACCAAGCAGAGCGCACTGCTCTTCGGGCCGCTGCTGCTCTGGGGGGCCTGGCGCGCGGCCGAGAGGCGGGCCGGCCGGTTCGTGGTCCTCACATTGCTCTGGGGGGGCGTGGCCCTGCTCATCGCCGGCTGGTGGTTCGGGCGCAACGCGCTGCTCTACGGCGATCCCTTCGCTCTGGCCTCCTTCCGGGCCGAGTTCGCCGGTCAGCCCTTCGCCTGGCGCGACCCTCTGGCCTGGAGTGGGGCCCTGCGCCAGCTTGCCGCCTCGTTCTGGGCCCGTTTCGGGTGGATGAGCCTGCGCCCCCCGGACTGGACGCTCTGGCTCTACGCGGCGCTGTGTGTTCTGGCGGTGGCAGGCTGGCTGCTCAGGCTGGCGCGGGGCGCGCCCGACCCTGCCTGGAGCGGGCCGCTCCTTGCCCTGGTGATGGCCGGCGTCTGGACGCTGGCTTTCGCCCTCGCCGCCGGTCTGGTCGCCTGGCAGGGGCGTATGCTCTTCCCGGCGCTGGCCGCCACGGGCGTGCTGCTGGCCGCCGGGCTGGCCGCGCCGTCGCAGCCAACCGTCCCGGAAGCGGCGCAGCCGCTATCGGGAATGTTCGCAAATGCCGGGCGCGCTCCGTTCGTGGCATTACGCGCTGCCACAACCGTCCTCCTCGTATCAATGCTGTTCCTGCTGGCCGCGGCGATGCCCCTGGCGGTGATCCGGCCCGCCTACCCCTGGACGGCCCTGGCGCCGCGGGAGGCCCTGGCTGAACTGGGCGCGCCGGTCGAGGCGCGCTTTGCCGCAGCGTGGGAGCGAGGGGTGGTGCTGCGTGGATGGCGTCTGGACACTCCGGCGCGCCCCGGCCAACCTCTGGCGGTAACCCTGACCTGGAACAGCCTGGAACCGATCCCGCGCAACTGGATGGTCTTCGTGCACCTGGTGGATGGCGCCGGGACGATTGTCGCCAAGAGCGACAGCGCGCCACGAGGCGGCGCGCTGCCGTTTCCCCTGTGGACGCCGGGCGACTGGGTGCGTGACACCCACGCCCTGCCGTTGCCCGCGGAGCTGCCTCCGGGACGCTACCGGCTCCGGGTGGGCCTCTTCAGCCCTGAACACAACGGCCAGCGCCAGCCGGTCTGGTTCGCCGACGGGCGCGAGGGCGGCGATTATGCCGAGGTGGGCGTGGTTGAAGTGACTAATTCGATTTCGGATTTTGGATTTTGGATTGTGGATTGCGGTATATGGCGTCCTGAAGGGAGTTGAAGCGGACTTCGGGTTTTCGATTATAGCCCTACGCTTCCCGCAGGGGGCGCTGCGCCACGACAATCATACGAGGGGAGTCGATGGTGAGGGCGTGCAACTGGGTGCTCCCGTACCAGGCCGTCGGAGTCAGGCCGGCGGCGCGGAGCATGGCGGCAAGCTCGGTAGCGGTGTAGATGCGGATGCGGTGGAACCGTTCCTGCTCCTCGCCATCGGGGGTGCGCCAGCGGTCGAGGGAGGTCAGCAGGCCGCGGATCGGGTCAAAGTGATGACGGCGCCAGATGATGGCGCCGTCTTCGAGTTCGTACCAATCGGTCTCCTGGAAGCTACGCACGACCCGGTCGCGGTGCGCCAGTTCCATAACCAGGCGCCCGCCGGGCTTGAGGGCGCGGGCGATGCCGGTCAGAACGGTCTGATTGTCTTCCTCGGCGTCGAAGTAGCCAAAGGCGGTAAACATATTGATCGCGGCGTCGAAACAGGCCACGTAAGGCAGAGCGCGCATATCGGCGGCGACAAACTCGACTTCCTCGATCCGCTCCGCCGCCGCCGCAGCGCGGGCCAGAGCCAGCAGCGGCTCCGAGATGTCCACCCCCACTACGTGGAAGCCGGCCCTGGCAAGGGCCAGGCTGTGCCGCCCGCTGCCGCAGGCGACATCGAGGATGTCGGCAGGCGGCTCGGGCAGCAGATCGCGGAGCATCAACACCTCGGCGACTGTCTCCTCTGGTTCGATATGGTAGCGACGAGGGTAGGTCTCGTCGAAATAGGCGCGCCACCATTCCATACATGTTCCACGTGAAACAGCTATCCGTTCAGGTTGCAAGGCAACTCTCAGCGTTGCCCTGCAACTCCATCGGCGCCGGAAGCGAAAAGCCGGAAAAACCAGGTCCCCTACTTCCGCCCGAACCAGCGGCCCTTCTTCGGCGGCTCTATCGTCTTTCGCAGCGCCTCCAGATCGTCCTCGGCTGGCAGGGGATTGGAAGGTGGCCGGGCCGTTCCGCCCGGCTCTGCGGGCAGTGCATCGAGCGCGATACGCTGCCCGCCGGTCGCGCCAGCGGCCACTTCGCTGGTTCCGGCGAGCGGTGCATTCAGCGCCAGCCCTTCGCCGACGAGGGCCAGGGCCAGCGAGCCGTTGGTCGCCGATGCCGATTCAACCGATCGGGGTGCGCCCATGGCATCCAGACCATCTCCTCGCTCGACCCCTAGCGCCGCGAGCCATTCCCAGAGGCGGGCGCGCCGGATCGCGGCATCCTCGGGCAGGTGCAGGGGCCTCCCGCGCGCGTCAATCACCAGACCCAGCAGACTGCCGGCGATATCGCCGCCTTCGGACGAAACCGTTTCACCTGGCGCCGCCAGACCAACTCGCACTGCCGGCCCGGGCCGCACCGTCAATTGTCCGAAGTGCTTCGGAGGCAGCGGTAGCCGGGCGATATCGCCGTGACGCACCACCAGGCGCTGGGTAGCGCCGCCGACAGTGGTCAGTTCCACCTCGGCTGCCGGGGCGCCGACGGTTCCTTCACCCAGCAGCACCAGCACTGCCGCGAGGGGGGTGTTGCGCAGCAGATCGCGATCAATCAGCGAAACCGCTGCCGCGGGACTCAGCCCGGCCAACGCTGCGCTGGCCGGAACCAATCCCAGAGCGTCCAGATAGACATCTATCACAGGATGATCGTGCGCGCCGTCAGGTTCCAGGCCATCAAGCAGCGTCAGCAGGGCCAGCCCCGGCTCAGGCGCGTGGATCATGCTCCCGCCCGTAGCTATCAGCCAGTCATAGTCAGCGGAGCGAATCTCGTCCAGCAGCGTGTCGCGGGCCAGCCGCAGCGCCTCGCGAAGCAGCGCGTGCTCGATGTACCGGTCCTCGCGAGTGGAGGGCAGCACCTGCGGGCGGAGAGCGCGATTGAGCAGCCGGTCGGTCAGCGTCTCGGTCGTAATCGGGAACGGCAGCCAGCGCGCGATAGATTCAACTCCGCGCTGCGCCAGCAGTTCGGTCAACCCGTACCCGACGCCCGCTGTGCCAAGGATTGCCGGGTGAAAGCGCCCCGGCGCGGCGTACAGCATGGCGCTGGAGCTGGCGCCAATATCTACGGTCAGCACCCGCCGTCCCGTCCGCTCGGCCAGAAAGCGGGTCAGCAACCCCTCTGCCTCGCAGACCGTGCGCGTCGGCGCGGCGGAGATGCGCCGCAGATCGGACCAGCCGGGCAGCCGCGGCAGGATCATATTCTCGTAGAGGCGCGCCAGTTCCTGGCGCGCGGGATCGAGCCGTTCGTGATCGAGGGCGGGGCGCAGGTTGTCAACCACGAAGATCTCGGCTCGATCGGAGAGCGCTGCAATCACCTGCTCGCGGACGGCGCTATTGCCGGCATAGATCACCGGGTGGGCCGTCATCGGTCGCCCCTGCGGGCCTGGCTGATCAATCCTCGCTCGGAGCGCCGTTAGCCCCGCCAGATGGGCCAGCCGCCTCACGGCATCGCTGGCGCCGGCTTCAAGTCCCCCTGCGATCAGCACCGCATCAGGCTGCAGACGCAGCAATTCCTCCACCTGGCGCTCGGCCCGGGATCGATCGTCTGGTTTCTGAACCATCCTGCCTTGCGCGTCATCGAGGGTCACGATCTGGCGCACGGCAGTGTAGGTCGCGCGGCTGGCGCGAAGGGCGCTACGGCCCGAGAACGCGCTGGAAATCGCCATAACGACCAGCGTCAACGGACCGGCGGCGCTGGTCACTGCTATAACGTGGTTAACGCCGTTGCCTTCACTGTTCTGAGGCATAATAAGTTGACCTTCGCGCAGCAACTGGCGCCCGGTCATCTCCGAAATCCGCTTTACGGCCTCCAGCACGCCGTAAAGCACATTCTGGTAGGGTGGTTCGGCGCTGCTGATCGCTTCCGCGCGCCCAACCATACGGCTTTCGCCGTCTACCTCATCAACCAGGGTTACGCGGGTGATCAGGCTGCCGATTTCGGCCACCAGCACCGCCCCCAGGTCGTCTGTCATGCCAACCTCCGCCGCATCCGGAACGGCTCTCATGTGCTTCATCCCAGCGGCGCCCGCAGCCAGTTCACGATGAACTCCAGCCGTGTATTAAGCGCCGTGAGATAGGTCAACAGCACTCCCGCGAAGAAGAAGCCAAAAGCGATCATCAGCAGCCAGCGCCCGGCGCGCGCGCTCAGGGCCAGCAACCGCCCCCCGGCGCGTTCACGAGCAACGGTGAAGTAAAAGGAGCTTAGCGTCAACACTACCCCGATAACCAGCGCCAGCGCCCCGACGATCTGCAGCGGGTCGTTGCCGAGCGGCCGCGCAGTATCCAGGAGTTGCGGCATAATTGTGCCTGCCAGGGCGCCGGCCGCCGCCAGCGCCATCGCGACTCCAAAGAGCAGCGCCAGCGGAATGTTCGCCAGCCACGAAAGCGTCTGGCGCCGGGTCAGGCGCGTGAGCAGCAACAGACCGAGCAGCCAGGGCGCCAGCCGCAGGCCGAATAGTAGCGGATCGGCTACGCTCGCCAGCAGGGCCAGCGCCTCGGGGCGCAGCACCTGATGGTACACCACCACGAAGGCATAGCCCAGCGACGCGCCGACGAAAAGGTACTGCACGGCGCGAAAGGCGGGATTATCGCCCAGCAGGCGGCTGAAGACCAGCAGGGTTAGCACCACGGCAATCAGCCCGACGCTCAACGTGGTAAGAGGGTCGTCGGTCACCTCGCACCTCCCGAAGCGGCGCGCTGGCGCATGAACGCGCTCGCGCTGGCGCCAAGCAGCAGCAGAACCAGAAACGCTGCCACTGCAAATGCCAGTTGTCCGGTGGCGCGGCTCAACGCGGACGGATCGGCCGTAGGATCGCTGGCGAGGAGCGCCAGCGCGCCCTGTTGTCCGGCAATAGCGTAGACATTGGGCAGGCGCAAATAGGGTTGGGCGAGAGGCTGGGCGTCCTGGGGCAAGAGAAACGCAATCGGCACTTGATCGCGCACCTGTTGATGCACCTGCTCCATCCACACCTGAACGTCCTGGGGCTGGTCGGCCAGCACTACGATCAGCGCCAGATCCTCGATCCCCCTGATCCGGGGCGTGCCGTCAGGGTAATTGGCCACCAGGCCCTGCGAAGCATCTTGCCCGTCAAAATCCGATGCCAGGGCGCCGCGCAGGTCCTGGGCCAGGCCCCGCACCGCCAGATCGCCGCCGGGACGGTAGCCGAGCAACACATAGTCGCGACCGCCGAACGACACTCCGTTCTCATTGTTGTAGCCGGCCGCCCGTAGCGGTTCGATCAGGTCGAACGAGAGCAAGGCGCCCTGGAGATCGGTGCTGACCAGGATCAGTTTGGTGCGGTTGGCAATGAGCCGGCGCGTGACAGCTTCTTCCAGGGGGCGCAGTTCACCGCTTCGCTGGGCGGCCCACTCATACGCCATGAGCACCACATCATCGTCGTTCAAACCGTCGAGCAGCGCTCCAAGAGCCGTGGCGTTCTCCGTGACCGGCGCGCTTGAACGGAACGGGAGCGTGATCTGAGGCGCCAGCAGAGCGATGAGCAATGCCAGTGCCAGCAGAGCGTAGAGAAGGCGGTGCAGATCAAGGCGTCGTCGAGTCTCCTCGACGGGAGCGGTTGCCGGCGCCGGGGTTGGATAGGGCGTCGCGGCAAGTTGCTCAAGCAGCCGCATCGCTCCGAGTTGCTCGGCGGTTGGCTGGTACATTCGACGCGAGCGCGTCACTACCGCAGCGGCTACTGGCGTTTCTATCTCGCTCTCTTCTGCCTCTATGCCGCCCAGGCGCCGCAACCAGTCGAGTTGCTGGCCGGCGGCGGTTTCAGCAGGCAATTCAGGCTCTGGCACCCGCAACCAGCCTGGCAATTCAGCGCCGCGCAGGAACCCGCCGCTATCTCCTTCCTCAACGCCAGGCTCAACCCTGCCCGGGGACTCCGGAGCAGAGGCGACTGGCGACGGGGCAGGCTCGGCGGGCGCATCATGCAACCAGGCTGGCAGATCGAGCTTCGCACCGCCTGTAGCCGCAGGAACCTGATCGGCGCTTTCCGCCGCGAGGAGCCAGGGAGGTACATCATCACCAGGAACCGACGGCTCTTCAGTTGCCGGCGTCTGAGCTGCAGGCGTCTCATATAGCCAAGGCGGAACCTCCTGGACTGCGGGTTGGGGTGGAGGCTCGACGGCGTCTTGGAGCCAGGCGGGGATCTCCTGGCCCTCCACGGCAGGCGGTGTCTCAGCGGTCTCGGCAGCCTCCCGCAGCCAGGCGGGAACCTTCTGGCCCGCGGGTTGGGATGGAGGCTCGGCAGCGTCTTGAAGCCAGGCCGGGATCTCCTCCCGGCCCTCCGCCACAGGCGGCCTCTCAGCGGTCTCGGCAGCTTCCCGCAGCCACGTCGGAAGCTCGTCGCCGGAGGCCGGGGGCCTGGCCGGCTCAGCCTCCCGCAGCCAGGCGGGAAGTTCCTGCCCCTCCGCTGGCGCCGATGTATCGCTGGTCTGAGCAACTTCCCGCAGCCAGGCAGGGAGTTCTTGATCCGCCATCGGCGCTGCCGCGGGGTTCTCGGCCTGCAATGCGTCCCGGGACGCATCAGTGATTTCACGCAGCCATGTGGGGACTTCGGCTTCTGCGGCGAGATCAGCCTGAGCTTCGAGGGTTGGCGCAACCTTTTGCTCTTCGGGCGTCACAAACTCGCGCAGCCAGTCAGGCTCTTCGGGGAGCGGCTCTGAGGGTTGAGCAAGCGGCGACGATGGTCTTTGCTGAGCAGGAACCGTACTGACATCGGCGGAAGGTTTCTCCGTAGGAAGGGCACCGGTCTGTTCACGCTCTAGAGGTGGCGGCGACTCGCCTTCAACCGCCCGGTCAAGCTCATCGACGTGCAACTCGCGCAGCCAGTCAGGCAAACCGCTCGGATCGAGGGGTTCGGAGACTGGCCCGGAGACCGGCTCCGACGGCGCGTCAGGGTCGTCGCCAATTGACCGGAGCCAGTCGGTTACTCCCTCAGGCATCTTGATGCGCGAACTGGTCGTTGGTTGATCGGCAGGAGGAGGTGCTTCCTGCGGCGCAGCCGGCTCGTCGCTGCCAAGACTGCTGAGCCAGGAAGTCGCTCCGAGCGGCGGCGTGCGCGGGGAAGGCTCAACGGGCGGAGCGGGCTGATCAAGATCGCGCAGCCACTCAGGGGTTTCGGCAGGGCCGGTTTCGGCCTCCTCGCGCACCTCACGGCGCAGATCGCGCAGCCACTCAGGGGTTTCGGCAGGGCCGGTTCCGGCCTCCTCGCGCACCTCACGGCGCAGATCATGCAGCCACTCGGGGACGCCCTCATCCTCCGCGGGCGACCCTGGCTGATCGCGACTGGTTGGTGGAGAGGGGAGCGGCAGATTACGGAGCCAGGGGGGAAGGTGTTCCATATTACCGATCAAGGTAAGGCGCGTCGAAGCCGAGCAGCACCCGCAACCCCGCCACGAACGCGCCGATGGAGGCGCCGATTACCAGGCCCCGCGCGCCTGCAAGCGCCACATAGTCGTTGATCCACTGGAGGGTCGCCCCGACGCCGGGCAGCGCTGTCACGGGCGGCAACTGCGCTACCAGCACGAGCGCCGCGACACCGATAATAACCAGCGCCTCGGCGCTACCGCGCCCCAGGGCGCGCAGGGCGGCGCTGAGGCTGAAAAAGGCTAGCAATGCGAGCAGGCTGCTGGCAACAGGCTCATACAGCGCCCGAAAGACCATGCGGATCGGCACCTCGGCCAGACTGCCGGGCAACACAAAGCCTGCGCGGCCAGGCAGCGGAAAGAAGATCCCGGCAACAATCATCACCAGCAGACCCGCAATCAGGATCAAACTGTAAGGCCAGTCGGCGCTTCGTGCGCGCACGCGCTGCACATGCGCGCCGGTGACGCTGATCACGCCGAGCAACAGGCCAACGGCAGTGATGACCGCCGCCCAATCAACCAGCACCCTGGCCAGCACTGCCAGCGGACCGCCTGCGCCGGCAAAATCGAGCAGGACAATCAACCCGGCAACCCCGGCGATGAGGATGGCAAGCAGGCGTTTGGGATCGCGAAATAACACCATGTCAGTCCGGGGCCGCGCGGCCTACAATCCCGGGAGCGGCGGCAGTCCCAGGTAGGAATGGATCAGGCTGTAGCACAGGCCGCCAATCAGCACCACAATCACCGCCGTGCGCAGCGCGTCCTGCGTCAGCAGACGCGCCTGAGCCGGGCCTGAGGGGGCCAGATAGGCTTCGCTGGCATAGATCTCTTCGCCGATCAGCGTCGCCGGGGCGGTCAACAGCATCAGCGGCAGGCCGGCGGTGCTGGTCGTGCCGGCGACCTGCGGCAGCCCCCGTTGGGCGCCGTCTTCGCCCACGAGCAAGAACTCCTGCCCGAAGCCGCCAAGCATGGCGCTGGCTTCCAGAGGTTCGCGCCCATACAGGGTGATCGCCCCGGTCGCATAGGCCATCTCATCGTGATGGGCCAGCAACTGTACCTGCGCTGGCTTAAAATCCTGGGCCTGGCCCGCCTCTTGAAACGCCCGGCGCACCCCGCCGCGCAGCGCGAGATGAGCCACCGCATCACCTGAACTGACCAGGATCGGCGCGCCATTGAGAGCCGCCTGCGACGCTGCCCGTTCGGTCATCAACAATCCGGCCACCAGTTCAGTAGAGGCGGAACGCACACCGCTTCCCGCACCCAGCACACTCGCGCCAGGCGACAGATGCACCGCGCGCCCAGTCTCCGCCGCCCGGTCAATAGCGGCGCGCAACGTATCGAGAGCGGGAAGCGGGCGCTGTGGCCGGATGCCCTGCTTCAAGGCCCAGGCGTGATGCAGCCAGATCAGCCCGATTGTCACCAGGATAACCATCAGCATCAGGATGATAGCGAGGTTCAACCCGGGTAACATAGGCTGGCTCCAGGTGAAGAGGTCAGGACAATTCTTTACAACAGCGATGCGTTTCCTGGCAATGAGTGTAACTCAGCCGATAGGCTTTGTCAACCGATGCGTTCGGTAGAGTGTGCTACAGGGTTCGTGAACCCGGATTCAACGCTCTATGCGCCGAACGGATCACCGTCAGGAGATGTGTGCCTGGGAAGGCATCAATGTCCCTGATTGATCCGCCAGGACCTGTCTCAGGGTTGGGGAGGCTGACGGTCGCCCTCAGGATGTTACACCGCTCCTCAGCGGGCGTCGAGCAGCCGGCGCAGGTCGCGCCAGGCGTCCGGTTCACCAAGGGCGGCCACATAGACTTCGGCGCGGGTGCCTCCCAGGAAGGGCAGGCTGAAGCGCGCCACCTGGCTGCTGATCACGTCAATTGGGCTGAGGATGTCCAGGAGCAGCGCCACGGGAGCGCGCAACCCCGCGCGTTCCACGCCGGCAGCGAGCCGTTGCAGTACCTGGCCGGTGTTGTCCATAACCATCCAGTAAGCCCTGGAGAACAGGCGCCGCTCTCTCTGTCATGTAGAGGGCGCCGACGATCCATTGGAAGACTCACCCTCGACCTGCTGCTTGAGCGCCGACAGGAATTCGCCCGCCAGATGGATGAACCGTTCGCGCTGGCGTGGGCCGATCAGCCCGACCACGAACTCAGGCAGATTGAGGGAGTCGATCCGTTCAATCCGAAAACGGCCATCCTCCAGCGGTACGACCTGGCAGCGGTTCACACCGGTGAGAGGCGGAAAACTGATACGAAACGCCGTCGCCCGTGACAGAGGGGTGTAGTCCACTACCTCCATATCGGCGTGAACGATAGCCGCCCGCAGCCGAAAGCGATAGCCCGGGCCCGGAGCGCCTTCAGCGGGCAACTCCACGCGCACGCGTTCCAGTGAGGGCATCCAGCCGGGCCAGTTGCCGAAATCGTCGAGCACGGCGAAGATCCGTTCTGGCGGCGCAGTGGTGATCGCGCTCACACTGATCTCGAAGCTTACCATACCAGGTGACTCAGACAGCCCGCTATGGGCCATCCCTGCGCCAGCCGGCCCAGCGCCGGCGCAGAGTCTCTGCCGGCAAGCGGGCCGGCAGATATGCTCCCGTTCCTGTCACGACCACTGATCGCACGCCGTGCGGCACGCGCCCGTAGGTTCGCATGATCTGACCATCGAGGGCAGGTTGGTAGCGCAGGACGGCGACAATCTCGTCGAAGGGCAGATCCAGGCCATGGTAGCCAAGCCAGAGCGTATCCATGCGTCCGGGCCGGGGGGCTGCACAAACCTGCGGCATCTTCGTGGTCCAGCTTGACGGCATCTTCGTGGTCCAGCTTGACCGTTGCTCCGCAACGGGGCGGTACGCTGATTATACCACTCGTATGCTTAGATTGGCTTGTTTTCCAGGCGTGTTCGCAGCGCCTCCAGAAAGTCCAGCGCCTGCCGTTGATCAAGCGCGCGCGCGTCGTAGCTCAGGGTAAGGGTTGCTATCGGGCGCATGCTCAGACCGCTGTCCACAGCCACCACCCGGCGCTGCGGAGCGCCGAGGATCAGCGCCGCGACGGTGCCGGGCAGGGGTGGCGGCGCGCTCCACCAGCTTTTCCCCGCCGCCAGGCTCACCAGGGCGAAGGTTGCCGCGCCTCGGGCAGGGCGGCCTGCCAGGGCGCGCGCCAGACCGCGCAGACCTAGATCGCCTGCGTCGGGCAGAACGCTCCAGCGCAGGCCCTCCGGGGTTAGCTCGGCCACAGCCAGGTGCACCGCGCGCTGTAGAGCGAGCGTGTCGCCCAGCCAGCCCCCGTTCAGGTGTGGATGGGCCGGCAGCAGTTCCACTGCTGCCGCGGCCACGGCGATCCCCAGGTGCAGGGGCCAGCCCTGGCGCGCGAACTCCTCGCCCAGCTCGGCGACTCGCGCCAGGGCCGGCCCGGCGTCGAACTCCAGCATGACCGTTGCTACTGGGGCGACGCCGCTCACCTCCCGCCAGGCAAGCCCGTCTGTGTCGCGGGCAACTTCTTGTTGGGCGCTCGCAGTCGCTGCGCCTGAGGAGGACATCGGCGACGGTACGGCGCCGGGTGGCGCGAGCGCCGTGGTCGGCGCCTCCGGGGCGGCGCGCGCGCGCACGTCCCGCGCCATCACCCGCCCGTCCGGCCCGCTGCCAGCCAGGGCTGCCAGATCAATCCCGTGGATGCGGGCCAGCGCCCGCGCCAGGGGCGTCGCCCGGAGAGGAGCCGCGGCGCTTGTCGTTGGTGCGCGCTCTTCGCGTAGCATGGCGATCCTGGAGTGAAGCTGCCTGGTTCATCCGCCAGACAACCCATTACCCACAACGCCAGTCTGGCGATTGACATCGCGCTTGCAAGGGCTGAGGCCGTCTGTCTCCGTGAGGTGATCAGCCCGCCGGGGCGGCCTCGACCCAGAAGCGTTCCACCTTTTGCCGCAGCAGGGCGTGCTCGTCTCGCGCCAGATGCGGGTCACTCGCCAGGATGTGCTCGGCTTCGACCCGGGCCGTGTGGAGCAGGCGCGTATCGGCGAGCCGGGCCACCTTAAGGTCGGGCGTGCCGCTCTGCCGCGTGCCGAAAAACTCCCCCGGCCCCCGCAGTTGCAGGTCAATCTCGGCCAGTTTGAAACCGTCGGCGGTTTGCTCCATGGCTTCCAGCCGCTGGCGTGTCACGTCATTATCGTCCTTGTCGGAGATGAGGATGCAATAACTCTGATGCGCGCCCCGACCGACTCGCCCGCGGAACTGGTGCAGTTGGGCCAGTCCGAAGCGCTCGGCGCCCTCGATAACGATCGTCGAGGCATTGGGAATGTCGATGCCCACCTCGATGACGGCGGTGCTGACCAGGATGTCGTACTGGTGGTCGCGGAAGGCGCGCATCACCTCGTCTTTTTCGCGCGGGAGCATGCGCCCGTGCAGCAGCGCCACGCGCAGGTCAGGAAAGACATCGTTCTGGAGCGTCGCGTACACTTCCTCGGCGGAGGGCAGGTCCACTTCTTCACTCTCTTCGACCAGCGGGCAGATGACGAAGGCCTGGCGCCCTCTGGCGATCTCGCGGCGGATATGGCGGTAGGCTTTCTCGCGTTCGGTCTTCTTGATCCACCGGGTGCGAATGGCCTGGCGCCCCGGCGGCAGTTCATCGAGCACCGAGACATCAAGATCGCCGTAGATTGTCAGGGTGAGAGTGCGGGGAATGGGTGTGGCGGTCATCACCAGCATGTGGGGGTTGAACCCTTTGTCGCGCAGGCGCTGGCGCTGTTCCACGCCGAAGCGATGCTGTTCATCCACCACCACCAGGCCCAGCGAACGGAAGCGCACGTGCTCGGTGAGCAGGGCATGGGTGCCGACAACCAGGTCAATCTCGCCCTCGGCGATGCCGTCGAGCACGCGGCGGCGCTCGCGCGCCCCCAGGCTGCCGGTGAGGAGGGCCACGCGAATGCCCTTTCCGCCCATATCGTCGGCGTCGGTCATGCCGAGGATGGCCTTGATCTCGGCCAGGCGGGCCGCCTCGGCGGGGTCGAGGCGCTCCTTCCAATCTTCGCCCTCGGCGGCGACTCTGGTCTCTCGTGGCACGGGAACACGGCCCAGGAGCTTTTTCAGACCCTTGTAGTGCTGCTCGGCAAGGATCTCGGTCGGGGCCATCATCGCTCCTTGAAAGCCGTTGCCGATGGCCTGGGCCAGGGCCGCGGCGGCGACGACGGTCTTGCCTGAGCCGACGTCGCCCTGCAACAGGCGCGCCATTGGCACGGGCCGGGCCATGTCGGCGAAGATCTCCCCCAGCGCCCGCTGCTGCGCTCCGGTGAGACTGAAGGGCAGGGCCGCCAGCAGCTCCTGCTGCACCTCGGGCAGGAAGCGCATGGCGTAGCCCATCTCGCTCTGCCAGAGCATCCGGCGCTGCAACACGCCGATTTGAATGAAGAGAAACTCGTCGAAAGCCAGCCGCCGGCGGGCCTGGTCGAGGCGCTCCTGGTTGTCGGGGTAGTGGATCTGGGCCAGGGCTTCGCCCAGCGGCAGCAGGTCGGCGCGCTCGCGCACCGCCTCCGGCAGGTGATCGGGCACGGTTGGCGTAACTGCGTCTACAACCTGTTTGATGATCCGGCGCGCGTTGCGGTCAATTAACCCCCTGGTCAGCCGGTGGACGGGCACGAGCCGTCCGGTGTGGATGGTGTTGCCGTCAGGAGTGTAGGGTTCCCACTTCGGGCTGGCGAACTGGCGCATGCCGTTGTAGGTGCTCACCTTGCCGCTGAGCACAATCATGCGCCCGATAGTCAGTTGTCTGGTGAGCCAGGGCTGGTTAAAAAAGACGGCCCGCACCGAGCCGCTGGCGTCGCTCACCAGCGCCTCGACCCGGCTGCGCGCGCCGCCGATCAGGCGCACATCGGTCACTTCGCCGACGATGGTTTCGGTGGCGCCGATGCTCAGATTGGCGATGGTCTTGCGGGCGCTGTAGTCGTCGTAGCGGTGGGGGAAGTGATAGAGCATATCTTCGACGGTGCGAAGACCGAGGCGCCGGAAGGCGCGCACATCGCGCTGACTCACTCCGGGCAGGGCCTCCAGCGGGGCGGCGAGGCTCAGCGTATGGTTGCCGGGGTTCGCTGTGGCTGCCGTTGGACGCGCCTTTCGGCGCTGCGGAGCGGGGGAGGCTGGCGGCGCAGCAGGGGGAGGAGGCTGGCGGAAGAGCGCTCGCAGCAACTCGAGGGCCTGGGTGACGCGCTGGCGCCGTTCGAGCACCGGCTGGCGCCCATAGTCGGCGAGCAATTCAAGGGCGGAGCGCACCGCCGGCTCGGCCAGATCCCCATCGGCGGCGGCCCGCCAGGCGGCGAGAAACTGTTCCATGCCGCCCTCCGCCGCCCTATCATCGCAGCCACGGCGCAGTTCGGCGGCCAGGGTCTTCCCGAGGCGAATGATGTGCTCACGATTGCGCATTTGGTGATCACGCGAGGAGGGCCGAAGCACTGGCGTAGCCGGTGCTTCGGCCCTACTCTTCCAACCCCTCGAACACTACCACCCCCATGGCCCCCGGCCCCAGATGCGCGGCCACGGCAGGGCCGAAGCGCATGCACTGCACCTGCTCGCGCGGGAACACCGGGGCGATCTTCTCGAGCAACTTCTCAACGTCCTCGGGGGTCGTGGCGTAGAGCACCGTCACCTCCTGGACGCGGGGGAAGTCCTCAACGAAGGTGAAGAGACCCTCAAGAGCTTTGGCGCGGGTGCGGGTGCGCTCGTAGGGCACGATTTCGCCTTCATCCAGGATCATGAGCGGCTTGATCCGTTGCATCGAGCCGAGCACCGAGCCGGCAATCGTCAGCCGGCCGCTCTGCTCAAGGTACTCCATCGTATCTACGAAGAAGACCGCATGAGTATGGCGGATGGTTGCATGGATCAGCCGGCTGACCTCCTCCGGCGTGGCGCCTTCCCGCGCGGCGCGGGCCGCGGCAATCGCTACCGAGCCGACGCCAATCGAGGCCGATTTGCTGTCAATCACCTCCAGGCGCGTGGTGCTGGCCGGCAAACGGCTGCGGGCCGCCACCGCATTCGCCATGCAATCGCCCAGCCGCGCGCCCAGGTGGATGGAAAAAATATGATCCACCTCGCTGATCCACCGCCGATAGACCTGCTCGAACTGCATGGCCGAAGGTGAAGACACCTTGAAGCGCTGCCAGCCTGCCAGGGACTCGTAGAGCAGATCATCGCTGACATCAATGCCGATGCGGTAGGCGCGATCATTGACATGGGCGATGAGCGGCACTACTTCAATGTCAAGCTCCCGCGCCACATCGGGCGGAATGTCGGCGGAACCATCGGTAATAATTTTGATCTTCGCCATGCTCAAACCTGCCGGTTGCCAAAGAGGCCGCGGTATGGTATAGTCTCGCGGAGAGAAAATGCTAATCTCTGTGGAGATCAGGAGCCATGGCCACGTGTGAAATGTGTGGAAAAAAGCCGTCTTTTGGTCATAACGTCAGCTTCTCCAAGCGCCGAACCAACCGCATGTGGCGCCCGAATGTGCAGAAGACGACCATTGTAACTGCTGATGGCACGACGGTTCAGATCCGTGTGTGCACCCGGTGCATGCGCACGATGACCAAGGCGCGCTAGGGGCGATGTTCGACGGGTAAGGTGCACTACAAAAGGCCAGTGTCCCGCCAGAGGACACTGGCCTTGCATATTATAGCCGAACGGCAAGAGGGGCGCAACTGCTATTCCACGACATACTCTAACCAGCCGTAGCGATCTTCCCGTTCACCCTGCACCACGCCGAAGAAGGCCGCCTGCACTGCGGCGGTGACCGGCCCACGCCGTCCCTGTCCCACCGGAATGCGATCAACGGAGCGGATCGGCGTCACTTCAGCGGCGGTGCCCGTGAAGAACAACTCGTCGGCAATGTACAGCATTTCGCGGGGGATGGCTTCCTGGCGCACATGGATGCCCAGTTCGCCCAGCAGGGTGATCACCGTGTCGCGCGTAATGCCACTGAGGATGGACGAGGCCACCGGCGGGGTGTACACTACCCCGTCGCGCACCAGGAAGAGGTTCTCGCCGCTGCCCTCGCTCACCTGCCCCTGATGATCCAGGGCAATGCCTTCGGCATAGCCGTTGGCCAGAGCCTCCATCTTGATTAACTGGGAGTTGAGATAGTTGCCGCCCGCCTTGGAGAGTGCCGGCATGGTATTGGGGGCGAAGCGGTTCCAGGAGGACACGCACACGTCCACGCCCTGTTCCATGGCCTCGGCCCCGAGGTATTTGCCCCACTCGATGGTGGCGATGGCCACTTCCACCGGGTTGCGCTGCGGATTGACGCCAATCTCGCCCAGGCCGCGGTAGACTACAGGCCGAATATAGCCGGACTTGAGACGATTGGCGCGCACGGTCTCTTTCACCGCCGCGACCAGTTGCTCGAGCGTGTAGGGCACTTCGGTGCGGTAGATCCGCGCTGAGTCGAGCAGACGCCGGATGTGCGGCGTCAGCCGAAAGATCGCCGGACCGCGCGGCGTCTCGTAGCAGCGGATGCCCTCAAAGAAGCTCGAACCGTAGTGCACCACGTGCGCCATCACGTGGATGCGCGCTTCGTTCCACGGCACCAGTTTTCCATTGAACCAGATGAACTCCATCGGTTGAATAGCCATACCCGCCCCCTGCGTGGTTAAAACATGCTTCGCTGCACCAGCAACCGCTCTTCAGCGCACCAGGTCGGCGCCCCGCCGGCCCCGCGCGCGGCTCGCCGGGGCAGGACTCTCAGCCGCGGCCCGCTGACGCCGGCCAGTTCCAGCACGCGCTGCACTCCTGCCAGAGCCACCTGCGGCGAGTTGGTCTGCGCCGATAGGTGGGCCAGCCACACATCGCAAACGGCGCCGGCGCAGGCCCGTGCCAGCAATGCGCCGCACTGCACGTTGTCGAGATGCCCGCGGGCGCCGCAGATCCGCTGCTGGATCGCCAGCGGATAGGGAGCGGTGCGCAGCAGCTCCCGGTCGTGGTTGGCTTCCACTACCAGCAGGTCGGCGCCGCGCAGGGCCGTCACCGTCGTCTCGTCCCAACTGCCCAGATCCACGGCGATGGCCACGGTCGCGCCGCTGGCGCTCAGGCGCAGCCCCACCGGGTCAGCGGCGTCGTGGGCCACAGGGAAGCTGCGCACCTCGAAAGGGCCGATCGCCGCCAGTTCGCCGACCGGCAACACTTCGACGGCCACACCTTCCAGCGCCGGGCCAAGGGCCTCGCGCGTGGCGAGGTTGCAGACCACGGGGACGCCGTGGCGCCGCGCCAGGGCCGCCGCGCCCAGGCTGTGGTCACCGTGCTCATGAGTGAGGAGCACGGCGCCAATCTGGCCGACGCTTACTCCCTGGTAGCGAAGCAGGTTCTCCAGAGTCCGCAGCGGGATGCCGCAATCAATGAGCAGTGCGGCGTCGCCGTGGCGCGCCAGCAGGGCGTTGCCGCTGCTCCCCGAAGCCAGCGCGGTTATGCTCAAGGTCATACGCTACCCCAGAGGTGCGGATCGCGTCTCGCATGCGGGCCGATTAGCATAGTTTTTCGCTATATCCCCGCCCCCTCCCCAACCCTCCCCCGCTGGGGGAGGGCTCCGGCTCCTCCCCCCAACGGCGGGAGGCTGGGAGGGGGGCAAAATGCCAGGAAACTTGCTTCTACTGGTTGGTGCATCCGGCAAGTTCTCGAACGGGAGGGTCTGGGAGGGCTTTGCCCTCCCAGAAACCCGACTCCCAACCCTTTCGTGTATCAGGACTTGCCGATGCACCACTGTCCGTGAACGAAGTTTTCTGCCACCCAGATGCGTCTGGGCCGCGGCTGGCGCGGCCCCAAACCGATTCCGCTGTTCTCTGCGCCTCTGCGGTAAATATCAGAAACCGTCGTTCACAGATGCGGATCATCTTCGAGCATCCAGCGCTCGAGGATGTTCCGCGCGGCGCGAGCGGCGATGGCCCGATGGCTGATGCGATTCTTGCGTTCGGGAGGCAACTCGGCCAGGGTGCAGTTCTCGTCGAGCACGTAGAACAGCGGATCGTAGCCAAAGCCGCCCGACCCCCGCGGCTCGAACTCGATCACGCCGGGGAGCGTACCTTCCACCAGTTCCGGCGGATGCCCGGGACGGACCAGGGCAATTACACAGACGAAGCGGGCCAGGCGGGCGTGCCAGGGCACGTCCTTAAGCTGATCGAGCAAGTAGCGCAACTGCGCCTCACCCTTCACGCCTCCATAGTGCGCCGAGTGGATGCCGGGCGCTCCGTGCAGGGCGGCCACTTCCAGCCCGCTATCGTCGGCCAGGGTGGGTAAGCCGCTCAGGGCCATATAGCCCTGGGCCTTGAGGATCGCGTTGGCAGCGAACGTCTCGCCCGTCTCGGCGATCTCCTCGGTGATCCCCAGTTCGTCCAGCGACCGCAGCGTCAGGTTCAGGCCGTTGAAGATCGCCGCGAATTCGCGTAGCTTGCCGGGGTTATGGGTGGCAATCAACAATTCGCGCATAAGCAGGAGTGTACGTCGGATAGCGGGAGTCTGTCAAGACAAAATGGTGTTCAATAGCGTTTACATTAACCGAACACGTTCGCGCCGCAGCGAGGCGCAAAGGGCTTCAAAAAGCGCCTTCTCTACTCCTACGTTCCTCTGCGCGCTCTGCGGTAAACGTACATGGCGTTCACATCTGCCGAATGCGCGTCCACTGCAAAGAGCATGGCGAGCGCCAGACCTGCGTGCTCCGCAGTCAGCTTGAACCCATACTTAACCATCCGCCTTTGAAGTTGACGTTCGCCTGACCCATCGGGTACAATCAGGCGGTTCTTCCGCCTCCAGATGGTGAGCGATGTCTCACCCCGACAACTGAGATCTATGAGCAAGGTGTCCATCGAAGGCGCAATCAGCGCCGCGCCAGCGACCAGCGTTGCGATGCTGCGCGAACTGGTGCGCGCGATGCGCCCGCGCCAGTGGGTCAAGAACGTCTTCGTCTTCGCGGCGCTGGCCTTTTCCGAAGAGCGACTCTGGCGCTTCTGGGACGCCGGGATAGGGCCGGCGCCGCTGCTGCGCGTGGTCGGCGCATTCGTGGCCTTTTGCCTGGCCGCGAGCGCGATCTATATCGTCAACGATCTGGTTGACATCGAGAAGGACCGCGCCCATCCGAAGAAGCGCCACCGGCCCTTCGCCTCGGGGCGCCTCAGTCCGACAGTCGGCATTATCGCCGCCACGGTGCTGATCGTCGCCGCCATACCCCTCGCCTATGTCGTCGGTGACGGCACGGCCTTTCTGGGAGTGCTGGCGGCCTATGTGGCGATCCAGGGCTTTCTCTACTCCTACTGGCTCAAGAACGTGGTCATTCTGGACATCCTCGTCCTGGCCGCGGGCTTCGTCTTGCGGGCAGTGGGCGGAGCGGTGGTGCTTAACGTGCTGATCACCCCCTGGCTGCTGCTCTGCATGCTGCTCCTGGCGCTCTTCCTGGGCATCGGCAAGCGCCGCCACGAGTTGATCCTGCTGGAGAACGGCGCGGGCGAGCACCGGCGCATCCTCGCCGAGTACTCGGTGCCTATGCTCGACCAGATGATGGCCATCGTCACCGCCAGCATCATCATGGCCTACAGCGTCACGGCCTTCCTCGCCCCCGTCGCGCCGCAGGAGCCGTACCCGATGCTGATGCTGACCATTCCGTTCGTTATCTACGCGATCTTTCGCTATCTCTATCTGATCTACATCCGTGGGGAGGGCGGCGCGCCTGACGAGTTGATCCTCAAGGATCCGCTGCTCGCCGGGAGCGTGGCGCTCTGGGGGTTGACCGTGCTCGGAGTGTTGCTGCTCTTTCCGAACTGAGCATACGCCCTGAAGGCGCGAAGATCGCGAGCACGGCGCACTGCCAGGCTGGAAATGCATGTACACCTTCGTAAAACTCGGCGGCTCGGTGATCACCGACAAGGCCGGACGCGAGGCCGCCGACCTTCCCGTGATTGCCCGGCTGGCCGCCGAAGTGGCCGCCGCTCTCCGCGCCCGCCCCGATCTGCGGCTGATCCTCGGTCACGGCAGCGGCTCATTCGGTCACCACTACGCTGCGCGCTATGGCGTCCACCGCGGCCTGCCGCGGGGCGGCGATTACACCGGCTTTGCCCTGACCGCCGCCGCCGCGCTGCGCCTTAATCGCATCGTGGTTGACGCGCTGCTCGAGGCCGGGGTGCCGGCCCTGTCGCTGCAACCCTCCGCCGCGTTGCAGGCCGCCAGCGGGCGCATCGCCGCCTGGGAGACCGCGCCTGTTGCCGAGGCCCTCGACCGCGGTCTGGTTCCCGTGGTTCACGGAGACGTGGCCTTTGATCGCCTCCAGGGCAGCGCGATCATCTCCACCGAGGCCCTGCTGGCCCACCTGGCCCTGGCGACTCCCCTGCGCCCGGCGCGCATCGTGCTCGTTGGCGAGGCCGCGGTCTACACCGCCGATCCCCGCGTCAATCCCGCTGCCGAACGGGTGCCGCTGATCACCGCTGCCAATCTCGACGCGGTGCTCCACGGCGCTGGCGGTTCCCATGCCGTGGATGTCACCGGCGGGATGCGCAGCAAGCTGGAGTTGATGTGGCGCCTCATCGAGGCCATTCCGGAACTGGAGGTGCGTCTGATCGGGCCGGATCCGGGCAACCTCGTCGCTGTGCTTTGCGGCGACGAGGTTGATGTGGGCACAACGATGCGGCTGAGCTAGAGCGCTGAATGATTGGCTCACCGAGGCCCCTGCTCCGTGTGCCTCGCCGCGCTCGCGCCGTCATGGTTGCGGGGCAATCGTTTCGAGAAACGCTATAGATGAGTTGATTGCCTCCTGCTCCCCCGTTCCCCGCTCTGCTATACTGCCCATGCACGTGGACGGATCGCCTGTCCGCCATCGCTATACTTCATAGCATAGCCGCCTTCGAACGATGCGCCCTGACGAGTTTATTGCCCGCCGGCGCGACCGCTGGGAGCGCCTCGAGGCGCTCCTTGATCGCGCTGGCGCCGGTCTGGATGGCCTTTCCGCGAGCGAGTTGCGCGACCTCGGCCGTCTCTACCGCCAGGCTGCCGCCGATCTGGCCGTGGCCCGCCGCGATCTATCCGAACACCCCGTTGCTCGCTATTTGAACGCGCTGGTGGCCCGCGGGCACGGGGCTATCTACCGCGAGAGCGGCGCGGGCGGCGCGGCTCGCGTTCGCGCCTTTTTTGTCGCCGACTTCCCTCGTGCCTTCCGCGAGACCTGGCCCGCCACCCTCGCTGCCTGTCTCATGTTCCTTATCCCTGCGATTTTTGCCTTCGTGACGACCTATAACGACCCGTCTCTGGCCGGCGCGCTCGTGCCCGGCGCCGAGGCGGTGGTGGAGCAGGTGCGGGACGGCGAGGAGTGGTGGCAGCGCATTAATGAACAGGGCGCCGGTATCGCCGCGGCCGAAATTATGACCAACAACATCGGTGTGGCCTTTCGCGCCTTCGCTGGCGGGGTGACGCTGGGGATCTACACCCTCTTTGTACTGGTAACGAATGGGATCTTCCTGGGGGTAGTGGCGGGCGCGGCGCAACGCTTCGATTTCGCCGACAATCTCTGGGGCTTCGTGGCGGCCCATGGGGCGATCGAGTTCAGTGTGATATTCCTCGCCGGGGGCGCCGGCCTGCAACTGGGCTGGGCCATCCTCCGCCCGGGGCTGCTCAGCCGCCGCGCGGCCCTGGTAGTCGCCGCCCGGCGCGCCCTGCTGATCATCCTCGGATGCGTGCCGCTGCTGGTCGTCGCCGGGCTGATCGAGGGCTTTATTTCGCCCTCGGCCCTGCCACTGGAGGTCAAGTTCGCCGTGGCGGCGCTGTCAGGCGCAGCGCTGTGGTTGTACCTGCTCGGCGTGGGCCGCCGGTAGAGGATTCACCGCGGTTCCGGGTGCAGCCCGCAACCCGGAGGGTTGCGCTACCGTCGTCGTCGGCGGTCAGCGCGGTTCCAGGCGCAGCCATTCCACTACCACGGTTCCGCCGTCGCCGACGCTGACCGGATCGAGGCGCAGGCCGGTAATCACGCCTTCCCAGCCGGGAGCGGCGCGCAGATTGAGGCGGTAGGTATGCGCCGCGGGGCCGGGTTCGAGCGTCCAGCGCAGCGAGCGCGACTCGTCGGCACGGCCGTTGCTGTCCAGGAAAAAGAGTTGCGCGTCGCGGGCGGCGGTGTCGGCGGCCAGGCGCACCTCCAGGGCGGCGAAGCGCGCCGGGTCCAGCCGCAGCGGCGGGCTGGTCAGCGCCGGGTCGCGCTCCGGGCGCAGCGCCAATCCCGGCAGCGGGCTGCTGACCGGGGCCGCGCCGCTGACACGCCAGCCCCAGCGCCCGCGGGTGAAGTCCCAGCCGGGGCCTTCGGCCAGTTCCTGAGCCGCGGGGAGACGGTAGTAGGCGGGCAGTCCTGGACCCAGGTCCAGCGGCGCCAGCGCCGGTTGCAGCGGCGCGTAGCACTCCGCCACCGTCTCCGGGTCAACGCCCATGCGCTCAGCGGGAGTGGGCGGTTCGCCCGGAGGGGCGGGGAGGGGCCGGATGGCATCGGCGGCGATCAGCACGGCATACCCGGCGCCCTGGGCGGTCTCGATGCGCGCGCGGAGCCAGGCGCAGGCGGCGGGCCAGACGCCGGCGGCGGTCATGGCCTGGTTCAGCGAGATGGCCTGCGGGCGCTCGACATAGAACGGCAGGTACAACTCCAGTACGCCGTCGGGGACAATCAGCAGATCGCCCGGCGTGCTGTGAGCCGCCAGAGCCTCCGCCGTCACCCGTTGCAGGTCGCGGCTGGCGTCGCCGCGACGGATAATGGCGATGCCATTGAGCGGTAGCAGCGCCAGCCCGCATACCAGCAGCACCGCCGGCCAGAAACGGGGCAGAGGTTGGTCTGCGACGGGCAGATATGCCGCCAGAACGACGAGCAGGTAGAACGGGGGCAGGCTGGCGATCCAGAACTCGATATTCTCAGGCTCCCACCAGAGGAAGAAAGCTCCGTAGATGGCCAGCCAGGTCACGGTGATTGCCAGCGCCCCCTGTGGCGCGCAGGCCAGGCGGCGGGCGTTCAGCGCCAGCGTCGCCAGCAAAGCCAGGCCGATCAGCGCGCCGCCAGGATGGGCGATGGTACGGGCCAGCCCCTGCCCCAGCAGGGCGAGTCGCGCCCCGTCCACCGGGCCGCCCCAGTAGCCCGTGGTCGTATAGCCCGCTGCCCAGCGGAAAAGCGCCTCCCAGGAGCGGAAGCCGCTCACCCCCAGCCCGACCCAGAGGTACGCGCCGCCCGCCAGCAGCGCCAGCGGCGCCGCGTAGGCCAGCAGCAGCGCCAGGGCGGCCCGCGAGCGCGTGCTCGTGGCGGGAACGGCTCGGAGACCCATGCCCAGCGCCACCAGCGCCGGGAGGCTTAACAGCGCATTGGTCTGGTGGAACAATACTGCCAGGCCCTGGATCGCGCCCAACCCGAGCGCAAGGAGCGGCGCGGCGGGCCGCCGCGCAAGTTCTAGCATCAGCCACAGCGCGGCAATAAGGAACAGCGCCGCGATGGTGTAGACCTCGACCTCCACGGCGTAGTACCAGTAGGCGTAACTGGCGCCGAGCAACAGCGCGCCCGGCGCCGCCGCCTGCCAGCGCCCGGTGAGGCGCGCCAGGAGCGCGGCGAACAGGCCCACGCCGAGGCCGCCAGCCACGGCATTAGTCGCCTGCAACAGCCACTCTGCGCTCCCCTCCCATCCCAGATACAGAGCAACCTGGCGTATGGCCGCTCCCAACGGCCCATACGCCAGATGGTGGGGATGAAACAACTCGCGCCAGGGCTTGCGATCAACGTCGAGAATGTACGAGAGGGCGTCGAAGGTATGGACCCTGGTGAGCGTCAGCAGGTAGAGGGCGGCAAAGAGCAGCGCGGGGATCAGCAGAATGGTCGTGTAGCGGCGCATAACGCCGGTAGTGTACCACGGTTCCGCCCGTCCAGGCATACTCGCAAAACCGGCGTCGTCCCGACGCGCCACGCCCATCCGCAATCCGCAATCCGCAATCCAAAATCCAAAATCCAAAATCGCCCTACCCGCCGTGGGCAATCGCCGCCTCGACGAGATCCACCGTCACCTCGGCGACGCCGCGGGCGCGGGCAGCCTGCTCGGCAGCCAGGCGCAGCGAACGGCTGGCGCTGATGCGCGCCAGGTAGGGCACCTGCTCCAGCGCGGCATTCAGGCGCTCGGTGGCCTCCTTCGTCCAGGGCATCGTCTCTGCTGAGGCCGGCGCGGGCGGGCCGGCAGTGGCGCCCTGGGGCGGGCCGCCGGGACCGGCGGGCGTCTTCACCTGCTCGACCGGCAGGAAGTTGAAGACCATCTCGTAGAACCGGTTGACCAGTTCCTGGATGATGTTCGCCGCCCCGGCGTAGCCCATAAACGGCGTGCCGGTGGTCCGGCGCACCACCGGACCGGGGAAGGTGGCGGGGATGTAGTGGGTGCCGCGGGCATTGGCCTCGGCCAGGTAGATCTTCTCATTGATGCTGCCAAACACAAAGGCGGGGGCCTTCGCGTGGATGCGGCGGCGGATCTCGATATTGTCCGGCTCGTCGGGCCGGCGGGGGCGCCCGGAGGTCCAGGCGATCTTCATGCCCAGTTCGTCCCTCAGCAGGGCGGTCAGGCCCTCGACATAGCTCCGCCCGGCCACGATGGCGCAGTCCACCGTGGCGAACCAGTCGCTCTGCGGACCGCGCCACAGATCCCAGACCGGCTGGAGAGTCGTGCGCTTCTCGCGGGCGATGAAGTCCTCGACGCGCGCCGGGTCGGCGCCGATCAGGCGCCCCAGGTCGCGCAGAAAGGCGGTGGTGCCAAAGACGCCGAAGGGCGCGAAGAGGAAGGGGCGCCCGAGGGCCTCGGCGAGAGGCGCGCCGAACTCGCGGTACAGCACCACGTTCACCGCGGCATCGGCCAGGCGCGGGGTGCTGGCGACGCTGCCCTCGTAGGGATAGACCAGGTTCACCACTCCGCCGATGCCCTCAATCAGCCGGCGCACCTCGTGGAGATCTGCCGGCGCATTGAAGCAGCCCAGGGAGGGGCCGATAATGTTCACCAGGTCGGGCGCCTTTGGCGCGGCAGCGGGATCGGCGAAGGGCCGCCCGTACTCCTCCCAGGCGAAGAGCAGCGCCCGGTCACGCCCGGTCCACTCGTCTTGCTCCAGCGAGCGGCTCCAGAAGAAGCGCGCCTGCGGATCGATCTGAGCCACCAGGCGGGTATGGTCGGCGCTGATCATCTCGCTCTCAGCAGTGGAGATCACCAGCAGCCGTCTGCCCTCCAGACTGCCGAGGCTGCGCAGATCGTCAATCGTGCGCACCAGGGCGCCGGCGGTGCCGTTGATCACGTCCTCCTCGCGGATGGACGTGGGGGTCAGATTGGCCATCTGCGGCAGCGCGTCGGTATAGTCGGTCACCGCCACGCCCAGCAGGTTGTAGCAGCCAATCGGCGCGTCACAAACGATGTGCAGATCGGGGAAGCAGCCAAAGACCCACGCCGCGCCCCAGAAGGAACTCGTATCCGAAATGTCGCGAATGAGTTGGATGGTCATGGCGGCCCCCTGTCATGCGCCATCGGCGGTGAAGAACTCGACCATGCGCTCGTAGAGCGAGCGGCGGTTCAACAACTCGCGCACGAAGCTCAGTGAGGCGATCATCCCCCCGGCGAGGAAGAGGGGGCGCACACTGAGAATGTTGGTGTAGTAGACCGAGGGAATGCCGCGCTCCTTGGCATAGGCCGCCAGAGTGGTAGTGCCGATCACCAGGTCGAAGCTCCAGTGCCGCATGGCCGCCTGGTCGTCCTCGATCGCCTTGCGGTAGATCACCGCCTCGGTGCCGTGGGCCTTCAGCCAGGCCTCATCGGCGGCGGTGAGGGCGCTCTGGCCGATGCTAGTGCTGACATACGGCACGTGGGCGCCGCCTTCGATCAGCAGGCGGGCGTAGAGCATCTCATTGCCCTCGTACCCCGACACCAGGATGGTCGCTCCCTTGAGCGGCCGGGCCGCAAGGAAGCCGCGCGCGGTCTCTTCCTCCTCGGCGGCGACGCGCTCGACGACCTCCTCATCAAGGGCGAGCGCCGCGCCCACGGCCCGCAGCCAGGCCGCGCTGCCCGCCGCGCCGATAGGCGCCCCGGTGACCACGCCAACGCCTCGTTCGCGCAGCACGTTCACTGTCTCGCGGTAGAAGGGGTGCAGGGCGGCCACGGCGGCGCCGCGTCCGGCCAGGCGCAACTCGTCCACGTGGCGCCCGGGCAGGGTGGCGAGCACCCGTGCGCCCATCTTGCGCAGCACGCCGTCAATCAGCAGCGGGTCGGCGGGAAAGACCTCGCCCACCAGCACCAGGGCGCCAGGTTCGTGCTCGCTCTGGCGATCAACGAAGCGCCGCAGCACCGCCGCCAGAGCGATGTCCTTGGCTTCAGGATGCGAGTGAATGGCATAGGCCGGCACGCGCACCAGCACCACCGGCTTGCCGTCAACCTCGGTGGGCAGCAACTCCTCGGCCAGGCCGGCCGTCTCGGCCACGCAGAGCGAGATCACCGGGATCACCGAGACATGCTGTTCCCTGGCCGCTTCGACAATGGCCGCGTTGGCCGCCTCCTGCACCTTCCCGCCCGACAACTCGGCGGTGCCCAGGGCCGGCGCGACAATGCTCTTGCGCGCGGCGTAGAAGTGGGTCACGAACGTCAGTCCATAGAGACAGCCCGTATCAGTGACCATAGCCGGCTGCGCCCCTTCGATGCGCGACAGGACGCGCAGAGCGCCAAAGGCCGGGCACATCGTCTGGGGATGCAGTTTGCATGCTCCGGGCTTGAACGGCTCCTGCGGGGCGCTGGCCTCGCCAGCCGTCAGGGGAATAATCTCGGTCATGGGTGGTTGCCTTTCCGCTAACCTGGGTAGCGGTATTATACGACAGTTTGTTGTGTTTTTGCTTAAGAAACGGTTTCACACCTATTATCGCGCCGCCAGCCGCTGGCTCTCCAGCCGCAGGAAGATCCCGTAGGCGACCAGCGCCGCTACTGCCAGGGACACGAAGGCGTACACCGCATCGAGTTCTGAGGCGATGAACAGGGAGCTTGCCGGCAACGCGCCGCCCTCGTACCCGGCGATAGCAAACGAAAAGAGGTTATTACCGGCGTGCATGCCCAGCGCATAGTCCAGGCTGCCGCTGCGGAGCGTGACCAGGGTGAACAACACCCCGAAGGTGAACCACGATAGCGATGCTGAAAGCAACTGGCCCGCCGCTTCGGGGTTGGCGAGGTGGGGCAGGGTGAACAGCACCCCGTTGATCACGCTCAAGAGGAGCGGATTGCGCGTCAGTCGCCCGGTGGCCTGTAACAGATAGCCGCGGACAAACACTTCCTCGGCGCTGGTTTGAAGCGGGAGCAGGAGCAATCCCACCAGCAACAGCGGCAAGTTCTCGACCAGCGCCGTATTCAGCGTATAGCGCCCCGGATACAGCAGCGCTTCGACGGCCACTGTCACACCTGCCAGCGCCGCCCATAGAGCGGCGCCCAGGCCGATCCGCCGCCAGTTGAGGCGCCCGTCGGGGCCGAGCAGCGTGGCGGCTGGCCGCTGATGCAACCAGCGATTCACCAGCAACGTCATCAGCAGCATCGGCGCGAACGACAGCAGCAGCAGGGCCAGGCCGAGAGGCGAGTCCGGGGCGACGGCCTCGCTCGCGATCGGGATGAACATCAACGCTGAAGCGATGATCCAGACCAGCAGTATTAACAGCGTACCCAGAACGTAGCGCCACCAGGCGTTGCGGCCCTGATCAGCGAGGGCGAGGAATGAGGTGCTGTGCATAAAGACCCTCTTTCAAACTCAGATTACCTGTGCCAGACTGATCCGGCGGCTCAAGAGGCGGAGGCAGTACATCCGCCCCCGAAGGCCGCTCGAAAGAGATCGTTCCGAAAACTGATGCGGCAGTCGGTTGCCGGTGCGCGCGCCTTGTCGAGGCGCATTGCCGGTTTACGGCGTATACCGGTTCCTGCGCGATGATGCACATCATCGCCAGGTCTTCTCGAGACGCCAGATATGGCAATCCAAAATCCGAAATCCGCAATCCAAAATCCCATTACTCGTCGTGCTCCTTTCTATCATCCGTTGCGTCCACCATCGCGCTGAGCATCGGATGGGCCATCAGAAACAGCCGGCGCAGTGACCGCCCCGGCGCTGGCGGTTGTTGCTCGATTGAGGCAAGTAATTCGTAGATCGTCTCTCGCAGGTGCAGGAACTCCCCCTCGGTGGCATAGAACACATGGTCGCGAGCGGCAATGTTGTTCAGATCGGGGGCGCCGTGCGCCAGCACGTGGCGCGCCAGTTCCTGGGCTACGACCGTGCCATAGATGGCAACATGATCGGCGAAGCTCTCCAGCCCGCCAGGGCGATACACCTCATCAGGGTCAATCAATTCGCTAACGGCGGTGTACAGACGCTCCTCAATGCCATGCACCAGGCGCGTAGCCGCAACTTCAACTACGCCCGCCGCGAGCAGCTTGTGCATGTGCCGGTACAACGAAGGCCGCGGCACATCCGGCAACAGGCGCGCGAGCTGGTTGATGGACAACCGGGTACGGTGCAGCAACTGGAAAATGCGCATCCGCACGGGGTGATTGATCACTTCGAACTGGCGTAGTGGCATTGTGTGCCGCCCTTCTATAGTAACGAAATTGATAACATTATTGGAAATGATAATACCCTGAGACTGGCGCGTCAAGCCCGAGGTGTGTCATCGCTGACAATGCTGCTCCCCCATAGCACGGGGCTGCCGCAGAGCTTTCGGGGCAAGGCGCACCACCTCCTCTGCGGTCGCTGACCAGGGCGCCCAACGGACGCCCCATGCAGCCTCTGCTATAATGAAGCCCGGCAGGAGACACAGCGGGAGCATCGCCGCGCTATGGCCAGTGAAGAAGCGCGCCTCATCGAAGCCGGGCAGCGGGGAGACGTCGAGGCGTTCAATCAGCTCGTGCGGCTGTACGAAGCGCGGGTCTACAACCTCTGCTACCGCATGCTCGGCGACGCCGACTCCGCCGCCGATGTCACCCAGGAAACCTTCATCGCTGCCTATCGCAACCTCCGGCGCTTTCGCGGCGGCGTTTTCCGCGCATGGCTGCTACGGATCGCCACCAATGCCTGCCACGACACCCTGCGCGCCCGCAAGCGCCGGCCCACCCTCTCCCTCGACGCCGCCGACGCGAGCGATAGCGGTCCGCTGTCCTACCTCGCCGACGCCGCCGAGTCGCCCGATGAGACCGCACTGCGCCATGAACTGGCCCGCGCCATCGAGCGGGGCCTGGCGCAACTGCCTGACGACCAGCGCGTCGTCGTAATCCTCAGCGATCTGCAGGGGCTGAGTTACGAGGAGATTGCCGAGGTCACCGGCGCTAACCTCGGCACGGTCAAGTCACGCTTGAGTCGCGGCCGCGCCAGGTTGCGCGACATTCTCCGCGCCGGGGAACTGCTTCCATCAAAATTTCGTCATGATGATGAATAGCTGATACGGCGCTGGCGGATAAGCCTCCGCCCGCCCGGGAACATACAGTTACGCAACCCTCCGGGTTGCGCACAGGAGCAACCCGGAGGGTTGCGCATACCAATCGGCCACGAAGCCGCATACCTGACCGATATGCACCCGTCATTCCGCAACAACCTGTCCGATAGCGACCTGGAGTTGCTCTCGGCGTATATTGACAATGCGCTCAGCCCTGCCGAGCGCGCCAATCTGGAGCGCCGGCTCGCCGCCGATCCGCGCCTGCGCGCCGAGCTGGAGGAACTCCAGACGACGACGCGGCTCCTGCGGCAACTTGAACCTGTGCGCCCGCCCCGCTCCTTTACCCTCGACCCGGCTACCGCGCCGCGACCCGCGCCAGCCTTCCCCCTCAACTGGTTTATGCAACTGGGCAGCGGTCTGGCGGGTCTGGCGCTGGTGCTGCTGGCCACCATTCAGATCGTTGCCTCGACCTCCGGGGTGGCTGGCGTCGCTCCTGCGGCGGCCCCCGCGGCGTCGGAAGTCTCGACTAAGGGGGCGCAACCGACCCCGGCGGCTGATACGCGCTCGCCCGCAGCACTCCCCACCGTCGAGGCCGGCGCGGCCTCCGCGCCGGTTGACCCGCCCCTCCCGCCAGACGCCGCGGTGCCGCAGACCGGCGCCACGGCCATTCCCGCTCAGGCGTCGCCGCTGGAGGCAAGCCCTGCTCCCGTAGTCCGCCCGGGCTTCCCCCCCGGATTAACCCTGGCTCTGGGCATCGCCCTCATCGCCCTGGCCCTCGGCTGGCGCTTCCTCGGGCGCTAGCGCGCTTCGCGCTCACCGCAGGGGGTGCGGCGAGACGGGCTGCTGCATCTCTCCGCGCCCTCTGCGGTGAATGTGTAGTTGTTGTGTAGTTGTTATCGAACAAGCGCAGGCTCATCGTTGCTGTAACGTGTTATCATTGGTGAGCATTTGTTGGTTCTGGAACGTTCATGTCAGTGTGGCCCCTGGCATCCTGAACTGACGCCTTGTAGGTCACGGGCGTGGCGCGGAAGGAGCTGGCAGGCAACGCCCGCGTCTCGCGCTTCCTCCACACTCAACCTTCAGGTCGTCAACCTAACTTCTGAGAGGAGCAGCGTTCATGGACATCGGCAAGGCGTTCTCGTTCGTGTTCGAGGATGAGCAGTGGGTCGCCAGCATTCTGATCGGCGGTCTGATCCTTCTCATCCCCATCATCGGCCTGATCGTCCTTCTTGGCTACACTTTGGAGACAGCGCGGAACGTGGCCCAGGGCAATCCACGGCCCCTGCCGAAGTGGAACACCTTCGGCGAGAAGCTTGGTCTTGGTTTCGCCTACTTCGTTATTGGCCTGGTCTACTCGTTACCGCTGATTGTGTTAATAATGCTGATTGTTTGCGTGCCGCTCTTCGCTGCCGGCGCCGGGAGCGACGAAGGGGCTGCGGCGGCTCTGGCGAGTTTTAGCTGTTTCTTGCCGCTGCTGATCATCGTAAGCTTGCTGCTGCAACCGGTGATCCTGGCCGCGGTGGCGCGCTACCTGCAAATGGGCAGCATTGGCGCGGCCCTGCAGGTAGGCGAGGTGATCACCATGGTCCGGGCCGATCCGGGCGCCTGGGTGGTGCTCTGGCTGATTTTGCTGCTCTGTGGCATCATTGCTAATCTTGGAGCCATCATCATTATCGGCTTCATTTTCACCGTGCCCTACAGCCAGGCGGTTTTCGGCCACGCAATGGGGCAGACGCTGCAGCGCTTCAGCCCGGCGGCGGCTACCACCTATATGCCCCCGCCTCCGATGGTCTGACCGCTTCTCGCCGGGCGAAAGAACGCGGGAGGGCCTGGCCCTCCCGCGAACTTCCTTCTTTCACGCAGCGTTGCGCGCCGCGCGACCGACTATGGTGCAATAAGGTCATTCCATGGCACTGCGGAAAGTTTCGGCGATTGTCGAGCCGCGGGAGTTCTGCTATCCGTCCAACTGGCTGACCCTGTTCCGGTTGCTGCTGGTGGCGCCAACGCTATACTTTCTGGCGCGTCCCGAGCGGCGGCGGGCGGCGCTGATCTGCTTTGGCCTGGGCATGCTCACCGACGCCATTGATGGCCCGATCGCCCGCGCCCGCGGCGAGGTCTCTCGGCTGGGCAAACTGATCGATCCAATCGCCGACAAACTCATGCTCAATGGGACGGCGATCATTCTATCGCGCACGCGGGGCTTTCCCTGGTGGATCACCGGCCTGTTGCTCTTTCGTGACCTGGGCATCCTGACCGCTGCGGCGGTCGTGCTGCGCCGCCGCTCCCATATCACCACCGCCGAGAGCGCGGGCAAACTGACCACCGCGCTCCTCGCCGCCGCCGCGCTACTCTACATCGCCGATGGGCCGCGCAGCGGCAAACCGGTGCTTTACCTGGCGCTCCTGCCCTTCACCCTGTCGTTTTTCCAGTACGGCCGGCGCTTCCTCGCCGTGATGCGCGCCCCGGAAGACACGTAATGCGATTTTGGATTTGATTTGAATGGCAATCCAAAATCTAAAATCCAAAATCCACAATCTATTCCGGTTCGCCGCCGCCCTGGCGGATCTCGCTGGGAGCTTCAATCCAGCCCCGGCGCAGGGCGAAGAGCACTGCCTGGGTGCGATCATTCAAAGAGAGTTTGCGCAAGATCGAAGAGATATGGTTCTTCACCGTCTGTGTGCTGATGCCCAGGGCATCGGCGATTTCCTTATTGCTGCCCCCGGCGGCGATGCGTTCCAGCACCTCGATCTCCCGTTCGCTGAGGGGGGTGAAGATCGGAAAATCAACCGCTTCGGGGTCGGTGGTGGTAGCCTGGGGCAGATTGCGAAACTGGGTCAACACCCGGCTGGCCACACGAGGCTCCTCCAGCACCACGTCGTTGATCACGTACTCGCCGCGGGCCACCCGCCGCAGGGTGTCGGCAAGCGCCTGCGGAGCCACGTCTTTGGAGCGATAGGCGGCGGCGCCCGCGCGCAATGCATTGAAGGCCCGCTCGTCGCTCTCGTGCATGCTCAGCATTACCACGCCGATATTGGGATACTGGCGCCGGACCTGGCGGGTCAGATCGCAGCCGTTCATCCCCGGCAGGTTCAGATCTACCAGCATGACATTCGGTTCCTGGTTCGAACCGGCGTTTTGCAGCCATTCAAGCGCAGCCTCGCCGCTCGCGGCCTCGCCGACAATCACGATGTCTTCTTCGGCGGCGAGCGCCCAGCGCACCCCTTGACGGAAGAGCGGATGATCGTCAACGATCAGTAGCCTTATGGCAGGGTAGGCGGGCATGGGAGCGGCTCCTTTCCCTGTAGCTGTAACCATTCGCGATACGTTGCACCAGGATCGCGCAGGTCGGTGATGCCCGCGGCGGTCAGCATCCGATACACATCAGGAAGGGGCAAGCCCACCACAGCGGTGTAACTGCCGCGCACCTCGCGCACAAAGTCTCCGCCGGCGCCCTGCAATCCATACGCTCCCGCCTTGTCCAGCGGCTCTCCCGTGGCTACATACCCGGCGATCTCTCCGTCCGACAGGGGCCGAAACAGCACCTCCGCCGCCGCCACCGCCAGTTGGAGCGGCGGAGCAGGCGGCGGGCCGGGCGCCTCCTGGCGCGAGGCCCGGAGCACGCACACCCCTGTGTAAACAATGTGACGCCGCCCGGCGAGTCGGGCAAGCATGGCGCAGGCGTGTCCGGCGTTGGCGGGCTTGTTCAGCACTTCGCCATCGAGTACGACCACCGTATCGGCGCCGAGCACCACCGCATCACCCGCGTGAACCGCGGCGGCGTGAGCCTTGCGCCAGGCGCGCAGGGCCGGATGTTCGGCAAGGGGCAGATCAAGAACTGGCAGGGCAGCCAGCACCTCGGCGGGTGGGGTGGCGTTATCCTCCTCCGCATCGGTCGCGAGGATGTCGAAACGCGCCCCCAGGGCCGCCAGAAGTTCACGCCGGCGCGGCGAGGCGGAGGCCAGCACCAGCCGCGGCTGATCGGGCAGGCGTCGGCGCGCAGCGGGCGTGGAATGCTCAGGCGCCATTGCAACCACAACCAGGCGAAAAGGCCATAGCGGCCCCGAATGGCTCACGGACAGGCTGGCTGACATAATCCGCCCGATCATAACACGCGGCCTTTGAAAGCGCAAGGTGGTTTGATCCCCACATCAGACGTGATGCAACGGCGCCGGTTGTGACGGTCCGATACCCCGACAGGGCAGAGAGGGATGTTGCTTGCCGGAGGACGCCATCGCGCTCCCGCGGTCTGACCCAAACCAGGAGCAACCAGGTTGCCATTCTAGCGCAAAGCGCCGTCAGGCCACCCGTGAGTGGCGCCACAAGCGCACCTGGCTGGACTGGATATGCTCGTGGGCGACCGCCCGGGCTACAACTTGCAGGAGATCTTCGGACTCGACCGGCTTCGTCAGGAACACGTCAACTCCTGCTCTCTCGGCTCGAACCGCGTCGCTCTCCTTGCCGCTGGCGGTCACCACGATGATCGGCAGGTGATTGTATCGTGCATCGGCGCGCACGCGTTCAGCCAGCTCAAACCCGTTCAGGCGGGGCATTAGCAGATCAGTAATGATCACATCAACGGGCATCATCTGGAGACACTCAAGCGCCTGCACACCATCCCGAGCGCAAATCACAGCGTAACCGTTCTGCTCAAGCACGAAACTCAACAGACGATTGTTGGGCGCGTAATCTTCAACAAGGAGCACGGTAGTCATATGCTGTGACATCTCCTGACATAGAAGGTCTTGATCATCCGCCAGTGGTTGCGATCCGGCGCGGCGGTGTAGGTAACGGTATCCATGAGATGGCGGATCAAAAACAGGCCGTAGCCATGCACCCGAACCTGATCCAGATCTGGAGCGGGAACGCTGTCGAGATCAAACGCTGTTCCGGTATCGTAGAGATCAATCTGCAATAATCGCTTTTCAAAGTGTACGATCATCTCGACAAGAATGCGCCCCTGGTCAAAGCTCCTGTAAGCGTGATTGATAATATTCGTGCAGGCTTCGTGCGTCGCGAGTTGTACATTGTAAATCAGCGTCTCCAGATCAGCGACCCCTTCAGCCAGTTGCAGCATGTCGGCAAGACTCTCGCTCACGAGATGGAGATAGGTGTAGCGGGCCGGAAGATCTAGACGGACGAATTCAGGGGACCGTAGCGTCACATTGCCGCTCCTTTGATCACTACAATCGTCTGGTCATCGTCCTGTTCACGTCCCTGGCCAAAGCGTTCAACCTCTTCAAACAGTGCCAGGGCCAGCTCCCTGGGCGCGAGGTGGTGGAGGCGGTCTACCAATTCCAGCAAACGCTGAATGCCAAAGGTTGCCTCATTGGCGTCGCGCATATCGCTAAAGCCATCGGTCGCCACCACCAGCAGATCGCCGGGGACCAGACGCAAGGATTGATTGCGACAGTGAGCCTCAGGCAAGATGCCAAGGGCGGTGCTTTCAGCGCGCAACAGGACGGCTTCGCCGTCCAGCGGGCGATAGATTACCGGCGCATGTCCTGCATTGGCATAGATGATCTGCTGACGTCCCACCTCATACTGGCCGACGAAGGCGGTTGCGAACACTCCGACCCGCGTGAAATCGTCATACAGATCCTCGTTCGATTGCCGCATCACGCTCTCGGGGGTCGGAAAGGGCATAAACTGGGATTTGCTGTGGATGGCGGTGCGGGTCATTGTCATCAACAGTGCCGCCGATATGCCTTTCCCGGTCACGTCTCCTACAACGAAGATGAAGGGCCTCCCCGGTTCAACAATAAAATCGTAGAAATCCCCCCCAACCTGGCGGGCAGGCCGCGATTCGGCGTAGATCTCCAACCCGTCAATTCTGGGCAGGGTGCGTGGCAGGAGATCGACCTGCACACGTCGCGCCAGTTCCATCTCGGTGCGCAGGCGAGTCTGCTGGAACATCTCCTGGTAAAGCAGGGTGCGCTCGATCTGAACGCCGGCCTGCTCGGCCAGGGCGCCCGCCAGCTTGATATCCGGCGCGGCGAACCCGCCAGAGCGGTTAACCACTGCCAGAGCAGCTATCACGTGGCCACGGATACGGATCGGCACGTGGAGCAGGCTATGCAGCCCTGGCAAGGCCGTATCCAGGTCGGTCTCGCCACGGATGATCGGGCGCTCACCGGTGCAGCATTGCCGATAGAGATCCCACGCCAGCGCCTCGGGCATTACAACGTCTGGTAGCTGGATGAGCAGCGGAGGCTCGGGCGCGAGCGACTCGAAGGCGGCGAAACCGCCCTGCGCCTTGAGCACGTGGATGGCTTCAGCCAGCGCCACCCGCAGGATCTCTTCGACCGTAACCAGGTCGCGCATGCGCTGCGTAAGCCGGTAGAGCGCAAGTTGCTGATCCTGGCTGATCACTAGATCGGCAGTCATTAACTGCAACTCCTCTTCCAGTTGCAGCACATAGGCGATCAGCGCTGCATCGGCGCGTAGTCGCTGCTGGAACGCCTCGCCCTGCACCCCTGTAACGCGAATCTCGCCAAGCTCCTCGTCGCCAGACAGGATTGGCGCTGTCAAACTTGGTCGCATCAGCCGATGGCTCGCGGGCCAGTAGACCAGGGGACGACCATCCTGATAAATGCCAAAAGCGGTCGCTCCTAATAATAACCAGGACTCGGCCAGGGCTGCGAAGCGTGCATACTGCGAACTGAGCAGCGTCACGAGCATGCCGTCTTTTGCAGAGCGGTCTGGATGATCTATTTTGCGAATGCCCGCAGCGCACATTCCTTATCAGAGAAAATGTTGAAGGCTCTATCGAGCCGGGTGAGTTCGAAGATCATGTGGACGGGCCGGCGCATACCGCATAGATAGAGATCCCCCTGCATTTGCTGGCAGCGTTTCAGTGCCTGTACCAGCGTTGCCAGCGCCGTGGAGTCAACAAAGGTGGTGTCGGTCAAATTAATCAGCACCCGCGCGCCGGGAGTGGAAGTGGTCTGTTCTAGCCAGTTGGCGATGGGCTGAACCGTACTGGCGTCAAAGCGCCCGGCAATCTCAAGAACGTGTATCTCTCCGGTAACATAGGTTTTCATGTCCATACGGTCTCCTGCGGTGAAGTCTGGCCAGTTGGCGAGACGCGGAGAACCTGGAGGTTCATCGACTCGCTTCTCTGCCGGTGGAAAGGTTCTTCGCAGCCCGCCAACGAAGCCTGCTCGTACCGCGCCGAGAATAGCCCTGGCTCCCGCCGCGCGGGCATTGCCAGTGGGAATGGCATGTTTCATCAATCTCCCCAATGCACCGTAACCGGCAATCAAGCCCCGGCAATTTCAGGATCTAGAGAACTTCACCCTGTGACCCGGCGCGCCCCCGGTCTGACAGTTGCGTAGTAGCAATCTAACAGCGCCAGGAAACAATTCGCTTACAGGCTCCAGACAAGAGAATGACAGATCCGTCACCAGTGGTCGTACTGCCGGTCTGTTTATTCCTTGAGGCGGATCATCAGGGCCGGTGACGGGCCGTAGGTTCTGGTAACACGAATGGCGGGGAAGAGGCCAGTTCCGCCATGCATGCTTTATTATGGTTGCTGTGTTGCAAGGCGGCACAATGTCGCGCCTATCGCGCTAAGGAGGGGCGAGCGGAACCGCTGGCGGGTCCGCCTCTCAGGGGGAGAGCGAAGCGCTGATAATCGGCAACCGGGTGAAGAAGATGTCATCTCGGCATGATACAATCGAAATCCGGGCCCCACTGCCGAACCGGAGTCCTGTGACGCGCTCGGGGCATCAGAAAGCCCTAAACGCTGGACGGCGCCGGCGATCTCTTGCGTCGTGGATGAAAGTTTATACACGGCGGCAATCATCGACCTGGTGATGCGGCTCAAAACCGCGTCAATCGGATTTCTGTCCTTCCATGGCCCGCCGTTTGTCGCGTGCATTGAAGCCCACACGTGGAGCGGCCTCGCAGTGTCCCTTTCGTCCTCCGCTCTGGCACAACCGGTTCATAGAGACTTGTGCCGCCGGGGAAGCGTTGAGGGCGCGCCGCCCCTCCAGACGAGGAACAGGAGTTTTCCACACTTATCCACACACGTATGTGGATAAGTGTGGAGGTTTGTAGTAGTCGTGGCGGGTTCAGGACACATCGAGGTGCCATGAAATGGTTTCAAGCGGGCCCGCGCCAACGGCGCGTCGCCGGTATGCTGCTGATGATTAGCGCCGCCCTGGGGTTGCTGATCAGCGTGGCGGGCGTCATCATCGTCAATTACGCCGGCATTGCGCTGCGATCCGGTCTGGGGCGGCAACTCGACGCGCTAGAACAGGCGCTTGACGCCACGAGCGAGGGGTTGGACCTTGCCGAGGCCTCGCTGGTAGAGGCCGAGCGCACCGTGGGCAACCTGAGCGCCACGGTTGCCAGCGCTTCGCGTGCAGTGAGCGATACTCAACCCAGCCTGGCTGCCCTCGAAACGTTGAGCGGCACGCGGCTGCCGGCGACGATTGCCTCGACCCGTCAGGCGCTCTATAGCGCCGCGGAGACGGCCAGGGCCGTGGACGCAGTGCTGCGCGCCCTAAGCATCTTTGGTGTGCCCTACAATCCCGACGTTCCGTTAAATGTCGCCATCGAGGGCGTGGCGGAGACCCTTGACGATATGCCGCCGGCGCTTGACGAGATCGCCTCCGGCATCAATACGGCCCGGAAAAACACCACTACGATTGCCGGCGATCTCAATGAAGTGGCGACCGGGTTGGAGGCGCTGAGCGCCAATTTAGGCGGCGCGCGCGGAGTGGTAGGCCAGTATCAGGAGGTGGTCGGGGAGCTTCAGCGCGCGGTTGCAGGTATTCGCACCTCGGCGCCCTTCTGGATCGGCCTGTTTCAGGGGAGCGTCACCCTTTTGCTCATATGGCTGGTTCTGGTGCAACCGGGCCTGTTGCTCCAGGGATGGGATCTCTACCAGCAGGGGCATGAATGATGGATCGCAGGACCATCGAGACCTACGACGCGCGGGCAGCGGAATATGCCGCAATGCAACGCGGCAAAACACCTGCAGCGCTCTACCGGTTGATCGAGCGCGTCTTTGTTCCCGGCGCGCCTACCGCCGACATCGGTTGCGGCAGCGGGCGCGACACGGCCTGGCTCGTGGCCCGCGGCTTCCCGGCGATCGGCTACGACGCCTCTCCGGGTATGCTGGCCCAGGCGCGGGCGAACTATCCGGGCCTCGATCTGCGCCAGGCCGCGCTCCCCGATCTGGAGGGGATCCCCGGCGGGGCCTTCACCAATGTGCTGTGCAGTGCGGTATTGATGCATCTGCCTGCGGAGTCCATCGAGAGGGCGCTGGCGGCCCTGTCCCGCATCGTCGCTCCGGGGGGGCGGTTGCTGATCACCTACCGCGCCAGCCAGACCGGCGATCCGCGCGAACCTGATGGGCGCCTGTATACCCCCATCGCCGCAGAGACCCTGGCGGCCGCCTGCGCCCGCCATGGCCTTCAGGTCTGGCAACAGACTGCCGAGGCCGACGGAGGCCGTCCCGGCGTGGTCTGGCGCGTCCTGGTCGCCGGACGGGCGGGGTAGTTGCATTTTGGATTTTGGATTTTGGATTGATGTGCATGGTCAACAGGAATTGAGAGTGGGACGTGGGACAGAGGGTTTATCCACGCCCCTGTATGTTGGCGTCGTAGCGGGATCGGGGAACGACGCCGTCCTTACGGTTGCAGACGCCGCACCTGGGCGATTGCTTCCTGGATGCCCCAGAAAGCGGGGCGAGGCGACCAGTCGGCATTGACGATGCTGAACGACCCCTGTTCGTGGTTGGGGTCACGCCCGTTCTCGCGCTGCAAGACGCTGAAGTTCAGGTTCCAGAGGAACATGTTGCTGACCCAGGGGTAGTGGTTGAAGGTGTACCAGATCGCGCCAACAATATAGTCGCGCTGCAACTCGAAGGTGATCTGGTTGCCGAACTCATAGCCTGGCGTATTGTTGGGGGTGGCCCAGCCATACTCGGTGATCCACACCTGGTGATTGCCAAGCCCCGCCTCTTCCATGACCCGGCGCTGGTTCTCCACATGCCGGAAATAAAATGAAGGGTCATCCGTCCACCCCTGAGCGTTGCTGGGGTTTTCGGGGTAGAGCGTTTCGGGTGGGTTGGCCGAACCGCCGGGATGCAGCGCCTGGACATCGAAGTAGTCGCGGATCATCCCGCCTTTGTAGCTATACATGGCGCGCAGGTACGAAATCGTGTCCATCGCGATGGCGGGGTTATTGGTGGCGGTGGAGGCCGGCGCGCCGGCGACCACGATGATGCGCGGGTCGGCGGCCTTGATGGCGGTGTAGGCAGCGGCCATAACCTCGACGAAATGGCCGGGATCATCGGGGCCGATGCTGCCGCCATTCTCGTAGGCCAGGTTCTGCTCGTTCCAGATCAGAATGGCGTGCACGCGACCGCTGTAGCGCCCGGCCAGCGCCCCGGCGAAGCGCGCCAGCGTGGCCGGATCGCGGGGCAGTCCATCGCCGCCGTTGGCGGTATACCAGGCCGGGGAACGGGTGATGTTGATCATTAACAACATACCGGCGGCGTTGACATCGGCGACGATGTTGTCAAGCTCGCCCCAGAAGAAGGCCCCGCTGGCATCTTCAATGTCGCGCCAGTGGATCTGCTGGCGAAACCAGGTGAAGCCGGCTTCACGCGCCTTACGCAGGGCGGTGACGCGGTCGGTGTAGTACAGGTGGCCGACGACGCCAAAGTTCAGCCGGGTAAGAGTAAGCGGGTAGGGCAGCCCTCCGGGACCGTCGCGAGGCGGAGCGACAGTCGGCAGCGGCGTCGAGGCCGCGGCGGCGCCGTCCAGCGGTGGCGGGGTGACGGTGGCGCCAGGAAAGGGAAGAGCAGTTGGAGGCGTGGACGCCGGGGGCAGGGTGGGCGCGCCCGGTGACGCAGGGCCAGGCGTGGGCAGGCGCACAACGATTTCGTCACCGGGGCCGGCGGGCGACGCTGGAGGCGCGCCTGGCCCTGTCTGCGCGCCGGCGCCCGGGCCGCGACGGCCCCAGGCCTCGTCAGGGAGGCCGCCACTGAGCGGGCCGGCAGCAGGGGCGCCGGGGAGCGCCGTGGCGGAGGCGTGCGCCGTGGCAGAGGCGCCTGGGCCGGCCGTGGCGGAGGCGCTTCCGGCGGCGGTGACAGAGCTGCCCCCCACGCCCGCATCGGGCGCGCCGTTGAGGCGCAGCGGCGGCAGCGGTTCAGGCTCAGGTTCGCGCAGGATACGCGCCGTGGGCAGCGGCGCCGGCGCGGAGACGGCGACCGGCTGGCCGGCGCCGCAGGCGGTAAGGAAGAGCAACAGGATGGCGCAGGGCAACAGCACCCAGCAACGAGCGAGTCTGACGCGCATACGGCACCTCGATCCGATGAGCACAGGATCCGTCTTGCGCTGACTCGAACGAGCGCGGCGCGCGCGACTGGCGTCTGGCTGATTACGGCGACATGATCGCCGGCTGAGGGGAAGCTGAGGGGAGGCTGAGAGGCATGGGAAAGCGGGGGATCAGGTTGCTGCGTTCCCCTGCAACTGGCCTCCTTGCCGGGCGAAAGGTATTTCGCCCCACCAGACAGGGGGTGGGGAAGCCTGGTTGCCCCATATTCACGTCACTGGCGCATGGCGAAGCCGCATGCGCGCCTGCGGCATTGCTCGCATACCGCGAACCGCGGCTTCTCGCTCACCCGTAACCGCCGGCACGCAATGGCGCAGTGGCCTGGCATCACTACCAAGGACACTGCGCCTTCGCGCCTTTGCGTCAACCTTTCTGAGAAATGCGCTAACGCAGCCCGACGGCCCCGACGAACGCCAGGACGGCAAGCATCGCCACGATGGCGATCACCACGACCAGGGCGATACGCTCGCGGTTATAGAGCGACCAGTCGCCGAAGAGTTGCGGCTCGAAGCCAACCAGGTGGAACTGGCGCGGCTGGTCATCGAGGAGACACTCCACCTCGGTAATCGGCGCGCCGCGGACCGTAAGCTCGGCATGGCGGATGCGCGTATCATCGCCGGCCGCGTCAATCACCGCCCGCAGCATCTCGGCGAGCGGCGCCACGCTGTACCAGGGACCCTTGTACGGATCAATCGGCCCCTCGAAGACCGGCTCGAGGCAGTTGCGGATGGCCATCCGCGGCAGGTCCTCGACATCATCCGAGTTCTCGAACAGCATCGCCCGGCGGGACCAGGTAAAGACCAGCTCTTCCACCAGATTGCCGGCGCCCTCGCATCTGGGGCAATCCTGCTTGCCATACCCGCGGCAGGTTGGGCACTCCGCCATTATCGTCTCTGGCGAACGGGTATGGTCACGGTTGGAGACGCGGCTGACCTTTTCGACGGCCCCCTGACCCTTGCAGGCAGCGCAGTAGACCTTGCCGGCGCCCAGGCACTCAGGGCAGGTATAAATGCGCTCCGAGCCGGGCAGCGCCAGCTCACGGGGCTGGACGCTCTCCAACGGCCCCATGTCAGGAACACGGACCTGCCACACGTCAGCAGGGGACTGGAAGGCGCGCGGCTGATCGGTAGGAGCCTGGGGACGAACGCGCGGCGTCGGTTCGGTGCGCGTCTCATACAGCACGCGCAGTTCATAGAAGTAGACGTTGTAGCTGACGATCTGCTCGAGTTGAACAAGCTGGCCAAGAGCGCGGCGGCGGAAGAAGCCGTCGCGGCTCCAGCGGTTCAAAAAGCGGCGGATGGCGTCGCGGCGGTGCAGCTCGTCGGCTCGCTTGCGAGCGCGCGAGAGATACTCCTGGAAGCGCTCGGGGAGGGCAGAATCGAGCGCCGTCTCAAAGGGGTTAGGCAGCCACTCGGCGTTCGGCTCCCAGCGCGACTCCTCCATATCGGCGGTGGCCTGGTCAATCTGGCCGCGCAATGCCTGGCGCAGCGCGGCGGCGGCGGCCGAGGCGCTGGGAAAGCGAGCCTGCGGCTGTGGCAACAGCATGCGGCGCACGACCCGGTCGGCAGGGGCCAGGGCAGGATCAACCGCGGCCAGGCTGGGCAGGGGCGCGCCCGGCTCGGGCGGGACCTCGCCCGAGAGCATGTGGTAGGTCACGGCCCCTAGACCATAGACATCGAGCGCCGGGCTGGCCTCCCCTTCGGTGAAGCGCTGTTCGGGCGCGGAGTACGGCGTCAGATAATCCGCCTCCTCCAGGCTGCTCAGGTCGGGCGTATCAGGAGCGGCGGCGAGGCTAAGATTGGTGAGGTAGGCGACGCCCTCGGCGGTAACGAGAATATTGGCCGGCTGCACATCGCGATGTACAATCTTCTGGGCATGGAGATAATCGAGAGCGGCGGCGATCTGCGTCACGACGCGCACGGTGAGCAGCGGCGCAAGGGGGCCGGCGGCGAGGAGCGCGCTGAGGGGCTGGGCATCGAGCTGGGGGGTCACCAGATAGTGGCCAAAGCGATCATCGTGGCCCGCGTCAATCACCGGCACCAGGTTGGGGTGATTGAGACGCGCCGCCAGGCGCGCGGCAAGCTGAAAGCGCCCCGAGGAGACCCAGTCGTTGCGGCGCAGGATGTGCACCTGCACCGGACGTTCCAGGGTAAGGTGGCTGGCGCTGAAGACCGTCGCCAGTTCCTCCTGGGCCAGGCGCTGGATCAGCCGGTAGTTGCGCAACTCGGCGCCCTCGGCTGCCCGTTGTTCGGAGCGGGTGGTAGGGCGCGTGTTCATAGACCAGTAGTAACCGCAAGGCGGCCAGAGCACGGTGGGGCTAGTATATCACTTTGCCGCATCGCAATGCGACAGAAATAGATTATAGCACCTTTGTTCGGTGTGTTCAAGGGGCGTTCAATCGGTGAGCAAGACAGTGGCGCATTCGCAACAATCGGTACGTATTTCTTTTCTTACGCACAGCGTCAAAACAATTATACTGAGCGCTGTGAAGCGCGGTCGTGGCTGTCCCAACAGGAGCGAGTTCTCAGGGTTCTAGCCTGGGGCCGCTCACGCCGCACCAAACTGAACAACAGGTTCGCACACACCTCCTCTGTTCTCCTACGGCGGCGCCTGGAGGCGGGGTATCCCGCAGGGCCACCGGTTCGCCGGGCCGCCGTCCCCAATTTACCCCCTCTCTCAGCCAGCGACCGGGGCTTCGCAGGTCGGCCGCCCAGCCAGGGCGGCCGATTAGTTTTGGAGCCGCTGTTCGCTCCTGAACAGCGCGCGGACTTCGGGTGATCCCGGAGCCTGTGAGCGGCAACAGGTTGATGGCAGGAAAGTGGGCCGCTTCACCGGTGATACCGGTGAATGAACCACAATCCAAAATCCAAAATCGAAAATCCAAAATCGCTTACGCCGCTCTGAGCCGCGGCGTAAGGCGAACAAACACGCCGGTAGGGGGCGGCGGAGGAGCCATGCCGGCAAGCACGTTCAACCCCCAGGCCAGTTGGGCGTCGGCGCAGGTGGTTTGACCCTCGGCGGGTTGCCGGTCCGCAACGCATGGCACGGCATACTGCGGATCTTCCGAAGCGGCCACTTCGTACTGGGGCGTAATCCCGACGCGGTGAATGGCCGTCCGGTCAGGCGTGAGCCAGTGGGCGATGGTGATACGGGCGCTGCTGCCATCGCTCAGGTGGTGGATGTTCTGCACCGACCCTTTGCCAAAGCTCTTCTCGCCGAGCAGCACGGTGTTCGGGCGGCGGTCGCGCAGGGCGCCGGCGACGATCTCGGCGGCGCTGGCTGAGCCGCCGTTGATCAGCACCACCATAGGCGCCTCGTAGAGGCGCGTGTCGGCGGGGCCGACGATGGTGCGCAGTTCTTTCTCCACTCCGCCGTTTTCGCGCTCGTAGAGCGCCACGCCGTCATAAAAGCGCCCGAGCACCTCCTGGGCGGTGGTAAGGAAGCCGCCGGGATTATTCCGCAGGTCGAGTACGACACTGCGGGGACGCTGGGGGATCAACTGGCGCAGCGCCTCGTCAAGCAACTGGGTGGTGGTGGCCTTGAACTCGGTGATCTGGATATAGGCCACTCCGTTGTCGAGCATCTGCGCATTGACGGTAATGATTGGCACCTCGTCGCGGGTGATGGCCACGTCGAAGGTCTGGGTGTCGGGAGGGCGGCGCAGAGTGAGGGTCACCACGGTGCCCTTGGGGCCGCGGATGCGCGCCGCAGCCCTGGCGGTGGCCTCGCTGTCGGGCAGACCGGCGATCACCTCGGCGAGGGGCACGCCATCAACTGCCACCACGACATCGCCCGAACGGAGCCCGGCCCGTTCGGCTGGCGAGCCGGGGAAGGGGCGGTCAATGACAATCGCTCCGTCCTGGACCCGCAGGTAGGCGCCAATGCCTTCGAAGCGTCCCTGCATCGACTCGCGGTTCTGGGCCGCCAGGTCCGGTTCCTGAAAGGTGGTGTACTCGTCACCGAGAGAGGCAAGCATCCCCTGAATAGCACCGTAGACCATCTTGCGCTGATCAAGCGGCTCCTGGCGGTAGAACTCGGCCTGCACCAGGTCCCACACCTCCCAGAAGACGGCGAAATCCGCGCGGGCGTTTTCCGGCGTCTCGCGGCGGAGGTCACGGTTGGCGACGCGGGCGATGAGGGTGTCTATGGGGGTCGTTCCAACGATGCGCGCGCTAACCCAGCCGGCGGCGAAGGCTGCGACGCCGACGAGGATGGCAACCAGCGCTCCCAGGGTGACCGCGCGAGAGGTGCGAATCATAGGCGGCTTACTCTATTTCATACAGCACCATCGCAATGGCGGCGATGGGCGCGGTTTCAGCGCGCAGAACCCGCGCGCCAAGCGATACGGGTATGATACCACGCTCGCGGGCGCATGTCAGTTCATCGGGAGTGATACCGCCTTCGGGGCCGCTGAGGACGTGGATGGCCCGCCCGTCCCACTCGCCGCGATGGGCGCGCAGGACGGAGCGCAGGTGGGGCGCCTGGCCTTCCCAGAGCAGCAGGGCCAGATCGGCGCCCGCAGCGGCCTCCGTGGCGGCGGCGAAGGAGAGAGTGGCGCTCACCTCGGGCAAGATCCCGCGGCAGGATTGTTCGGCAGCTTCGCGGGCGATGCGCCGCCAGCGCTCCAGCTTGCGCGCATCGCTCCGGTCGGCGGGTAGGGAACGGGCGCAGTGCGTCGGTGTCAGCCGCCGCGCGCCCAGCTCGACGCCCTTCTGCACGGCCCACTCGAAGCGTTCAGCGCGGATGAGGGGCAGATAGAGCGTCAGGTGGACGGGAGGTTCGCCGCCGGCCGCTTCGCGGCGCACCACCACGCCAGTCACTCCGTCGCGATTGACGGCGGTCAGTTCTACTTCCGCGGCCATCCCCAGCCCATCGAGCAGCAGCACGTGATCGCCGGGAACCAGGCGCAGCACCCGCCCGATCTGGCGGGCCAGGTCGGGATCGCTCAGGCGCACCTGCTCATCGCGCAGCGCCTCAGGGGCGACAAAGAAGCGGCGGGTGTTGGGGAGAGACATGGCGGTTGGAGATTTTTGACGGCGGATTCTGGATTGCCCGCGCCCCACCTGTCAACCTTCAGGATTGTAAGCCAGGCGTCGTCCTTCCAACAGGGCCAACGTGACAAACGACTACCCCGGCTGTAGCACCTCGGCGATGCGCTCCTCGGCGTGGCCGGCAGCGCGGGCCGTGGCGCTCAGTTCCTCCAGGTCGGGGATGCTGGCGCGCAGCACGGTCATAGCGCCGCGCAGGCTACACGCGCCGAGGCTGGCGGGCAACACGGCCGAGTCGCCGCGCCGCAGAGCCAGGGGCGCGTGCCGGGGGTCCCGGGGTTCGATAGCGCCGGCGCCGTCAATCACCGTCAGGATCTCGAAACTGCCTGGATGCACCGTGAGATCGGCCCGCTCCGCCACGCGCCAGCGTTCCAGAGCAAAGGAGAGGCAGGCCACGAGCAGGTCGCGGCCGGGCGCCAGGGCGAGAGGGCGAATGACCCCCCGCGGCGCCGGGGCGAAGATGCTTACGTCGAGAGCCTTCTCCAGGTGCAACTCGCGCGGCCGGCCGGTCTTCGGGTCGCGGCGGCCATAGTCGTACACCCGATAGGTCAGGTCGGATTTCTGCTGGATCTCGAAGAGCATGATCCCGGCATTGATGGCGTGGAGCGTGCCGGCGGGCACGAAGATGACATCGCCGGGGGCTACGGAGAGGTGGGCCATCAGATCTTCAACTGTGCCGGCCACGACCGCGGCGGCGAATTCGGCGCGGGTGCAGGGGCGTTTGAGGCCGTAGGTGACGGTCGCGCCCGGCGCGGCATCCAGGATGTACCAGGCCTCGGTTTTGCCGTGAAAGCCGGTGTGGGCCTCGACGCGATGGGCGTAGGCGTCGTCGGGATGGACCTGGATGGAGAGGCGATCAGCGGCGTCAATGAATTTGGCCAGGAGGGGCACATCGGCGCCGTAGCGGGCGACGGCGCGCGTACCTACCAGCGCCGGCCCGTAAGCCTGCGCCAGGTCGGCCAGGGTGCGCCCGGCGAATGGCCCGTCTACTACCGGATTGCTGTCGAAGACCTGCCAGCTTTCGCCGAGGCGCGTGGGTCGCGGCTCCGGCAACTCCAGCCATGCGGCGAGGCGCGTACCGCCCCACAGCGGTTCGACGAGTTTGCGCCTGGTGATCAGGGGGGGGAGAGAGGTGGTCATGGGGATTTGGGATTTGGGATTGGGCGCGGTGTTGCTTAACGGGCGGGCGAAGAAAAACGGGGTTTTCCGGGCCCAACCCGGAGCGTTGTGCCAGCATTGGTTCACCCGTCTATCCGCGCGGAGCGATCACCCTGGCGCCTGGAGGCGGCGTCACGCCGGGGCCGTAGAGGAAGAAATCCTCCCAGGGCGTGTACCGGGTGATGTACGGGTCCATCCGCGTCCGCCCATCGGGGAAGGTCACGATGCGCCGCAGGGTCACATCAACGCCGGGGCGCCCGTGGACGAGCTGGCGCACAGCGCCCCGGGGCAGGCCGGGGTCGAATTGCCAGACCGGCGGGCCGGGCTGAGTCCAGTTGGCTTTGAACGGCCCTTCGTAGCGCACGCTACGCCCATCGCTCTCGCCGAAGAGTTGAAAGGTCAGGCGTTCGCGGGCCAGATCAACGGTTCCGATAATATACACCGGACCGCCGGTGTCGTTGCGCCAGCGGAAGTCGACTCCAGGGACGAACACGGTGGCGTCGAAGCCAATAATATCATCGTAGAAATAGACGATGTGACTGTGAGGCGCGCGGCGGGTCACGCTCAGCCCGGCGTTGGAGACGGCGCGAAAGAGGGTGGTGGAGACCTGGCACAGCCCGCCGCCGATCACCTTTTCGAGTCTGCCACCGACAATGGCGTAGCCATCCACGAACCCGTTGGCCTCGGAGAAGTCGCCAATGCTGATGAAGGAGAACTCTGCCCCGGCGGGCACCACATAGCCGTCAACCATGGCAGTGGCGCGCTGGATGTTGGTCACCCGCGAGGCGGAGGAGGTGGAGAAGCCGGTGGAGGCCTCGCCGAGGAGCGTGATGGGCCGGGCCGGGGCGGTGGCTGCGAGGGCGATAGGATCGCGTTGCAGCAACTGGCGCCCCAGGGGGCTGAGCATCACCTCATTGTCGGCGCCCATGCGCTCTGGATAATAGACAAAGCGGGCGCGCTCGAAGTACTGTACAAGCCGTTCCTGACCGGAGTCGGGGTCGAACTCGTAGAACTCCTCGGAAATAGGGTAGCCAAAGATGGGGAGACCCCCGCGGGTCTGCCAGAACCAGCCGAAGGCCCCGCCGAGGGTATGGCCCGACTCGGGAAAGAATGTTCGCGCCGGATCGGGAGAGCTGGCAAGCCAGGCGAAGGCGGGGTCGCCGCGGCCCTCGGTCAGCAGCGCGCCAGCCCGGGTGATGCTGATGCGCCCCTCTGGCGGAGCGGCGGGGCGAAACTCCAGCCTGGCCCGTTCGAAGTACTGCACCTGCAAGCCGTCGGCGCCGACGATCAGTTCAGTGAGCGGCATGCCGAAGGTGGCGACGCCGCCATAGGCGTCGAAGAAGCGCTTGAGTTGCATGGCGACGTTGTGGCCGGTTTCGGGAAAGTAGACCGCACTGCCTGGGGGGAGACCACGGGCGCCGGATGCCTCAGCAGGAGCGGCAAGGGCCGAGGCGGGCGCGAGGGCCAGTCCGATCACGAGCGCCAGCAGCCAGCGGTACATAGAAACCTCTTTTTTTGAGTTGTCAGCGGGTAGTATTCCTGATGGAGGCGCCCGGACCTCCCGCAGAAAGGAATGGCGAAACCGGATTTCCTCCGGCTACAACCCGAAGGGTTGTAGCACAACCCTTCGGATTGTAGTCCGCCCGGAGGGTTGGGCTGCAACTATGCCAGACGCCGCCATTATAGCACGACACCTATATCCAATCTGTTATACTTGAATCAGCTACGACAGGATTTTCGTAGGGAAGCGGGCAGAGCCGTTGCTGTCACGTGCCATCGAACCGGAACACGGAGTCTGGGGAGGCGTTTATGGAACTACGACACCTGCGGTACTTCGAAGCGGTGGCGCGCCATTCCCACGTGACCCGCGCGGCGGCCGAGTTGCACATCGCCCAGCCGGCGCTGAGCAAGCAGATCAGCCAGCTTGAGCAGGAGTTGGGAGTGGCGCTATTCGACCGGGTGGGCCGTAATGTGCGCCTGACCGAAGCGGGTGAGGCGTTGCTGCCCCACGCGCGCGCGGTGATGGCCCAGGTCGAGGCGGCGCGGGCAGAGATGGCCGAACGCATCGGGCTGCGGCGAGGCCGGGCGACGGTGGGCGCCCCGCCGACAGTGGGCATGCAACTGCTGCCCCCGGTGTTGACGGCCTTTAACCGGCAGTATCCCGGGATCGAGCTGCGGCTGCACGAGTCGGGCGTGCAGACACTGCTCGATTTGCTGGAAACGGGGCTGACCGACATCGCCGTGGTGACGTTGCCGGTCGAAGATGAGCATCTCACGGTAGTGCCCTTGTTCACCGAGGAGATGGTGATCGCCGTGTGGCGCGAGCATCCCCTGGCGAGCCGCGAGACGGTGGCCTTCACCGAATTGCGTGACGAACCCTGGGTGCTCTCGCCCCAGAACTATGAACTGCGCGAGGCGACCCTGAGCGCCTGTCAGGTCGCCGGGTTCACGCCGCGGGTGGTGCTCGATGGCGGCGAGACCGACACGCTGCTGCGCTTCGTCGCCGCGGGCATCGGCATCGCCCTGGTGCCGCGCCTGGCCGTGCAGAACACCGGCGATCTCGTGGCGCTCAGGGTCTCCGATCAGCATCTCACCCGCAGTCTGGGTCTGGTCTGGCGCGGGGATCGGGTGGCCTCGCCAGCGGCGCGGGCGTTGCGGGAGTTCCTGGTGGAGCGGCTGCGCCAGGAGTAGCGGATTTCGGATTTTGGATTGGTCGGGGCGAAGCCGTCTGAGTAACTGGCATCAGCCGACCCGTTCGAGGCGGGCGAAGCTGGCGAGCAGGCGCCGTTCGCGGTCGGCGAAGCTAACCGTGACTTCTTCGTCGCCCTCCACCAGGCGGCTGCTGACCACCACGCCCTCGCCGAAGGCGTGATGGCGCACACGCTGGCCGGGGAAGAAGCTCACCTCGACCGGTCCGCTGGCGGCGCGTGATGGAGCAGGGGCGCGCCAGGAATCGCGAGGGCGGGCGGGGCGCTGCCGGATCGGAGCGGCGATCGCTGCTCGCTGGTGGGGCAGTTTCAACAACTCGCGAGGAATGTCGGCCAGAAAGCGGGAGGGCGTGCTCAGGCTGGTGCGGTTAAAGCTCTCGCGGCGGAAGGCATGGCAGAGGTAGAGGCGCCGCCTGGCCCGCGTGATGCCCACGTAGAGCAGGCGCCGTTCCTCCTCCAGCCGTTCGCGGTCGTCAGTAGAGCGGCTGTGGGGCAGCAGGCCCTCCTCAAGCCCCACCAGAAACACCACCGCGTACTCCAGCCCCTTGGCCTGGTGCAGGGTGATACAGGTCACCGCGTCGGCCTGGGGGTCAATCCGGTCCACATCGGCGACCAGGGCCGCCTCTTCGAGAAACCGGGGCAGTTGCTGGTCGCGAGGCAGACCGGCGTAGCGTCCGGCGAAAGCGGCAAGCTCCTGAATATTGGCCCAGCGCTCATCGGCCTCCTCCTCGCCATACTCGCGGATCAGCGTCTCGCGCAGCTCGATGCGCGAGATGAGCATTTCAAGCAACTCGAGCAGGGGCAACTCCCGGCGCGCGGCGATCAGGCCGTCAACCAGGCCCAGGAAGCCGCGCAGCGCGGCGGCGGCGCGGGGGGCGAACGGCGAGGGGGCGTCTTCATCCTCGAGTTCCTTGAGCGCCTGGTAGAGCGGCACGCCGAGGGAGGCCGCCCAGCGGATCAACTCGGCCTCGGTGCGCTCGCCAATGCCGCGGGCGGGCCAGTTCAGCACCCGCGTGAGGCTGATGCTGTCGTAGGGGTTGGCGGCCAGACGCAGGTAGGCCAGGGCGTCCTTCACCTCTTTGCGCTCCCAGAAGCGCAGGCCGCCGATCAGTTGGTAGGGAACGCCGCGACGCGAGAGAGCCTCTTCCAGTGCGCGCGACTGGGCATTGGTGCGATACATCACGGCGCAGTCGCGGTAGCTCGCCTCGCCAGCGGCGACCAGGCGGGCAATCTCATCAGCGACGAAGGACGCCTCGGCGTCCTGGTCGCGGCCCTCGTGGAGCGTCACCTGCGGCCCGGCGCCGTTGGCCGTCCAGAGTTTCTTGACGTGCTTGCGCTTCTCGCTGGCGGCGATCACCGCCTGGGCTATGTCGAGAATGCTCTGGGTGGAGCGATAGTTCTGCTCGAGCAGAATGACCCGGGCATCGGGATAGTCCTGCTCGAACTGGAGGATGTTGCGCACATCCGCGCCCCGCCAGCCGTAGATGCTCTGGTCGGCGTCGCCAACAACGAAGAGGTTGCGGCGCCTGGCGGCCAGTTGCTTGATCAACACATACTGGGCGTGGTTAGTGTCCTGATACTCGTCCACCAGCAGAAAGACATAGCGTTCCTGATACGTTGCCAGGACATCGGGGTGCTGGTCGAAGAGGTGCACCGTCTCGACGAGCAAGTCGTCGAAATCGAGGGCGTTAGCCTCGCGCAGGAGAGCCTGATAGCGCTCGTAACAGCGGGTGACGATCTCATCGAAGTACGAGCGGTTGCGGCGGGCATACTCCTGAGGGGTGATCAACTCATTCTTGGCGCTGGAGATGCGGGCGTGGATGGCGCGGGGCGGGTTCTGCTTCTCGTCGAGATTGAGATCGCGGAGCACGCGGCGCATCAGGCGTTCCTGGTCGTCGCTGTCGTAGATGACGAAATCCCGTTCGCGCCCAAGGTGCACGATATCACGGCGGAGGAAGCGCGCGCAGAGACCGTGGAAGGTGCCGACGGTCAGGGCCTGAGCCTGGGCGGGGCCGATCAGCGCATCGAGGCGCTCCTGCATCTCGCGGGCGGCCTTGTTGGTGAAGGTCACGGCGAGAATGTTCAGAGGATCAACGCCCTGGGCGGCGATGAGATAGGCGATGCGATGGGTGAGCACGCGCGTCTTGCCGCTGCCGGGGCCGGCGACCACCAGCACCGGGCCGGCGACGGTCTCCACCGCGCGCCGCTGAGCGGGATTTAAGCCTGCGAGGAGATCGGACATGGGGTGTTTCCTGAGGGGTGCTCGCCCCTACCCGCCTCGCTGCGCTCGGCGCCCCCTCCCTCTCCACCGCCGGTAGAGAGGGAGGGGGTCAGGGGGAGGGTGAGGAACGACGCCTCTGCTCAATGGAAATAATCAACAATCTGGGAGAGCCGTGCCCTCCCAGGAACATTCATATCTGCACTGCGCCGGTGCCGCACGTGTCGAACAGCCGACATGGTAGAGTACCGGCGGATGCCTGTCAAGGAATAGGCGGCGCAGGGCAACGCCACCCCCGGGCTCTCAGGTGTAGGGTTTTTCGAGCGAGAAGGGGTTTTCGGCATTCCAATGCGCTTACGGTCCTCACCCCCCGCCCCTCTCCCGCTCGCGGGAGAGGGGGGCGTTGGGCGTCTCGATGCCCCCGATGGCGCGTGCGACGCGAGCATGCGCCGGAAAAACCCTACACTTGAGAACACCTCTGGGGGAGGTTTGGAGGCCCTGCTTCCAGTGCGCCGCAAAAGGTTTCAACAAGCCCTGCCTCTGCGCCCGCTGCGGCGAGGATATGGCTGGTCCGGGAGGGCCGCGCCTCACGATGGTCTGTTCCCTCTCCCGCGGGGGCGAGTCCCGCGCATGGACGCCGCGGGCGATCTGCCGCCCTCTGTTCCCTCTCCCGCGGGGGCGAGTCGGGGGCGACCAAGGGCGACCAGCGCGCAAGCTCTCTGTTCCCTCTCCCGCGGGGGCGAGTCGGGAGCGTCGGGGCGGGTCCGGGCGATGATCGCTCTGTTCCCTCTCCCGCGGGGGCGAGTCACACAGAAGCCTGGAGATCCCGTTCGATCACTGCGGCGGCGCGGAGCAGGGTGGCTTCCTGCCAGGGGCGCGCCACCAGTTGCACGGCGAGCGGCAGCCCGTCGCCGCTCCGCCCGGCGGGCAGGCTGAGGGCCGGCCACCCCAGGCAGTTGAAGGGGATGGCCAGGCTATTGTTGGCCGGCGCGCCACGGGCCGGTATCGGCCCCGGATGGATGGGCAGCACGAGCACATCCAGGCTGGACAGCCGCTCGCTGACCGCCCGGCGCAAGACGGCCCGGCCCTGCTGCGCCCTGATAAAGTCCCCTGGCGCATACGCGAAGTTGGCCAGCAGCCGCTGGCGCGGAAACTCGCCATAGGCGTCGAGGCGCGTTCGTAGCCAGGGCAGGTGAAAGGCCGACGCCTCCATCCCCAGAATGGCCGTGCCGAGCACCCGCAGCCGGTCGAGTTCGGGCACGTCGAGTTCAATTACCTCGGCGCCCGCTGCGGCCAGGATTGCGGCTCCGCGTCGGGCCGCCGCGCACTGCTCCTCTTCGGCGAGAGGCTTTCCCGAGCCGTCATCTCCCACCAATCCCACTCGCAGCCCGCGCGCGTCCGCCGCTGGTCCTGCGGAAGTGAAGGGCGGGGCCGGGCGCAGGGTGCGCCCGTCGCGTGGATCAGGGCCGGCCAGCAGCGCCAGAAGCACGGCGGCGTCGGCGACGCTGCGGGTGAGCGGGCCGAGATGGTCGAGCGACCAGGAGAGGGGGATCGTCCCGGCCAGACTGGTGCGGCCCCAGGTGGGTTTCAGGCCCACCAGCCCGCAGAAGGCCGCAGGGATGCGGATCGAGCAGCCCGTGTCAGTGCCCAGAGCGGCCAGGGCCATGCCGGTGGCCACCGCCACCGCCGAGCCGCTGCTGGAGCCGCCCGAGTCGCGCGTGGGATCGAAGGGGTTGGCGGTGGAGCCGTAGTGGGCGTTGTTGGAACCAGGCGAGTAGGCGAACTCAGCCAGGCGCGTCTTGCCGATGATGATCGCGCCGGCGGCACGCAGGCGCGCCACTGCGGTGGCGTCGGCGGCGGCGAGGTTGTGGGCCAGGATCGTCGAGCCGGCAGTGGTGGGCAAACCGGCCATATCCAGCAGATCCTTCACTGCCACCGGGAGGCCATGGAGCGGGCCGCGATCCTGCCCTGCGGCCAGTTCAGCCTCGGCGCGACGGGCGTCGGCCAGGGCCTGCTCGGCCAGGACAAGTTGAAAGGCGTTCAGCGAGCTGTCCAGGGCGGCGATCCGCGCCAGGGCCGCCTCGACCAGCGCCGTAGGCGTGGTGGCGCCCGCGCGGATCGCCGCAGCGGCGCCGAGCAGCGTCTCGGCAGACGGTAGCGTCGAGCCGGCAGGCGCCTCCAGCGCCGGGGCCTCCTCGGTTGGCGCAGGAAGGCTGCCGGCGTCCAGGTGGTCGGGCAACGTCTCGGCGGGTACGCTGGCGGCAATGCGCTCAAAATCCGCCAGCCGCTGCAAAAAGCCCCTGGCCTGAATGCCCGCCAGGTCGTCTTCGACGGCGGGAATGGCCGCGGCGCGCAGGTTGGCCCGCAGCCGGTCGATGGGGTCAGTCATGGCGCTACGCTTACTCGATTTTGGATTTTGGATTCTCATTGACCGCAATCCAAAATCCAAAATCCAAAATCCTAGACCGGGTTACTGGAAGGTATTGTACCCTGTATGCCGCAATCCCGGTTAGCGCTTGACGCCCGTCGCGATGAAATTTCAGGCGGCGTCCTATCGGCTATCGGCTATCTAGCGCGCCGGATCCTCCAGCGCTTCGGCGTACACGGCCTCCATGCGGTCGAGCATGCGCTCCAGGCTGAACTCACGTTGCGCGCGGGCGCGGCCCGCGGCGCCGAGGGCGCGCGCCAGCTCGGGGTTGGCGATGAGTACGCGCAGCGCGCGCGCCAGCGCAGGCACGTCGTCGGGCGGCACCACAAAGCCGGTCCGCCCGTGGAGCGTCACGAAGCTGGTGCCAGTGCCCACCTCGGTGGTGACCACCGGCAACCCGGCGGCCTGGGCTTCCACCTGGGCCATGCCGAAGGCTTCGCTCCGCTCCACGGCGGGCAGGGCGAAGACATCAGCGGCATGGTACCAGGCGCGCAATGCCTCTTCGGATTGTTCGCCGACGAAGTGGACGCGCTCCGCAAGGCCCAGAGCAGCGGCAAGGGCCTCCAGATCGGCGCGGCGCACCGAGGCGTCGCCGCCGACAAAGACGGCTCGCGCCGGCACGTGGGCCATTGCCCGCACCAGTCGGTCGGCGCCCTTGTAGTAGCGCAGCCGCCCGACGAAAAGCACCAGCGGCCCCGGAAAGCGCGCTCGCAGCGCCGCCACTCGTTCCGGGTCGGCCGTGGCGAAGCGTTCCAGCGGCATCCCGAAGGGCGCCACCCGACAGCGGGAGGCCAGCGGCGCCAGCATCGGCGAGGTGCGGATGTACGCCGGGCTGCTCGCCACGATGCGCGCCGCTCGCCGCAGGGTCTGTCGAAACAGCGGGGACAGGGTTCGCGCCAGACGGCGCTGGCGCACGATATCGCTGTGGTAGGTCACCACCAGCGGCACGCCCGGCGCGGCAATGAGGGTCGCCAGGTCGCCGGGGGGAAAAGGGTGGTGCAGGTGGATCAGGTCAGGCCGGGCGCGAGCCAGCAGCAGCGGCAGAGCCGGGCTGAGGGGGGTCGAGGCCAGGGTTGCCAGACGACCGGCCCGGATCACGCGCACGCCGCCCTCCTCCGTCACGCGGGTGCGGCCCGTGGCGCTGCTCACCAGCACCGTAACGGCGTATCCCCGCGCCGCCAGACCCTCGGCGAGGAGTCGCAGGTGGTTCTCAATGCCCCCGATGACCGGGGGATAGTCTTTGTAGAGCAACAGCAGACGCATTTGATCGCGGATTTTAGATTTCGGATTGTGGATCGGGCCTGTCAGATCTCGACGGGACAGGCGTCGTGCCAATGTTGAACAGGTCGCCTGGAACTGCATTATATCTGCCGCGGCGTGATACAATGAAAGCCGGTGCAGGATGCCGGGCAAGCTAGTGCAATCCTTAGGATTGCACCTACAAGAAACACAGACATGGACGCAGTGCTTGTGCTTGAGGATGGCCGGGTCTTTCCGGGGCGTTCATTCGGAGCGCCGGGCCAGTGCATTGGCGAAGTGGTCTTCCATACCGGCATGACGGGGTACCAGGAGATCCTGACCGATCCCTCGTACTGCGGGCAATTAGTGACCATGACCGCGCCGCACATCGGCAATACCGGGGTCAACGATTTCGATCCCGAGTCGCTCCGGCCCCAGGTGGCCGGCTTCATCGTGCGCTCCTACAGCGAGAACTTCAGTTCCTGGCGCGCCCGCGGCAGTCTGGCCCAGTTGTTGCGCGAGCACCGCATCGTCGCCATCAGCGAGGTGGACACGCGGGCGCTCACCCGGCACATTCGCACCGCCGGGGCCATGCGCGGCATCATCTCCACCACCGGCGAGCCGATAGAGACGCTGCTGGCGAAGGCCCGTCAGGCCCCGCCGATGGAGGGCCTCGACCTGACCCATGCGGTCACCTGTGAAGAACCCTACCACTGGGCCGAAGGCTCAGCTCCCTTCGGCCCGGTGTACCCCGGCGGCACGCCGCCGCTAACCTATCACGTCGTCGCCTATGACTTTGGCCTCAAGCGCACCATCCTGCGCCGACTGGTGGACCACGGCTGCCGGGTGACCGTGGTGCCGGCAGGCACTCCGGCGAGCGAGGCCCTGGCGCTGCGGCCCGACGGCATCTTCTACTCTAACGGCCCCGGCGACCCCGCCGCCGCAACCTACGCCTTCGAGACCCTGCGCGACCTGCTGGGGCGTGTGCCGGTGTTTGGCATCTGCCTGGGCCACCAGTTGATGGGCCTGGCCCTCGGCGCGCGGACCTACAAGCTGCCCTTCGGCCACCACGGCGCCAACCACCCCGTGCGCCATCTCCCGACGGGCCGGGTGGAGATCACCTCGCAAAACCATGGCTTCGCCGTGGACCCCGACACCCTCCCCCCGGAAGTGGAGGTGACCCACATCAATCTGAACGACCAGACGGTGGAGGGTTTACGTCACGCCGGCCTCGGCTGCTTCAGCGTGCAGTACCATCCCGAAGCCGGCCCTGGCCCTCACGACGCGACCTACCTGTTCCGCGAGTTCACGGCGCTTATGGCCAACTGGCGGTAGGAGCCGGTTTCGCAACGTGGCCCGTTGCGTAGGACAGGGTTTCGCAGCGGGTGTCAACCACCGGCGCGCCCACCCTGAACAAGCCCCGCACAATGAACGACCCTGCCAACACCCCTGGCGTAGATCCGCGCAACCGCCTGAATGATCTGACCGGTCGCGAGTGGACCTATGCGCTGCGCTCGGTGATCAGCACGCGCTATCCAACCAGAGGGCCGGAGAGTTACGCCCACGAGTTGCGGCGCGTCCATCCCTCGCCCAAGCCTCCGCAACTGCTGGCCGAACTGGTGCGTTTCTTCACTCGTCGCGGCGGCCACGTGCTCGACCCCTTCGCTGGCGTCGGCGGCACATTGATCGCCTGCTCGCTGGAGGGCCGCACGGCGCTGGGCGTGGACCTTTCACCGGAGTACGCCGGGATCTACCAGGCCGTCTGCGAGCGCATCGGGATCGCCCCCCAGCCCTACCTCGTGGCCGATGCGCGGGAGGTGGCGCGCCTGGAACAGGCGCGTGAGCGCCCCTTCGATCTGATCCTTACCGACCCGCCCTATGCGACGATGCAGGCTCGCGAGAAGACCGGCGAGCGCAAGAAGCGCGGCGCGAGCGCCCCGACCCCCTTCACCGCCTCCCCCGCCGATCTGGGGAACCTGGACTACTGGGAGTTCCTGCGCGAGTTGCGCCGGGTGCTGGAGGGCGCGCTCCCGCTGCTCAAGCCCGGCGGCCACCTGGTGCTCTTTGCCAAGGATCTGCAACCAACCGCCGAGCATCACAACATGCTGCACGCCGACATTGTGGTCTCACTGAGCCAGACGCCAGGACTGGAGTTCCGCGGGTATCGCATCTGGCATGACCAGAGCCTCAATCTGTATCCGTTTGGCTATCCCTTTGCCTTTGTGGCCAATCAGGTGCATCAGTTTATTCTGATCTTTCGCTATATGCCGCGGGGGTGAAAAACGCCGCCAGATCAAGATCGTTCCGAGCAGGCACAGCTCTCCCGGACCATCCTGCGCAGCGGGGAAGGCCAGCGAGCGCCAGTTCCGCGGTTTGAGGGTGCTCCATGCCCGATGAACAGCGCCCTGTGGCTACATCCGACACGCCGCCATGTTCGCCGCAGACCTATGCAGCCTGGCCGCTGGGTTGCGTTGTGGCCGGGCTAAGTCTGCTGGTAATGGTGAACGCCTTCGGGCTGTTCGGCATCATGGCTGCCGCAGGGGGCGCGCCCCGCTGGCTGGAACTGGGCGCCCCCTTATGCTTCGGCCTGCTGCCGCTGCTGGCGCAGATCGTCGGGTGGTGGTTCGCCCGCCGCCGCAACCGCTACGCTGCCCGTGTGCTGCTCTGGAGCGTTGCTCTTACCCTGGCGTTCGGGGCAATTGTCACCGTCGTGTTGAATGTGATAGACATTTTGACCCTGCGACGGTGACCTTTGGGTGAGGCCCCGCGCGCAACCTGGAAGATTGTGCGCCCGTGGTTTCTACAGGGGAGATAAGCAAACCAGGATTCCCGATTGTGCTACAGGACCATGGTACTATTCACGGTCGCAACCGCCCCAAAGGTCCTTTTAAAGCAGCAGAATCGGTAAATTTAGTACTCACGCATGCACAGTACCTTCTGACTATTGTCGTATTGCATCGTACGACCTATACTGCCAACGCGTAGAGCAAAACCTCTACCAACAACACTCGTACCTGAAGGGAGGTGAAACGATGCTTCGCAGCTTCTTCGCCAAGGAAGAGGGTCAGGGTCTGGTCGAGTACGCGCTCATTCTCGTGCTGATCGCCATTGTTGTTATCGGTGTTCTGACGCTGCTCGGCCGCCAGGTCTCGACCGTCTTCTCGCAGATCAACAGCGGTCTCAGCCGCTAGTCCGCTATCCGCGACACCTGTTCAACTAATGTACGCCTGTCGGTTCAACGTTCTACTCAGCAATCTAGCCAGCACACAGGAGTACAACCAATGCTTCGCAGCTTCTTCGCCAAGGAAGAGGGTCAGGGTCTGGTCGAGTACGCGCTCATTCTCGTGCTGATCGCCATTGTTGTTATCGGTGTTCTGACGCTGCTCGGCCGCCAGGTCTCGACCGTCTTCTCGCAGATCAACAGCGGTCTCAGCCGCTAACCTCTTCACCTCGGCTCAATGCCAAGCGCCTCGCCAGCATTCGGCGGGGCGCTTCGCGTTGGGACGCGCCGGTGCTACAATACGGCAATCTGGCCCTGCAACGACGAGGGAGCACCGGTGAACGACGATTCACGCAAGTGGTGGGCGCTGGCGGCGGTGGGCAGCGGCGTGTTGCTGTCAACGATAGACGGTTCGATTGTCAACATTGCTCTGGGCGCCCTCGTTGCCGCGTTCAACGCTAATCTCAACGTGGTCGAGTGGGTGATGCTGGCCTACCTGCTGACCATTTCATGTTTGCTGCTGCTGATGGGCCGGCTGGGGGATATGTTCGGTAAACGCCGGGTGTACTACGCTGGTCTGGGGATCTTCACCCTGGCATCGGCGTTGTGCGGGCTGGCCCCCACTATCGGCGCGTTGATCGGCTTTCGGGTGCTACAGGGGGTGGGCGCGGCGATGATCCAGGCAGTGGGGCCGGCCCTGCTGGTTATGGCGTTTCCACCGCGCGAGCGGGGCACGGCGCTGGGCGCGATCGGCTCGTTTGTGGCGGCGGGGATTCTGATTGGCCCGGCTCTCGGCGGCGTACTGCTGCGCTATGTCGGCTGGGAAGCGATCTTTTTCGTTAATGTGCCTGTGGGTATGGCAGGGATGTGGCTCACGTTGCGCAGTATCGCTCCCGACCGGGCGCCAGCGGGCGGGCAGGTGTTCGATGTGGCGGGCGCGCTGCTGTTGATGGTCACCCTGCTGGGCTTACTCCTCGCACTCACCGAGGGGCCGGTCTGGGGGTGGAACGATCCGCGCATCGCCGCGCTGTTCGCGCTCTCTGGCGCGGCGGGGGCGGCCTTTCTGGTCTGGGAGTGGCGCTTCCCCCAGCCGATGATCAGGCCGACCATGTTTCGCGCGCCCGCCTTTTCCCTCAACCTGCTGGCGAGCTTTTTGCTGTTTCTCGGACTGTCCTTCAATCTGCTGCTGACCCCCCTGTTGCTGCAATTCGTGCTCAACCTCGATTTGCAGACCACTGGACTGGCGCTGATGGGCCTGCCGCTGGCGCTTTCGCTGGTCGCGCCGATCAGCGGGCGCCTCTCCGACCGTATCGGGCCGCAGGTCCTCACCCTGGCCGGTCTGCTAATCGCGGCAGCCAGTCTGATCGCGATGAGTTTTGCCGGGGTAGGTACGCCGCTGGTCTATCTGATCGGGTGCTTGCTCGCGCTCGGGGTGGGGGTGGGTCTGTTCCAGAGCCCCAATAACAGCACCGTGCTGGGCAACGCGCCGCCCGAAGCCCTGGGGGTGGCCAGCAGCCTGCTGGCGATTATGCGCAATCTGGGCCAGACGGCGGGCGTGGCGATAGCCGGAGCGGTCTGGGCTTCGCGCGTGTTCGCCCTCCACGGCGGCCCGATCAGCCCGATCACTGCCGCGCCGCCCGCGACCCTGGCCGCAGGCTTCGATCTGGCGATGCGCGTGGCGGCGGGTCTGGTGCTGCTGGCGCTTGCGCCCTCCCTGGCGGGCGGGCGGGCCCTGGCGCGGCAGGCGCTGTCGGCCCGGGCGGATGAGAGCACTGATGTTTTGATCCACTGAGGACACTGAGCCGTGTGGCTCGCTACACTCGCGCCGCCAGTGTTGCAGGTCAATCGTTTCGCGAAACGCTATAATGCGATTCTGGATTTGAGATTGCTGGCGATTGCCTCCTGTAGGGCGAAGTCTTCCCAGGCCCAACCTGGAGGGTTGCGCTACAGGGTTCAAGGGCGGGCAGGGGGACAGGGAGACCCCCTTCCCCGCTGATCAGACTTCGCGGAAGATGAAGGGCAGCGCGGCAAGCACGCGGGTGCGCAGGGCCTCTTCGAGCAGGGCAGGGAGGAAGCTCCGGGCTTCGGCGGGAGGAAAAGGGCGTGGGAGCAGATCGCGCCGGCCCCCGCCGCGCACCATCAGCAGGGTGGGGCGCGGATCGGGGGGCAGGCCGGCCAGTTCGCGGGCGCGGGCCACTGCGGCGGGCAGACCCCCCAGGTCGTCCACCAGGCCGAACAGGGCCGCCTCGCGCCCCGTCCAGACGCGCCCGCCAGCGATCGGCTCAAGGCGCTCCTCCTCGATGCCGCGCCCCTCGCGCACGCGGTCCTTGAAGATGGCGTAGGTCTCGAACACGGTGCGGGTGAGAGCGTCGCGCTCGTTGGCCTCCAGCGGGCGCAGGGGCGAAAAGAGGCCGCTATTGGCTCCCCGGCTGATCACTCCCACGCCGATGCGCGCCCGTTCAAGCAAGGCGGCGCCATTCACGCGCACAGCGAGGACGCCGATGCTGCCGGTAAGGGTGGCCGGGCGAGCCATGATCGCCCGCGCCGGAGCAGCGATGTAGTAGCCTCCCGAAGCCGCCACGTCACCCATGCTGACCACGAGCGGCTTGAGCCGGCTGAGGCGCAGGGCCTCGCGCCAGATCAGGTCGGAGGCGAACGAGTCGCCGCCGGGGGAGTCGATATGCATCACGATGGCGGCGATGCGCCGGTCGCGCTCGGCGCGACGCAGGGCCTGGGCGATGGTGTCGCTGCCGGCGAGGTTGCCGCCGATAATCGGCAGCGGCAGGGGCGAGCGCCGGCTCGGCCCGGTGGCGATGGCCCCGATGACGGGGATCACCCCTACAAAGCGGCGCTCGCGACGGGCTGGGGGCAGGGGCAGCCAGCGGTCGGCCTGCAGCCAGTCAATCAACGCCAGCCCATCGTCGCCTCCGGCGGGTGTCGTGGTCTCCGCAGCGTCCGGGTGGTCGAGGCCCCGCAGGTATGCTTCCAGCTCGTCTTCGTAGCACGTCGCATCGAGCAAACCGGCTTCGCGGGCGGCATCGGCGCGGAAGGGGGCGCGATCAATCAAGGCGCGAACCTGGTCGGTGCTGAGACCGCGCGCAGCGGCGATGGTCTCGACGAGCATCGTGAAGCGGTCGTCAACGAGCCGTTCGAGCTGCTCGCGGGCCTCCGGCGAAAGCGAGGCGCGGGCCAACTGGTCGCCGCCGCTCTTGTAGGGCGACACGGCGATGACCTCGGCCTCCAGCCCGGCCAGACGGAGAGCGTCGCCAAAGAAGGTCACCTCGACTCGCAGGCCGGTCAGGTTGAGATAGGCCGTGGGCGGCATTACCACCCTGTCGGCGCAACAGGCTGCGAAATAGGCGCGCGTATCGGCGGAGGGCAGATAGGCCACCACGCGCTTGCCGGCGTCGCGGTAGACGCGGAGGATCTCGTGGAGACCCTGAATGGCGGCCCATCCCGCGCTGAGATCGCGGATGACCAGCACCACGCCGCGAATATGCGGATCGTCGGCCAGACGCTCGAAGCGCCGCCGCAGGATCTGCAGGCTGAGAGGCGAGGCGACCCCGCCCAGGCGCCCCTGCCACCAGACGAGCGGCTCGGTCAGTTCGGGCAGGGCGCCGCTTACCTCCATGCGCACCCAGTCAGTGCGGCGACGCCGCAGCCGGCGCCAGAGATTCACGCTCTTCCGCCAGAGAGCAGTTAGCAGATACGTGAGTGTTGCCATAGACCATTCGCAGCGTGCGCAGCAGCAGGGCGGAACGAAAATATTTCTGGGAGGGCTCGGCCCTCCCAGGTCCCGCCGGCGGGCAGGAGTGCGGGCAAATCTGATTGACCCGCGCTTGCTCTGCCCGGGGGGCGGCTCCTCACCCTTCCCCGACCTTCTCCCGATCCGCTGCAAGTGGAGCGGGAGGGGGCGCCGAGCGCAGCGAGGCGGGGGAGGGTGAAGACAGCCAACCGCCTGTTATCTATCAGTGGCCGTTGAATACAATGATGCGCAGCCATATGAGGCAATCTAAAATCCAAAATCCACAATCCAAAATCGCCTCAGGCATTATACCAGGCTCGCTCGGAGCCGACGCGGCTTCACTGTTCCTCATTCCACGCGCCGGATGGCGCGTCCAGTTGTATGGTAGACTTTTACGAGGCTGCACCGAACGCCACTACAGGGCTTATGCCGAGACCGTCTCCCACTGCGCAGTGTGAGGCGGCTACGCCGCCCATATGGTTCTTTTGAGGTTTTGGCGTGGCTGCGACGCCAAAACCTCAAAAAAACCGGGATGTGGGGCTGGCCCATGGCTCTGGCGCAAGCTCTGATGCAACCAGGATATAATTTCGCTGCGCACTCTTTCGTATCACCCTTTGCGTAAGTGCGGAGGGCTGTCCTCACCGCGCCCCTCCAGACGGGGAAATAGCGCGCCACCCTCCGGGTGCGCTGCACGATAGATATGACTCGAACCGCAGGTGTTCTGATCACGCTTCTGGCAATCGCCCTGCTGCTCACCGGCTGCGGCAGCAGACCGCTGCTCGGAGACGTCACCCTCAGCGCCGACGTTTTCGATCCCGCCGAGGCCGGCGCGCCGCTCACTATCGCCTACACTGTAGGCCGCGACGCCACGGTGGACATCTACGTTCTTGATGCTAGCGGCGCGCGCTACGACCTGCGGCGCTCCCAGCCGCGCGTGGCTAGCCGCGAGCCTTACGTGCTGCGCTTCGACGGCACGGCGCCCACCGGCGACCCGGTGCTGGTGCGCCGCCTGCTGCCACCCGGCGCCTACACCATCGTCGTGGCCGCTCAGACCGACGCCGGGCAGCGCGACGAGCGCCGTCTTCCGCTCACCATCACCGGTGACGAGACCCCCCTGCCCGACATCGAGAACCTCACCGTCGCGCCGCCTGTCATCTCACCCAATGCCGACGCGATTGACGACGTCGCCGAGTTCACCTACCGGCTGCCCGTAAGCGCTACGGTGGACATCGAGGTGATCGCTCCCGACGGCGAGATCATCCCCGTGGTGACACGCGAAGACGAAGGACCCTACGAACAGCACCACGTCTGGAACGGCAAACGCCCTGATGGCTCGCTGCTGCCGGCAGGGGTCTATACCTACACCGTGCGCGCCGCGGATCGCTTCGGCAACCAGGTGCAACGCCAGGGATCGATCGAACTGGCGAACGTAGGCCAGCCCGAGGCGCGAATCGTTTCAGCGTATATCGCTCCGCAGCGCGTCATGCTCGGCGAAGTAATCACCGTCACCGTGCGCGTGCGGAACACCGGCGCCGTGCCCATCCGCACCTACGGCCCGCCCAGCGGCTTCGAGTACACCACCGATGAGGTTTTCTCCTCGGTCGAGGGCGGGCGCTACGCCGCCCAGGCCGGCGGTTTCTGGCGCCTGGGCATGGACTGGGACGCCAACAGCGGCGGCGGGGCCAAACGCTATCCCTTCCGCTGGGCCCTCAGCGCCAGGCCCCCCGAACAATGGAGCGTGCCGGGGGTCGAAGATTTCTTCATGCCCGGCGAAGAGATTACCATCGTCGGGCGGGTGCGCGTACTGCAGCGCGAGACCAGAATGGGCTTCTACGTCGGCCTGATCCAGGACGGGGTGGGCTTCTTTCAGGATCGCACCGCGCGTACTATCGTCGAGGTGGGGTTCTAGATCTTCCGAGATAAACGCAGACAGGCGCAGCCCTCGCCGTTTGCCGGGGCGCGGGGAAACCTGATTTCCCCGCACCGCCGCTGCTGCAGGCAGGAGGGTCCGGGAGAGCGCGCGCTTCCCGGAAGAATCCCGTTGGGTGGAGGTGCGCCGACACAGGGAGGCAAGAAGGTCATGACCCTTCAGGATATGCTTCAGACCGCCCTGGAGAACCTGGGCCGGCGCAAGGTGCGCACGGCGCTGACCTCGACCGGGGTCGTCGTGGGCATTCTGACGATCGTCACCATGGTGTCGCTGGGCGTGGGGGTGCAGCGCGAGATCCGCGAGCAGTTCGCGGCCCTGGGGCTGGAGAACGTCTTTGTGCGCCCTGGCCAGCAGCAGGAGCAGGACTTCTTCACCCAGTTCGGCCCTCCGATGCCCGCCCGGCCGATCACGCCGGAGGTGGTGGCCCGGTGGGAGCAACTGCCCGGCGTGCGCGAAGTGACGACGCGGATAAGCCTGGACCAGACAACGACGCTGCTGGAGTTCCCGGAAGGCGGGACATGGCCCGTGCGGGTCACCGGCCTGGATGTGATCGCCAACCCCTTCCGCGCCCCGCCGGCGATCCTGGCTGGCGCGCCTGGCCCGCTTGAAGCGGCCGGGCAGGTGGTGCTGGCCGCGGGAGCCTTGCCGCCCGGCGCGCGCCCCGAGGAACTCCTGGGACGTAAGGTGGCGATTGTGCTGCGCAGCCCGCGGGGCGAAACCGAACGCTTCCCGCTCACCGTCGCAGGCGTGAACGATAGTGCCGACAGAGAGGTGCAGGCGAGCGCGGCGGATATGGCGGCGATGAAAGCCTGGTGGTTCAACACCCCCGACTATCTGGAACGCTACGGCTACGACGAAGCGGTCATTCGAGCCAGCGACGTGGCGGCGGCCGCCGAACTGGTGCGCGCCCTGCGGAGCGAGGGCTTCCGGGTGCAATCGCTCGAACTCATCCTGCAACAGGCCAATCGCGTCTTCGCGGTCATCAACGTCATGCTGGCCTCGGTGGGCGGGCTGGCGCTGTTCGTGGCCAGCCTGGGCATCGTCAACACCATGATCATGGCCATCTACGAGCGGACTCGCGAGATCGGCACGTTGAAAGCGATCGGCGCCTCGCGCGGCGACATCCGGGGCATCTTTATGATCGAGGCCGGGCTGATCGGGCTGATCGGCGGGATGATCGGCATCATCGGCGGCTGGCTGATCGGTATGCTGCTCAACAAGGTGATCAACTGGTACATCGCCCGCGAGCGCCTGCCGCTCGAAGGCGCCTTCTTCGTCACTCCCTGGTGGCTGGCCCTGGCCGCGCTGGCCTTCGCGGCCCTGGTGGGCGTCGTGGCCGGCCTCTATCCCGCTGCCCGCGCCGCGCGCCTTGATCCCCTGGTGGCGCTGCGGTACGAGTAATGTCGATTTTGGATTTTGGATTGCCGGATGTGCTGTTCCGCAGGAGCGCGTCCGGATGCCGCGTGCGGCGACGGGACTGGCGCCAGCGGAGCGTCGGGCGTCGCCGGGCAACGGCAGGGGTGACCGGCCGGTCGCCCTGCCCGCCCGGACGGGCAGGGAGGTTGGAGTTGCTCCTCCCCGGTATGCAGGTAATTGCATGCCCCCTCCAGAGCAGTGTAGCCGCCCCTCGTCCCGCCGCGAGACACGAACCAGACCGCAACCTGCTTTTCACCTTTTACACTCTTTACGCATGCCGGCCCTGTGCTATAATGGAAACTGCGTGTCGAATACTTGTTCGCGCCGTTCATTATGTTTATTCATGCGATTGCAATGCGGATATTCTGACAGCGCATTGTGGAAAACATTCGTTTTACCTATCTCCAGAACATCTTCAACCTCTTTTAACTGTAAACGCTTTTTAGAAGCACCCCCTGGCGGGGCGGGGAGTGTAAGGTCCCATGAAGGACTTTGTCCACCTGCACGTCCATTCAGAGTACAGCCTGCTCGACGGCTACGCCTCCACGGCGGCGATTGCCTCCCGCGCGGCCGAGCTGGGCATGGATAGCATCGCACTCACCGATCATGGCGTGATGTACGGCGCGATGGAGTTCTACGAGGCGGCGAAGAAGGCCGGCATCAAGCCGATCATCGGCATGGAAGCCTATCTCGCCCCCGGATCGCGCAGCGACCCCGCCGTCCGTGGCGGGAAGAATTACTACCACCTCCTCTTGCTGGCCAAAAACGAGACCGGCTATCGCAACCTGGTCCGTCTCACTACCCGCGCCCACCTCGATGGCATGGGCAAGGGGGTCTTCGCCCGCCCGCGCATTGATCGCGCCCTGCTCGAACAGTACCACGAGGGGTTGATCGTCACCTCCTCGTGCATCGCCGGCGAGGTGATCAGCCAGATCCAGGCCCATCAGGCCGACGAGGCGCGCCGGACGGCGGCCTATTTCCGCGATCTGCTGGGGCCGGAGCATTATTACCTCGAATTGCAACTCCACGACAATGCGCCCGAACTCGAGGCCATTAACGAGGAACTGGTGCGCATGAGCCGCGAACTGGGCATCCCGATGGTGGTGACGAACGACACCCACTTCGTGCGCCCGGAGGATCGCGTTACCCAGAACATGGTCATGGCGATGGGCATGAACCTCACCTACCGGGAGTTCTGCGCCAAAGACTATGCCATGGACGAGAGCTACCACATTATGTCCGGCGAGGAGATGTGGGCGAAGTTCAAGCGCTACGGGACGGCGCCGCTGGAGAATACCCGCCGCATCGCCGAGATGTGCAACCTGAAGCTGGAGTTCGGGCGCGTGCAGTTGCCGCAGTTCGACCTGCCCGAAGGACACGACGCCGCCTCCTATCTCCGCCAGGTGTGCGAGGAAGGCTTGATGCGCCGCTTCAACGGCAACCCGCCCGCGCACTACGTCGCTCGCCTCCGCGATGAGCTGGACGTGATTAACGCCACCGGCTTCCCTGACTACATGCTGATCGTCTGGGACTACGTGAAATACGCCCGCTCGCGGGGCATCCCCTGCCTGCCCCGCGGCTCGGCGGGGGCCTCGCTGGTGCTCTACTGTCTGGGCATTACCGATGTGGACCCGGTGAAGAACAAGCTGCTCTTCGAGCGCTTCCTCTCCCGCGAGCGCCTGGAGATGCCCGATATTGACACCGACTTCGCCGACTCGCGCCGCCAGGAGATCCTCGATTATCTGACCCAGAAGTACGGGCGCGAGAATGTGGCCCAGATTATCACCTACGGCACCCTGGGGGCCAAGGCGGCCATCCGCGACATGGGCCGCGTGCTCGATCTGCCGCTCAGTGAGGTGGACCGGGTCGCCAGACTGATCCCGCCCCTGCCGGTCGGGATCACCATCGCTCAGGCTATGGAGCGGGTGCCGGAGTTGAAGCAGATCTATGAGACCCAGCCGGAGCTCCGCGAGTTGATTGACGCCGCGCAGCGGGTCGAGGGGCGTATGCGCTCGGTGGGCACCCACGCCTGCGGGGTGGTGGTCAGCCGCACGCCCCTGGAAGAGATCGTGCCCCTCCAGCGCACCACTAAGGACGAAAACGCCCTGATGGCCGCCTACGAAGGCCCGACCCTGGCCAAAATGGGCCTGCTCAAGATGGATATCCTTGGTCTCACTAACCTCTCGGTGGTGGCCGAGGCCCTCAAGTATATTGAGCAGACTACCGGGCGGCATATGTGGCTCGATGATATTCCCACCGATGATCCGAAGGTCTTCGAGAGTCTCAGCCGCGGCGAAACCCGCAACGTCTTCCAGTTGGAGTCGCCGGGCATGACTCGCTACCTGATGCAGTTGAAACCGACCCGCGTCGAGGATCTCTACGCCATGGTGGCGCTCTATCGCCCCGGCCCGCTGGAGCAGATCCCGGTCTATATCCACAACAAGCACCATCCCGAACAGATCCGCTACCTGCATCCCATCCTCGAGCCCATCCTCGAAGACACCTACGGGGTGATCGTCTACCAGGAGCAGATTATGCAGTTGCTCCAGACGGTGGCCGATTACACCCTGGGCCAGGCGTATATCGTCATCAAGGCCATCAGCAAGAAGAACAAGGCCCTGATGGCCGAGCACGAGGCGATCTTCAAGGCGGGGTGCCTGAAGCAGGGCATCAGTCGGGAGATCGCCGACCAGTTGTGGGAACTGATCCTGCCCTTTGCCGGCTATTCCTTCAACCGCCCCCACGCCACCCTCTATGGCTTGCTCAGTTATCAGACCTGCTGGCTGAAGGTGAATTACCCGGTGGAGTACATGGCCGCTGTGCTTACCGGCGCGGGCGGCGTGCTCGAGGATGTGACCAAGGCCGCCCTCGAGGCGCGCCGCCTTGGTGTGGCCGTGCTCGGCCCCGATGTCAATCGCTCCCACAAGGGCTTCACCATCGAGCCGCTGGACCCCAACCAGCCCCTGCCGCCTGGAGTGGCCTACCGGCGCGGCATTCGCTTTGGCCTGGCGGCGATCAAGAACGTGGGCGAAGGCCCGGTCGAGGCGATCATCGCCGAACGCGAGGCCAATGGCCCCTTCCAGTCGCTTGAAGATCTCTGCGCGCGGGTGGATCGCCACGTGCTCAACAAGCGGCTGCTGGAGAGCCTGATCAAGGCCGGCGCCCTCGACTCGCTCCCCGGCTCGCGGCGTCAGAAGCTGGCCATCCTCGACCAGGCGGTCAATGCCGGCGCTGAGGCCCAGAAGGCCCGCGAGATCGGCCAGAGCACCCTGTTCGATGTCTTCGGCGAGCAGAGCAGCGGGGCCCCTAACCTGCGCGTGCCGCGCATCCCGATGCCTTCCATTTCCGCCACCCCCGCCGATGCGAAGGAAGAGTTGCTCTGGGAGAAGGAACTGCTCGGCCTGACCATCTCCGCCAACCCGGTCGCCCGGGCGCTTGAGGGGCTGGATCGCACCGGGGTGAGCAATCTGGGCGATATTGCCGAGGAGCACCTCAACACGCTCATGACCTTCATCGGGGTGCTCAGCGGCGTCCGGCGCATCAGCACCAAAAAGGGCGAAGCGATGCTGGTCGCCAATCTTGAGGATCTTACGGGCACGATCGAGCTGGTCGCCTTCCCCAAAACGCTGGCGAAGTACGGCGATCTGCTGCGCGATGACGCCGCGGTCAAGGTCACTGCGCGAGTGGATAAGCGCCGCGACACCACCCAGTTGGTGGTCGAAACGGTCGAGATGGTCACCCCTTCGGCCACGCCGGAAGCGGACCCGGCCATGGCGCCAAACGAGATGGACCTGGAGGGTCCTGGCGAGGCGCCGGAGTCGCTGCCGGCGATGATGGAACCGGCGATGCCGCCAGACACGCCGCCGCCTGTCGCTCCTCCGCCCGCGGCGCCGCCGCCCGCACGCGCCCGGCGCCAGGTGAGGCTCAACGCCCACGGCCACGATTACGCAGGAGGACGCATGATGAGCGGCAATGGCCATCGCCACGACACTGCCGGCCATCCGCCGGTCGCCGGGCGCACGCTGCGCATCCGTCTGCCCCGCACCGGCGATCATGATGGCGACGTGCGGCGCATGCAGGACGTGTACAGCGTGCTCCGCGAGAGCAGCGGTCCCGACCAGGTAAGATTCTACCTGCCCAACGGCGTGGGTACGGTGGTCCTCGAATCACAGCACCGGATCGCCGTGTCCCCGGCCTTGCTCGAGGCCCTGAGGCAGGTGCTGGGGCCGGAACGGGTGATGGTCGAGGGATAGCAGGCTCAGGGCAGTTCCTCCAGGCGGAAATTGTCGAAGCGCGCGCGCACCCCCGAGGTGTCCGCCCCCTGGATGACCAGACCGGCGCGGCCGTCCAGACTGACCGCGTCGGTAAACTCCAGTTCGGCCAGTATGTCATCGTTGACGCTGAGCGCCAGCCGCCGGTCGCGCACCTCGACCTTGATGCGATTGGTGGCATTGAGACCGGCGCGCACCGCAGGCGCCGGCGCGGGAGGGATGATCAGACCGCCGTCGGCGCCATTTCGGTAGAACATGAAGCCGCCTTCAGGGAAGATAATCAGGGCGAAGAAGTTGAAGGCGGCGTCGTCGCCGAACATGACGCCATAGCCGCTGCCGCCGCCCTCGCCCTCCACCATCGTGGCGTCCACTTCCAGCACGAAGTCGCCCTCCACCCGCGAGGCGCCGACTGGCAGGGGTTGCTGCCACGACACCACCCGGCCGCCCACGAAGACCTCATAGGCCTCCTGCACGATGGTAGCGCCGCCTACGCTCCACTGGGCGCGTTCCGGGTCGCTGAAATCCTCGCGCAGATCGAGCCATTCGTTGCGGGGCGCGTCAACAACCGGCGCCACCGCGCCCTCGATGTTGTCGAAACGCACCGTCAGATCGCCCTGCTCGAAGGTCACCAGCCCCAGGGTAAGCTGGCCCGCCTGCTGGCGTTCATCGGTGTACTCCAGCACCTGCTCGCCGTTGATGAAGCCGCGGATCGTCGCTCCCTCGGCGACCACCCGCAGCCGGTTGCTCACCCCCAGGCCCCTGCGAATGCGCGGGTCGGGGGTCCAGGGCACGAGGGAGGTGTAGGTCTCATCGCGCACCTGGGCCAGCCGGAAGTAGCCCGAGGGGCTGATCGAGAAGAGCAGGTGGTCATCGGGGGCGGCCTGGCGGAAACGAATGCCGAATTCGGAGGTCAGATCGCCGCTGACCGGCAGCACGTCCACGGCCATGTCGAAGTCGCGCACATCGGGCACACCCAGGTAGAGACCATAGGAGTCAAAGTGAGGCAGTTCGAGCGTCAGTTCATAGGCGCCGCCGTTGATCCGGGTCTGCGAGCGCTCCCAGCGGTTGGAAAGCTGGCTGAAGTCATCGGTGATTGTCACGGGTCCGTCAGGAACAGCGATGAACTTGTTCGGACCCTCCGGGGGCGGGCCGACCTGACCGGCGGTGAGCGAGGCCAGGCGGCCCCGCAGCACCGGGTTGGTCAGGACGACCAGGAGCAGGCCGATGCTGGCAACGATGACGAAGGCGCCAAGGGCCGCGGCCAGCAAGATAAGCAACCGGCGCCGACCGCGCGGCGCATCGTCTGGCGCAGCCGGAGGATGGGGCGCCCGGACGTTCTCGGCAGGGGGCACAGGAGGCAGGGTGTCGGCCGGCGGAGGAAGACGAGTCTCCGGATCAGACATGGCATTCTCCCCGGGGAAGGTCTATGCGCACAGGTAGCGAATACTATGTAGTATACCGCGTATAGAATCCGGATGTCGCCGATCTACCCGGTGAATCAGGGCTGATGCAACGTCATTGAAGAGAAGAACGCGGGGATGCGATGCTATGGAAGCGCTCCAGGTAGCGGTGGGTAGCGTATAGCAACCCTATCCTGCCGCACCTGGAACATGTCCGACGAGCTTCATCTACGTGCCGGTTCTGGACGAACAGGCGTTGGTTGAACGTCGAGCACGTCGATAGGACGACGCCAGATGTGTGTCGAGCGCCGCTAGTTGGGGAACTGGCGTCACTGGGAGGCAAACTCCCATCGCCCACGGACGCAAATCGCACGTTCTGCACATCCCTGACGTTCAATACTCCACCCGCAATCACAGCAATATAGCCCAGGATGCCCCCCTACAGTCCGTACTGAGTATCGCTCTTTATCAGGCCAGGGCAATCTTAGGCCAGTAGTTGTAAATAGATCTTTTTTTCCTGATCGAAGAGGGTATGTCTGGGATGCTCTATCTCTCCCCAACATCCTATCCGGGCGGATGCCATAGCTACTCTACTGCGCCCCTTGCCTGTTGCGGCTGTAGAGGGCTCAGGGAGGGCACAGTTCTCATCACGTGCATGGTTTTTTAGAGGCGCAAGCATGTTGAAATATGGCGAAGCCCGGCACTGTGGTCTGCATGCCGCATGTGAGGGGATACGGCATGTACCGAAGGGGTTGCGCAGAGCGTCAAGCCATCAGTGTATGCACCAGGGCCACCCATTCGCCCTCGGCGTGGCGCTCGACCAGGCGCAGACCGGCGGCGTCGAAAGCGGCCCTGACCTCGGCTTCGCGGGCGTCGAGAATGCCGCTGCTGATCAGCGCCGCACCGGGCGCCAGGGCCGCGGCCAGATCGGCAGCGAGGAGCGCCAGCGCCCTGGCGATCAGATTGGCGACGATGAGGTCGAACGGCCCCGGTCCGGGCGCGGCGGCACTCGGGGCCGGGGCTTCAGGCGGGCCGAAGTCGCCGCTCAGCCAGTGGCCCAGGCGCGTACCGGCCCCCAGGCTGCCCTCGGCCACCGTCACCCGCTCGCCCACCCCGTTGCGGGCGACGTTCTCGGCAGCCACGGCGACAGCCACCGGGTCGTTGTCGAGGGCCAGCACCGCGTCGGCGCCCAGGCGGGCGGCGGCGATGGCCAGAATACCGCTGCCCGTCCCCAGGTCGAGCACGTGCTGGCCAGGGCGCACATAGCGCTCCAGCAGCCGCAGGCAGAGCTGCGTGGTGGGATGCAGCCCGGTGCCGAAGGCCATCCCCGGGTCGAGGCGCAGCACAACATCGTCGGGGGCGGGGTGATGCTCGAGCCAGGACGGTACAATGACGATCCGCTCGCCGACCCGCAGCACGGTATAGTGCTGCTTCCAGGCGTTGGCCCAGTCCTCCTCCTGCAGGGCGCGCGTCCGGAGGGGGCCAACGGAACGCATCTGGCCGAGGTGCCAGAGGGCCTGCTCAACGCGCTGCCGGGTATCCTCGGCCCGCTCGTCCAGGGGCACGTAGGTGCGCAGCACGCTTGGGCGCGCGGCGTCGTAGCGAAACTCCGGTCCCTCGTCCCCCGGCGTCCATGCCGGTTCCACCACCACGCCGCCGTTGTAGCCGTAGCGGGCCAGTACCTCAGAGACCGCCTCGACCGCCTCGCTGTCAACTTCAACCGAGAGTTCGAGCCAGTTCATGACAGTTTCCAGCGCGTACCCTGGGGGCCATCTTCGAGCGTAACGCCAAGATCGGCCAGGCGGCTGCGCACCAGGTCGGCCAGGGCGAACTGCCGGGCCTTGCGCAACTCGCTCCGCACCTCCACCAGCAGGTCAATAAAGGGCGCCACGTCCTGGAGCTTCTGCCTGGGGCGCGGGCTGAGGCGCAGCCCGAGGACGCCGGCCAGTTCGCGCAGGTCGTTCTGAGCGGCGACGAAGGGCGCGCCGCCGACACCGGCGTCGCGGGCGCTGTTGATCGCCCGCACCAGGTCGAACAGCGCCGCCAGCGCGCTGGCAGTGTTGAAATCGGCGTCCATCGCCTCAACGAAGTGGGCGCGGGCCATGGCGACGGCATCGGCCAGCGCGGCGACGGGCGGCCCCTCGGTGAGAGCGCCGGTGGGCGGCTGCAAGCCGGTGAGCAGCCGTTCGAGCTTACGCACGTTGTCGGCGGCAACCTCCTCGTTGTAGGTGAGAGGGCTGCGGTAGGAGCTGCTCAGCACAATCAGCCGGAAGACATCGGCATCGTAGCGTTCAAGGAAGCTCGCCACCGTCACCACGTTGCCGAGCGACTTCGACATCTTCTCGACCTGCCGCGTCTCGGGGTTGACCAGTTGCAGCATACCATTATGCACCCAGTAGCGGGCGAATGGCTTCCCGGTCAGACACTCGCTCTGGGCGATCTCATTCTCATGATGGGGGAAGATCAGGTCCGTGCCGCCGCCGTGAATGTCAATCTGCTCGCCGAGGTGCTGCATGCTCATCGCCGAGCACTCGATGTGCCAGCCCGGACGACCGGGGCCCCAGGGACTGTCCCAGGCCGGCTCGCCGGGCCGGGCAGCCTTCCAGAGGGCAAAGTCGGCAGGGGATTCCTTGCGCGGGTCCACCTCAAAGCGCGTGCCGGCGAGCATGTCCTCGAGCGAGCGCCCGGAGAGCTTGCCGTAGTCGGGGTCGCTGGAGACTCGGAAATAGACATCGCCATCGGCGACGTAGGCGTGCCCCCGCTCAATCAGCCCCTGGATAAAGGCGATAATTTCAGGGATGGTGCGCGTGACGCGAGGGTAGGCGGTGGCGGGCAGGACGTTCAACTCCCGAAGCTGCGCCAGGAACTCCTCGGCCAGTTCGGAGGAGAGTTCCAGGGGATCGCGGCCCAGTTGCGCGGCGCGGGCGATGACCTTATCGTCAACATCGGTAAAATTGACGATATGCCGCACGGTGTAGCCACGGAACTCCAGGTAACGCCGGATCACATCAAAGACCACCGCCGACATGGCATGGCCGATATGGGCCTCGTCATAGGGCGTCACGCCGCAGACATACATGCGCACCACGCCGGGTTCCAGCGTCTCAAACGGCTCGGTGGTGCGGGTGAGCGTGTTGTAGATGGTGATAGGCATGGCGATTGTGGATTTTGGATTGCGGATTTGATCTCGCTAACTCCCGGAGGGAGATGCGAGCAGGGCGGTTCCTGACCGGAAAGCAATCCGGTAATCTGGTTGTTCAGACCGGCGCTACAGCGTTTCTCGAAACGATTGACCCGCAACGATAGCGGCGCGAGCCACGCGGCTCAGTGTCTTCAGTGGATCAATATATTCAGTGCTCTAGATCCCCGCGCCGAGATTATACTCCTCGTCACTGCCGTTGCGCGGGCTATCATAGAGAATGCGCCAGAGGCTTTCGGGGAGGGCGTCGTAGGTCAGGCGATGCTCGGCGTGGTGCGTATGAGTGACCTCTTCCAGATTGCTGAGGCGCGCCTCAAGTTCGAGCACCTTATCGTGGAGGCCGCGGAGCATCTCGCCCTCGGGGTCGGGCAGCACCTCGACGCGGCGGGTCACCCCGGTGCGCGGATCGCGGGTGGCGACGATGCGCGCGGGTACGCCGACAGCGGTGGCGTGAGGCGGCACGTCCTTGACCACCACCGCGCCGCCGCCAATGCGGGCGCCCTCGCCGATGGTGATCGCGCCAAGCACGATCGCGCCAACCCCCACCACGACATTGTCGTGAAGGGTGGGATGGCGCTTGCCCGTCTGCTTCCCGGTGCCGCCAAGGGTCACCCCCTGGTAGAGCACGACCCAATCGCCGATCTCGGCGGTCTCGCCGATCACCACGCCCATGCCGTGGTCAATGAAGAAGCCGCGGCCGATGCGGGCCCCGGGGTGAATTTCGATGCCGGTGAGGAAGCGGGAGAGCTGGGAGATCAGACGAGGGATGAAGGGCACGCCGCGGCGATGGATGGCATGGGCGATGCGGTGGAAAATAATGGCATGCAGGCCGGGGTAGAGCAACACCTCGGCCAAGTTGCGCGCAGCCGGATCGTTCCGAAAGATCGCGCGCACATCGTCGCGCAGCACGCGCAGGGCATAGGAGAGGAACATAGAACAACCTTCCGCTAGGGTGAATTCGGACGGCAACAGGCGACCGAAATGCTTAGCGGGGCGCCGCGGCGCGCGACGCCCCTAGCTACAGCTACACCCAGGGCGAGAAGGCAGGGGCCGGCGGGCGAAGGCAGCCGGCCGGGAGAGGCGGAGAGCGGGTTCAGTCGTCCGAATTGGCAGCAGAGGACTCACTCGATGCACTCTTCTCGCTGGTGTCGGGCTTACGGCTATCAGTAATGTACCAGCCGGACCCTTTGAAGACAATGCCTGCCGGTTGGATCACGCGGCGTACCTTTCCCGCCTGGCCACAGCGACACGTGGTAAGCGGTTCATCCTTGAAGCTCTGGAACTGCTCGAACTGCTTGCCACAGGCATCACAGGCGTAAACGTAGGTTGGCATGGCTTCGTCACATCCTCCCTGGTTCTCGAACGGCACCTGGTGAACGAGCGAGGGAGGGCCTGGCCCTCCCCGTGGTCACCGTTGACACGCTGTTACGCTGTGTATTGTACCTGAAGGCGGCGAACTCCGCAATTAGAGAGATGTTAGATGCCGGAGCGGTTGCGGAGTTTTTTGGGTAAACCTCCAAACCCCGGGTTTTTCGATGGTTTCGGCGGCGCAGCCGCCCCGATCCCCTCTCCTCTGGCTGAAAGCAGGCGTTGCGTCAACCTCGCGCCTGGCGCTGATCCCGTTTGACAAAGCCTCGCCTCCGTCGTATAATTTGCGATGGTAAGCTGTAACTGCATGCCGAAGTGGCGGAACTGGCAGACGCGCTACGTTCAGGGCGTAGTGGGGGTGACCCCGTGTGGGTTCAAATCCCACCTTCGGCACCATCCCGGTGGGGGATAGTTTAACGGTAGAACGCCTGATTCTGGCTCAGGTAGTTGGGGTTCGAGTCCCTGTCCCCCAGCCAGACGCATTGCCGCCACGCGCCCGCGTGGCGGCTTGTGTTAGCGCGCTGTTTCGTAGGCCCGCGCCACGATGACGAGCAGCATAAGACAGATGGTTGCAAAGACCAGCGCTTCCCCTCGACCCGTGCGCCCGCGGTTGTAGGCGATGGCGCCGGGCAACAGTAGCGGGGCTATAATGCCGTAGATGATGTGCAGCGCCAGCGGCCCCGCCAGAGCCAGATTGCGCGTCAGCAGCAGCGCGCCCAGGCTGCACTGAGCCACGATGAGCAACTGCGCCATCCACAGCGCCCCGATGTAGCCCTGGCCCACCCGCCCGCGCAGGGCGCATAGCAGCGCCCAGATGACCAGTACGGCCATCAGCGCCGTGAGGGTGAGTTGCAGCCGGCTGTGGAGCAGCGCGATGCGTTCAAACATCGTATCGGTCCGTGCTGGACGGTTGGCGGCGGGGTGCGCCCTGGATCTGGCACAACTGCGCCTGTGCCTGCGCGAACCCCGCCATTGTAGCGCAGTCCTGATTCGATAGGGGAGGCGACCCTGGCGTATACGTGTTCATACTCGGGGTAACAGTAGAGCCTGGGAGCGAGGCCGTCTCGCCCTCGAAGCCACAACGAGGGCTGGAAGCCCTCGCTTCCAGGAGAAGTGTGAACAGTCGCCCTGGCGTGGAGAAACCCGGTTTCGCCCGCCTGCAACGCGGTGAGTTACGCTACTGCCCGTTTCCCATCAGGCAGGGGCACGGGGAAACCGGGTTTCCCCACCTCCTCGCTCGGACCAGGTAGGAGCCTGGGAGGGCAAGGCTCTCTCAGACCCTCCCGCGGAGGCCTGATGCTTGCCCATTCGGTAGTCTACAGGATCAGAAGCGATGACCATTGGCTGGACTGAGTGTCTGATCATCCTGGCGCTGGTTGCGCTGATAGCGGCGGTGGCCTTTCGCGCGGGTTACTTTCGGGGCAGAGGACAGTAATGGGCGTGGTCTTCGGGTTGCTGGCGGCCCTGGGCTGGGGCGCCGGGGATTTCGCCCTGAGCCGCATCTCGCGGCGCATCGGGCCGCTGGCGACGTTGCTGTACCTCCAGGCCGCCGGTATCGTCAGTATTGGCCTGGTGCTGCTGGCCCGCAGCGACCCGCCTCCGCTCGACCCGGCGCTCTGGGCGCTGGGGGTCGCCGTGAACACGTTGAACGTCGCCGCGACGCTGCTCCTGTACCGGGCGCTGGCAGTGGGCACGCTGATGATCGTCTCGCCGATCTGCGCCAGTTTCGCCGTTGTTACCGCCAGCCTGGCGATGCTGGGGGGCGAACGACTCGCCCCGGTGACGCTCGCGGGGGTGGCGCTGGTGATGGCAGGCGTGGCGGTGGTCTCGCGGGGCAGCAGAGGGGAACCCCTGGGGTTGAAAGGAGTGCCGGCGGCCCTTGGCGCGGCGCTGGGCTAAGGGGTCTTCTTCTACTTGCTCGGGCCGGTCACCGCGGGCCTCGGTGTAGCCTGGCCCATTTTCATCGGGCGGGTAATGGCCTGCGGCGTCGCCGCCCTGGCCTTCCTCTGGCAGCAGCGGCGTCCCGCACCGCTCTCGCTGCGTCTCCTGGGCATGATTGCGATCGCCGCATCGCTCGACACCATCGGCTTTCTGGCCTACAACACCGGCATCGCCACAGCCTACGTCAGCGTGGTGACGGCCCTGGCCTCGATCTTCAGCGCGGTCACCGTGCTGCTGGCGTGGGTGCTGCTGCGGGAGCGGCTGGTCAGGACGCAGTGGGCGGGGGTGGTAGCGGTGCTGGTGGGAGTGTTGCTGGTGAGCTTGCGGTGAATGCTCTCCTGTCACCGATGGACATCCACTACACCATTATCAACAGCCCCCTGGGCTGGCTGCTGGTGGCCGCAACCGAGCGGGGGATCTGCCGGATTGCCTTTGGGGAGGACGTCGCCGCGCTGGAGAGCGAGCTGCGCCGCGCCTTCCCGCAGGCGCGGATCGCGCGCGACGATGCCATGCTGGCCGCTATCGCCACGGGGCTGGCCGACTACCTTGCGGGGCGCGGGCCGTGCCCCGATCTGCCCCTTGATCTGCCCGGCACGCCCTTCCAGCGCCGGGTCTGGGAGGCGTTGCGCGCCATTCCCCATGGGGAGACGCGCAGCTACGGGCAGATCGCCGCCGCGCTGGGCCTGGGGCCGGGCGCAGCGCGGGCGGTAGGGGGAGCCTGCGCGGCCAATCCGGTAGCCCTGCTGGTGCCCTGCCACCGCGCCGTAGGCCGCGACGGCGGCCTCCAGGGCTTTCGCTGGGGCCTCGAGCGCAAGCGGGCGCTGCTGGAACTGGAGCGTTCCTCCAGGTCAACATAAAATGAAGCGACCGGCAAGTCCAGCAGGGCCGCGCTCGCTTGAAGGAACAACTTGCTCTCGTCCCCGCGGTGCGCGCAGCGCACGGACGACTACGGCGATTATACAGACAAGGAAGGGGATCCCTGATGATGCGCATTCGCGGCTGCTGCCCGCACGACTGCCCCGACACCTGCGCCACTATCACCGAGGTGCAGGATGGGCAGGCGCTGCGCTTTTACGCCGACCCGGATCACCCCGTAACCCGCGGCTGGTTGTGCGCCAAGGTGCGACCCTACCTGAAGCGCGTCTACAGCCCTGACCGGCTGCTCTACCCCTTGCGCCGGGCGGGGCCGAAGGGCGCGGGGCGCTGGGAACGCATCAGTTGGGACGAGGCCATCGCGACCATTACCGCTCGCTGGCGCGAGATTATCGCCACCTACGGCGCGGCGGCGATCCTGCCCTACTCTTACAGCGGCACCCTGGGCCTGGTGCAGATGCTCATCTGCAACCAGCGCCTGTGGAACCGCATGGGTGCGAGCGGGCTGGAACGTTCAATCTGTAGCGCGGCGGCACACGCCGCGGTAGCGGCCACCCTGGGGGCCAGGCATGGCCCGGATTACGCCGATCTGCTCCACAGCCGCCTGATCCTGCTCTGGGGACACAATCCCGCCAGCACCGCGCCCCACGTGATGCCCTTTCTGCGCCAGGCCCAGAAACAGGGCGCCTACGTGGTGGTCATTGACCCGCGCCGCACCCTTACCGCCCGCTCGGCGGATGAGCACATCCAGGTGCGCCCGGCCACCGACGCGGCCCTGGCGCTGGGCCTGATGCAGGTGATCTTCAGCGAAGGGCTGCACGATGAGCCCTGGCTGGAGGCGCACAGTCTGGGCTGGCGGGCGTTGCGCGAGCGGGCCATGCAGTACCCTCCCGAGCGGGCCAGCGCCTTGACCGGCGTCCCTGCCGATGCCATCGTGGCCCTGGCGCGCCGGTATGCCTCGACGAAGCCCGCCCTGCTCAAAACGGCCGATGGAGTGCAACGGCACCAGAACGGCGGGCAGACCTTCCGCGCCCTATGTTGCCTGCCCGCCGTGGTGGGGCAGTACGGCGTGCGGGGCGGCGGCCTGGCCTTCTCCACCGGCGGCTACGTAGCCTGGGATGGCGAGGCGCTGGCGCATCACCGGGACTGCCCGCCCGTGCCGCGCATCGTGAACATGAACCGCCTGGGCGCCGCTCTTACCGGCGAGGTGCGCGATCCGCCGATTATGGCCCTCTACGTCTACGGAGCCAATCCGGTGACCTCCGCGCCCAATGCCGGCCTGATCGTCCAGGGCCTGCTGCGGGAGGACCTCTTCACGGTGGTGCACGAGCAGTTCCTCACCGACACGGCCCGCTACGCCGACCTGGTGCTGCCAGCGACCACGCAACTCGAGCATGTCGACCTGCACACAGCCTACGGGCATCGCTTCTTGCAATACAATCACCCCGCCATCCCGCCACGAGGAGAGGCCCGGAGCAACTGGGACGTGATGCGCCTCCTGGCCGCAGGGATGGGCTACACCGAGCCGTGGCTGCGCGAGAGCGCCGAGGAAGCCATTCGCGGGGTGCTTGACGCCACCCGCGCCAGGAATCCCTTCCTGGCCGGTATCACTTTGGAGCGATTACAGGCCGAGGGGACGGTGCGGCTAAACCTGGAGGGCGCCGAGGCGCCGTTTGCCAACGGCGTCTTTCCTACTCCGTCGGGCAAGGTAGAGTTGTACAGCGCGGCCATGGCCGCTCAGGGGCTCGACCCGCTGCCCGACTACGTTGAGCCGCTGGCCCTGCGCGAACGGGCCGCGCGCCCCGACGACGAACGGCTGATCGTCCTGTCGGGCGCGTCGCACCATTTCGTTTCATCGAGCATGGCCAACCAGCCTGATCTGCAGGCAAAGGAAGGCGCGCCGTTCATCGAGATCAGCCCTGCCGATGCCGCGGCGCGCGGCATTAGCGACGGCGATGAGGTGGTGGTCGAAAACGAGCGTGGCTGGTGTCGCCTGCGCGCCGTGGTCACCGACGACGTGCCCTCTGGCGTTGCCGTGGCCCCCAAGGGTCACTGGGGCAGCCTCTCGCCCGATGGTCGCAACATTAACTGGACCACTCCCGACGATCTGGCCGATCTGGCTGGGCAAAGCACCTTTCATACGAACCTGGCATGGGTGCGCAGAGCCTGAGCAACTCCATTTCCCGCGGCGGGTTCGGGGCGCGCCCCGAGGATCTGGTACAGGCCCTGACTCTGCTGTGGCGCAGGTCTCCTGGAATGCGTTCAGATGAACCGCAGAGCACGCAGGGGATGAGCTTTTTTGCAGCCCTCCGTCTCCTCCGCGTTCTCTGCGGAGCGAACGCGGTCGGTAGATGTGAACACGATGGCTCCTTGTTAAATGGCACAAATGTGCTATAATGTTCTATACCTGCCCGCAGGCCGGACGACAGCGCGGGGGATGGGAACATCCTCGGACGGTAAGCGCGAGCAGACACGGAGCGTCGGAGAGAGACCGGCAGCGGCGCCCTCGAAGGAGCGCACCTATGACCACTCCCCGTGGCGACGAGCGCACGGTTACGCGCACCTATCGCGCGGCCATACGCCTCGGCGAAGACTACATTACGCTTGAAGAAACGATCACCCTGCCCATTGACGCCAGCGATGAGGACGTGCAGCAGGCGGTTGAACTGGGCTGGCGCATCTACCGCGCGCAGCGCGAGGCGATTGAGCAGCAGGTGGCCGGCGTGCGCGAGGCGCAGGGGCCGCCTCCAGCGATTACGGTGCGCGATCCTGACGCCCCCGCCAGCGAGAAACAGCGCAACTACATCGCAACGCTTCAGGACCAGTTGAACTGGACGAGCGACCAGTTGACCGCCTTTGCCGGCGAGCAGGGCGTGGACCTGGTAACGATGACCAAGGGCCAGGCTTCGAGCTTTATTGACGAGCTGAAGAAACTGGCCGAAGAGCGCGCCCGCTACGCTGCCGAGCCGCGGGCCCGGAGCATCGAAGCGGCGCGCGCGGTTGATGAAGGCGCGCTTCCGGCGACCGAGAAGCAGTTACAGGCCCTGGCGCGCCTGGCCCACTCCCGTGGCCTGGATCTGGACGCGGAGCTGGTTCGCCGCTTCGGGGTTGACAGCGACGCTCTGAGCGGGGAGCAGGCGCGCGCACTGATCAGCGAGTGGCAGAGCCGCCCGGCTCGCGCCGCCGCCCCGCGCCGCGAACCGGCCCCCGATGAGCGCCGCGAGGAGTAGGGCAACCCTCAGGGTTGCTCTGTAGAGGAAACCCGACATTCCCCTGTTACGGCTGAACCATGGCTATGGTATGATGGCAGCCATGGAAGCCTTACACCACCCCGACGGCGTGGCCGTCATTGACACGCATCACATGGGCCGCGCCCACGTGGTGGCGAGTTACGTCCTTCTGGGCGATGAGCCGGCCCTGGTGGATCCGGGGCCGGCGGCCACCTTGCCCAGCCTTGAGGCCGGGATCCAGGCCCACGGTCTGACCCTCGACGACCTCCGCCACGTTGTGCTGACCCACATCCATCTCGACCATGCCGGCGCCACCGGCATGATCCTCACCCGCAACCCCCGCGTCCAGGTTCATGTGCACGAGAAGGGCGCGCCTCACCTGATTGACCCCTCCCGGCTGGTCAGCAGCGCAGGGATGCTCTGGGGCGATCGGCTGGAAACCCTCTGGGGCCGTACCATGCCTGTACCGGCGGCGGCCATCCTGACCCTGGTGGGCGGCGAAACGCTGCGTCTCGGCAGGCGGACGCTGCGGGCCTACGATGCCCCCGGGCACGCCAAGCACCACCTGGTCTGGTTCGACGAGCAGAGCGGCGCAGCATTCGTGGGCGACAACACCGGCGTGCGCCTGCCGGGGCGGCCCTTCACCCGCCCGGCCACCCCGCCGCCCGATGTGGATGTCGAGGCCTGGCTGCAAACCCTCGACATGATCGCCGCCCTGACTCCGGGCTGGCTCTGCCTGACCCATTTTGGCGCCTTCAATGACGTGGAGTTCCACCTGGCCGATTTTCGCGAACGGTTGCTGCGCTGGGCCGAACTGGTGCGCGAGGGGTTGCGCAGCGGGCGCAGCGAAGCCGAGCAGATCGCCGCGCTCGAGGCCCTCGGCGCCGCCGAAGTAGCCAGCCTCAGCGCGCCCGAACGAGCCGTGCTGGCCCAGCAGTCTGGCGACCTGGCGCTGAGCTGGCGCGGTCTGGCGCGCTACTGGCAGAAGCGCGGCGCGTAGTGCGATTTGAGATTTTAGATTACGGATTGGGCCGTAAACAACCTGGATCGATCCCCATCAGGCAGGGTAATAAGGAAACTCGGCTTCCCCAGTTTACTCTGGCCGTCTGCGGATCGCGATAGTACCGCGATGAAGGCCGGGTTTTCTTGAGATAGTGCAGCTTGCTTTTCGGTGCAGCAGGCTGTGATCCCTTCAGGGTCCTCCACGGTTTACCCTGGTCTCTTCCAACTTGCGCGCTGGCACGTGAACCGGTATCATAGGCGCGCTCGCGGGCAGCCGCGTCTGCGAGCGGGCGAAGGCGAATGCGCCTCGCCGACAACTCGCGCGGAAGAGCAGAGGAGAATCTTCGATGCGTGTGCTGATCCTTGGCGGTGATGGTTACCTGGGGTGGCCTACCGCGATGCACCTGTCGGCGCGCGGTCACGATGTGGCGGTGGTAGACAACATGGCCCGCCGTGGCTACGACAACGAGCTTGGCACCGAGAGCCTCGTGCCGATCGCCTCGTTGCAGGAGCGGGTCGGTCTCTGGGAGGCGCTGACAGGCCGGAAGATTGCCGCTCACATCGGTGACATTTGCGACTATACGTTCTTCGGACCGGTGGTGCAGGAGTTCCAGCCTGAGGCAATCGTGCACTACGGCGAGCAGCGCGCCGCTCCGTATTCCATGATTGACCGTCGCCACGCTGTGTATACGCAGGTGAACAATGTCGCGGGGACGCTCAACGTGCTCTATGCCATCGCCGAGTACGCGCCTGATTGTCACCTGATCAAGCTCGGCACCATGGGCGAATATGGCACGCCCAACATTGACATCGAAGAGGGCTATATCACGATTACCCATAAGGGCCGCACCGATACCCTGCCCTACCCGAAGATGCCTGGTTCGTGGTACCACGCCTCAAAGGTGCATGACAGCGTCAATATCCACTTCGCCTGCCGGATCTGGGGCCTCCGCGCCACCGATCTCAACCAGGGCGTAGTCTATGGCGTGGATACTGATGAGATCCTGATTGACGAGCGGTTGCGCACGCGCTTCGACTATGACGCGGTATTCGGCACCGTGCTCAATCGGTTTCTGGTGCAGGCCGTGGTTGGCATCCCGCTCACGGTCTATGGCGAGGGCGGGCAGACCCGCGGCTTCCTCGATATCCGCGACACCCTGGCCTGTGTCGAACTGGCGATGCTCAACCCCGCGGCGCCCGGCGAGTTTCGGGTCTTCAACCAGTTCACCGAGCAGTTCAGCGTACTGCAACTCGCCCAGGCTGTGCAGGCGACCGGACGCGAACTTGGTCTCGAGGTCGCCATCAACCATCTGCCCAATCCCCGGGTTGAGAAGGAGTCGCACTACTACAATGCCGTCAATACCAGCCTGCTGAGCCTCGGCCTGCAACCTCACTACCTCAGCGATACGCTGCTCGAGTCGGTCATCCACGTGGTGCAGCGCTATCGCCACAACGTCAAGCCCCACCTGATCCTGCCAAACGTCAACTGGCGCGAGACCGGGGCCCGCCCCGTCGAGCGCGAGGCGGCGGCGGATTAGCCGCTTGTAGAGGGCGTGAGGGCCTCCCAACGCGCAGTGAAGGGTATGGGGAACCCCGGGTTCCCCATATTTTCTACATCGCTCCCGCCAGGCGCCGGCGCCGCGCCTGCGAACACTGAAAGACCCGCGTCGCCAGGCGATAGTAGTCAATCAACTGGTCCATGGTGGCCTGCCAGGAGCGCCCGCGAGCGTGAAGCACCCCGCGCTGGGCCAGCCCGCGCCGCAGATCCGGGTCGTCCTTCAGGCGCCGCACCAGGGCCCCGATCTGCTCGGGGCGTTCGGGGTCGAAGAGCAACCCGTTGTCCCCATTGGTAATGATGTCGAGCACGCCGCCAGCGCTGGCGGCGACCACCGGCACGCCGCAGGCCATGGCTTCCAGGGCCACCAGGCCGAAAGTTTCAGTGGTGGAGGGAAACAGAAACACATCGGCGGCCCGGTAGGCCGCCACCAGATCATCACCGCGCAAATAGCCGGGGAAAGTGGTCGGAGTGCCGCGAAAATGGCGCTTGAGCTGCTCTTCGCTGGGGCCGCCGCCAACCATCGCCAGGCGCACGCCCGGCACGCTGAACAGCGGGTCGCGGATCGTCTCCAGGCGCTTTTCGGGCGAGAGTCGTCCCACGTACACTACCAGCAACTCGTCGGGTCGCCCGCCGCTCAGCCGCTCACGCATCGCGGGATCGCGCGGGCCAGGGCTGAAGCGGTGCGTGTCAATCCCGCGCTTCCACCAGCGCACCCGCGCGAAGCCGTGACGGCGCAGATCTTTGAGCGTTTCAGTGCTCGGGCAGAGGTTGAGATGCGCTTGATTATGCAGCGCGCGCAGGTATGACCAGATGACCGGCTCGATGAAGGCCCCGCCGTAGTGTCGCACGTAGCGCGGCACGTGCGTGTGGAAGGAGGCCAGGATTGGCACGTTCAGCCGCCGCGCATAGGAGAGGCCGAAAGGTCCGAGGAAAAACGGAGCGACGATATGCACCAGGTCGGGCTGAAAGCTGCGTATCCGCTCCCAGACGAAGCGCCGGGGGATGTTGATGCGTAATTCGGGGTAGAAGGGCAGCGGCGGCCCTCCCACGCCCACGATCTCGGCGCCGGCGTACTCCTTTGGCCCTCCCGGCGGCCCGAAGAGCAACACCTGATGGCCCTTCTCCTGCAGGCGTTCCAGGGCCTGACACAGAATCGTCACCACGCCGTCAATCTTGGGTAGAAAGGTTTCGGTGAAGATGGCGATTTTCATACCGGTCACCCATACGGCTGCGTCGCACACCAGCAGATGAAACTCCGGATAATCCTGGGAGGGCGAAAGCCCTCCCAGACCGACCCGTCGCGCAGAGGATGCTCGGGTTGCCCGCGGGTGCAACCTTCCAGGTGGCACCCGCGGGTTACAACCCGAAGCTCTGATGGATCACCCGAACGGCCCGGTCGCCCTCCTCCGCAGCTACCACGAGTGAGATGTTGTTCTCGGTGCTGCCCTGGGCGATGGCGATCACATTGATGCCTGCTGCGCCCATCGCCCCGAAGAGGCGCCCGGCGATCCCCGGCGTGCCACGCATCCCTGAGCCTACCAGTGCCACGATCACCACTGAGTCCTGCACATCAATGTGTTCGACGTCGTGGGCCGAAAACTCGCTGGCGAGTTCGCGGCGCAGCTCGGCGACTGCTGCGGGGGCCTCGGTGCGCGGCACCGCCAGGCACACGCTCTGCTCGCTGCTGGCCTGCGAGATGAGCAGAATATTGGCCCCGGCGCGGGCCACGGCCCCGAAGATGCGCGCGGCAACCCCTGTGACGCCGAGCATCCCCGGCCCGCCTACAGTGATCAGGCTCACATCCTTGATTGCCGTCACTGCTTTGGCCGCCCCGGCGCTCTCCTCGGCGCTGATCAGCGTGCCGGGGTGATCAGGGTTGAAGGTGTTGCGGATGCGGATGGGAATGCGCCGTTGCACCAGCGGCAGCACCGTCTTCGGATGCAGCACATTGGCCCCGTAGTAGGAGAGTTCGGCCATCTCGCTGTAGGTCAGGCGCGGCAGGGTGCGGGCCTCCGGCACCACGTTGGGGTTGGTGGTGAGCACCCCGTCAACCTCTTTCCAGAACCAGACTTCATCGGCATCGAGGACCGCGCCGAGGATGGCGCAGGAGTAATCGGAGCCGCCGCGCCCCAGGGTGGTGGGCACGCCGGCCCGCGTGGCGCCGATGAAGCCCGTGACCACCGGCACGACTCCCTCGGCCAGCAGCGGCAGGAGCCGCTCGCGCGACCGCTCGCGGGTTTCGTCCATCAGCGGCGAGGCGGCGCCGTAGCGCTCATCGGTGATGATCAGCCCGGTCGCGTCTACGGCCTGGGCGGGGACCCCGGCGCTCCGCAGCGCGGCGGCGATCAGGCGGGCGTTCAGCCGCTCACCGAGGCCGCTGAACAGGTCGAGGGCGCGGGGCGTCAATTCACCTAGCACGGCAATGCTCCGCGACAGGTCGCTCATATAATCGAGCATCGCTTGCAATTCGGGCGCCAGGGCCTCGCGCTCCTCGGCGCTGAGCAGCTCGGCGGCGACCCGCATGTGCAAGTCAAGCAGCCGCGGCGCGGCCAGGGCCGTCGCCTCGCCGTCGCCCTCGGCGGCGGCGCGCGCAGCGGCGATCAGGGTGTCGGTAGTGCGCAGATCCGGGGCGTTCATTGCCGACACCACGACCACCACCTCGTGCTCGCGGCGGCTTTCGGCCACAATCCGGGCCACCTGGCGGATAGCGTCGGCGCTGCCCACCGACGTGCCGCCGAACTTCATTACGACGCGCATACACTCTCCTCTATGGAACAATCAACACCTTGCCGGTTGTCTGGCGACCCTCCAGGGCGCGGTGAGCCTCGGCGGCCTCGCGCAGGCTATATTCACGCTCTACGTGCACCCGCAGGGCGCCCGCGGCCATCCAGGCGAACAGATCGCCGGCCCGCCAGGCCAGTTCCTCAGGGGTGGCGATGTAGTTGGCCAGCGTGGGCCGGGTGAGATAGAGCGACCCTTTCGCGCTCAGCAGCAGCGGCTCGATGGGTGGCACCGGGCCGCTGGCGTTGCCGAAGAAAACCGCGTAGCCCCGTGGGCGCAGGCAGTCGAGGCTCTGCTCCCACGTGCTCCGCCCGACCGAGTCGTAGACGACATCCGCCCCGCGCCCGCCGGTCAGTTCGCGCACGCGCTGGTCGAAACGCTCCTGGGTGTACAGGATAACCTCGTCGGCGCCGGCCTCGCGGGCCAGGGCTGCCTTGGCCTCGGTTGAAACCAGCCCGATCACCCGCGCTCCCAGGCGTCTGGCCATTTGTACCAGGAGCAGGCCCACGCCCCCCGCCGCCGCCGTCACTACACAGGTCTCGCCGGCTTTGAGCGGATAGGTGCTGTGGGTCAGGTAGTGGGCAGTGGCGCCCTGCAACATCACCGCTGCGGCGAGTTTGAGGTCGATGGACTCAGGTACGCGCACCGCCTTTGCCGCCGGCGCCAGGGCATACTCGGCATAGCCGCCAATCCCCGAGGCCGTCGCTACCCGCTCGCCCACGCTCCACCCCTGCACCTCGGCGCCCACTGCGTCAACAATTCCGGCGAACTCCAGGCCGGGGACGAACGGCAGCGGCAGTTTGTACAACCCGGTGCGGTGGTAGGTGTCAATGTAGTTCAGCCCCGTGGCGACCACCTTGATGCGGAGCTGGTCGGGCGCGGGTTCGGGAACAGGCGCCTCCTCGTAGCGTAGTACGTCGGGGCCGCCGGTCTCGTGAACTCGAATTGCGTGCATATGCTCTCTCGCCTTATTATTGCTCTGGCCTCGCAAAGCGGCTGCCATAGACTTCAGGGCAACCAGAGCGCCCGGCATGCGGCGGGCTGAATGGAGTGACGCACCTGCCAGCGCCACCGCAACAACGGGCGTCCGAAGTTTGCCCCGGGGATACAGATCCTGGAAAGCGCCGCCTCCCTTGCGCCGTGATCGAAAGTCGGCCTATACTATAACAGGATTCTTGCAGCATCACGGCGCTCTGATGCGCTGCCCCCTCACGCGATTGTAGATTGCGAATGTGCGAATGATTGATCGCGGATTGTTGGATGGGCGCGACCCATAGGAACGCGATCTGGTCGCGCTTGCATCCGAACAGGTCGCCTGGAACCGTACCAAGGAGATGCCGTGCGCCGGGAGAAGCAGCTTCCGCGAAGTTATTTTACGCGCTACGATGAGAGCGATGATCGCCTCTTCTACACCTATCCCCGGCTGACGGCGCATATTGATGAGGCCGCGCGCGCCGCCGTGACACGGTTGTTTCGCGAGGAACTGCCCCCAGGGGGCCGCATCCTCGACCTGATGAGCAGTTATCTCAGCCACCTGCCCCCGGAGGTGCACTATGCTCATGTGGTTGGATTGGGGTTGAACGCCGAGGAAATGCGGCTGAATCAGCAACTTGACGAGTATCTGGTTCATGACCTGAATAAGAACCCCAGTTTGCCCTTTGCCGACGCCTCGTTCGACGGGGCCGTGTGTACCGTCTCGGTGCAGTACCTGGTCCATCCAGTCACCGTCTTCGCCGAGGTGGGGCGCGTGTTGCGATCCGGCGCGCCGTTTATTGTCACCTTCTCCAACCGCTGCTTCCCCAGCAAGGCGGTGCGGATCTGGATTTCGACCAGCGATCGGCAGCATGGTCAACTGGTGCAGCAGTATTTTCAACTGGCCGAATGCTATACCGACATTCGCTTCCTTGACCGGTCCCCCTGCCACTGGCTCAGCGATCCGCTGTACGCTGTCATTGGTCGTGTCAGGTGACATGGCCGGAGGTCGGCTCTAACAAATACGATGGGCGCTGGTTTGAAGGCTGCGGATTTGTGCAAACTCTGCACACAATCGTAAAGGGTTTGCTATAATCACCGCAGCGTTGCCGATGTAAACCCGGACTATACGATGGGTGGGGGAACGTGGTTGTCTCACCCCTTCGCCCCTGGAAACATACGCGGGGCCAATGAGGGGAGCGGTGCGCCTGCCGCCCTTCGCCTCAGGGAGAGAGTGTATGCCTGCCGTCGCCCCTCAGCCTGTGCAGATAACCTGCCCCGCCTGTGGCGTTCCCTTTCGCGCTAATCTCTATACCCTGGTTGACGCCGCCGAGCAGCCGGCCCTGAAGACGGCCTTGCTCAGCGGCCAGTTGAATGTGGCGGTCTGCCCGAACTGCGGTTCAGGCGCCATGCTTGGCGCGCCGTTAATCTACCACGATCCGCGCAAGCAACTCTGCCTGGTCTACTTTCCCCAGGAGTTGAACACGCCGCCAGAGGAGCAAGAGCGCTTCATTGGCGAGGCGACCAGTTTCCTGCTCCGCTCGCTGCCCGCCGATGCGCCACGGGCATACCTGCTGGCGCCGCGGCGCTTTCTGACCCTGGCGTCGCTGCTCGATACGATTCTCGAAGCCGATGGCGTCAGCCGTGAGACGCTGGAACGCCAGCGGGCCTACGTCGATCTGATCAGCGAACTGGCCACCGCGGTGAACAGTGAGGAGCGTTTCAATGCGCTGGTCGCCCGGCGTCGGGCGGATTTTACCCCGGAGTTCTTCGCCACTCTCGAAGCGTTCATTCAGGCGCTGCCCGACTCGCAGGCGGAATCGCGCACATTGCTGTTGCAGGTGCATGAACGCCTCAACAACCTCATCGGCGAAGGCGGGGCCGCGGCAGCCGCCGACGAGGTGCGTCAGGCCATCGAACGGCTGCTGACGATCCCCGATGATCAGCTTGAGCAGGCGGTAGCCGAACTGCGCCCGGTGCTTGACTACAGCTTCTTCCAGGCGTGGACGGAGCGCATCGAAGCGGCGCAGGCCGCCGGCCAGGCCGATGAGGCGGCCCGCCTGACCGAGCGGCGCGCGCGCATTCTGGCCCTGATAGAGCGACTGGACCGCGAAACGCAGGCGTTGTTTGAGGCCGGCAACGCCCTGCTCGCCGAGGTGCTCGAAGCTCCCGACCCGCTCGCCGCGCTCCACGAGCGGGCCGAGCGGGTCGGCGAGGGCTTCATGATCGCCCTCTCGGCCAATGCCGCCGCCGCCCAGCGCTCCGGACGCGAGGAACTGGCGCAGCGCCTGGAACAGCTCGCCGCGGCGGCGGTGGAGATCATTCAGAGCCGGCTTTCGCCCGAAGAACGCTTCATCAATGAGTTGCTCCTCGCCGAGACGCCAAAGGAAGCCACAGCCCTGCTCCGCAAGAACGTGGCGAAAATCACCCCCGATCTGGTCAAAAAGCTCAATGAACTGGCCGCCCAGGAGGAGCGTCGCGCTAACGCCAGCGGCGCCGAACGCCTGCGGCAACTCGCCCGCGAGGCCGGGGCGATGCTGTTCTGAACGGGTATGAAGTTGTTCTTGCTGCGCTTGCTGGCGCTCCTCGCGCGGCCATTCATCCGGCGGGCCACCCCTGGCCCGCCGCGTCGTGTCCTGGTGATCAAGCCTGACCACCTGGGCGACCTGCTTCTGGCAACGCCCGCCCTTCAGGCCCTCCGCGCCGCGCTGCCCGACGCTCACATCAGCGCGCTGGTCGGACCCTGGGCGCGGCGCATGTGGCAGGGTCTGCCCGAGCTGGACACCCTCCGGGAGTTGCCCTTTCCCGGCTTCGAGCGCGACGGCGCCCGCCGGCGCAACCGGCTGCAACCTTTCCTGACCCTGCTCCGGTACGCCGTGTTGCTGCGCCGCGAAGGCTACGACGCGGCATTAATTCTGCGCGACGATCACTGGTGGGGGGCCCTGCTGGCGCTGCTGGCGGGCATTCCCCGGCGTGTCGGCCATGGCTCTCCCCTATGTGCGCCGCTGCTCAGCGAGGCGTTGCCCTTCGACGGGCGCGAACACGTGACTCGACAGGCCCTTGACGTGGCGGCCCGGCTTACCGGCGCGAAACCACTTGCGTATCCCGGAGCGCCGCCGCTGCGCTTCGCGCTCACTCCGGCGGAGCGGGCCTGGGCCAACGCCTGGATTGCCGCCCGCCTTGCTCCCGCCGAACGCCTGGTGATCATCCATCCTGGCACTGCCGGGGTGACCAAGCTCTGGCCGGCCGAACGCTGGGCGATCGTCGGTGATGCTCTGGCGGCGCGCCCCGGGGCGCGAGTATTGCTGACCGGCGGCCCCGGAGAGGAGGCCCTGGTGCGCCAGGTGGCCGGCGCCATGCGCCACCCGCCGCTGGAACTGGCCGGGGCGACCAGTATCAGTCAACTGGCGGCCCTCTTCGCGCAGGCCGCGCTGGTGCTGGGGGTTGATAGCGGGCCGCTGCATCTTGCCGTTAGCCAGGGGACGCCGACGGTGCGCCTCTTCGGTCCTACCGATCCGGGGCGATTTGGCCCGTGGGGCGACCCGGCCCGCCATCGCGTACTGCGGGCCGGGCTGGCGTGCAGCCCCTGCCATAACGTCAACCGCTGCCCGCGCGGCACCCTCGGTCCGGAGTGTATGGAGGCCATTTCGGCTGCGATGGTGAAAGATGCGGTAAGCCTGGAAGCCAGCCCTGACTTGCCGCTGACTCTGAGGTGAGCGCCAGCCCCCGGTAATGGAAGGGCGCCTCAGGATACGCGGGCCTGCAGCAAGGCGCGCGCCACGGCGTCAAGCACGGCGGCGGGGCGATTGCCTGCGGGCAAGCCGAAACGGCGCAGGAGGGCGCGCCGGTAGACGTGGAGCGAAGCGGGAGCGAACGAGCAGAGGCGCCGGTAAGGATGGCGGTGCGGGGCCGGTTCGGGGAACGGGTGAACGATCATAGGTCGCTCGCTGTATTCGTGTCTTCTCTCACAAAGTCATCATAAGGGCTGCGCTGCACTGCGTCAAGCCCCGGTTGCCGCGCAATTCCTGTGCATTATCTTGCGATGCGGTTGAAGGCGACGGGCGCAGGATCTGCCTTCTTTGTAGCAGGGGACAGGGCGGCGAGGAGAGAACAAGTCGCAACGTAGCGGTAAGGAACGGCTACGGAGCGGAGGCGAGCTTGCGCTGGAAGAAGGCCGGGGAGGGCGCTGCTCTCCGGCCCTCGCATGCCTGAAGTTCTTACATCAACCGCAGGGCCTGGCGCTTCATATAGGCCAGGATGGCGCTGATGCCGTTAATGCGTTGGGGGCTGAGGATCTGGTGCAGGCCCATCTCGACGAAGAAATCCGCCGGCACCGCCAGCACCTCGGCGGGAGCGGACCCGCGCAGCCCTTCGGCCAGGAGCGCGGCATAGCCGCGCGTCGTCGGGGACTCAGGCGGCACATCGAAATGGAACACCAGCCCGTCGCCCTGGCGTTCGGTGTGCAGGAACACCGGGCTGGCGCACTCGTCAACCTGCTCCATGCCCGCGGCGGCCCGTTCGCGCAGGTATTCAGGCAGCGGCGGCAGGCGATCGGCATACTCGAGGAGCAGTTCAAGCTTCTCGTCGCGCCCGCAGCCCTTGAACTCCTCAATAATCGCCCGCAGGCGTGGTGGAATGGCGCTTGTCTCGGTCATGCGTTTAGTCGATCTGCAGAATGTACCCTTTGCCGCGGACGTTGAGCAGATAGCGGGGCGTGCTCGGGTCGGGCTCGATCTTCTGGCGCAGGTGGTGGATATGGGGCTTGATCAACTCGCCGGCTTCCATATCGCTGGCCTCATAGCCCTGGGCGCAGCGCACCAGCTGGGTATAGGAGAGCATCTGCCCGGCGTGCTCGGCCAGACACAGGAGCAGGCGAAACTCTGTCGGCGTCAGGTTGAGCGAACGTCCGCCGAGGGTGGCCGTCTGGTGCCAGGTGTCGAGTTGCAACTGGCCGATGGTCAACTGGCGCTCGCTGCTGGGGGCGCTGGCAGTGGCGGCCGGGACGGGCGCCGGCGGGGCTGCGGGTTGGACGCCGCTGATCAGTTGATTGAGCGCCTCGGGAGCCGGGTCGCCGCTGGTGAGGGCCTGGGCCGCGGCGCTGATCGCTGAGATGAGCGCCGACTGCCGCTGGCGCTTCGCCCGCTCTGCCAGACCGGCTGCGACCCGATCGAGGATCTGCTCTGGATCGCTCGTCTTTAACATGTAGTCGAAGATGCCCTGGTGCATCCCTTCAATGGCTGTTTCGAGCGAGCCGTGGCCGGTCAGCACAATCACCACCGTATCGAGGTTGCGCTGGCGGAGGGCCTCGACCACCTGGATGCCATTAATTCCGGGCATCTGCAAGTCAACCAGCATGAGATCAAAGCGCTGGCGGTCAAACAGCGCCACGGCCTCTTCGCCGGTGGCCGCCGCGGTCACTACGTAGCCCGCGCGACTCAACAGGGCGCTCAAGGTGAGGCGGATATTCTGTTCGTCATCTACGACGAGGACCTGGGCAGGCTGGCTCATGCTGTTTGCACTCCGTGCCGAAAAGCACTATAGTTGGGACACTGGCATCGCTCGCATTATAGCGCGCTGATCTTCAGAGTGTCAACGTGAGGCGCATCCCGCGTTCTGGCGCTGTCTGTCACTTTTGACCGATGCGGAGATAATTATGGGTGAGTTGGAGACCCTGCGGGCCCGTGTGGCGCAGTTGGAGGCGCAGTTGCGGGAAGCCGAGTCCCGCGCCGAGCAACTGGCCTGCGAGGCCGATCTGCAGCACAATCGGGCCGTTCACCTGCAGGCGCGCTTGAGCGCCATCCTCTCGATCACCGCGGCGCTGCTGCTGAGCCGCGACGTTGAGGCGATTGTGAACCTGGTGGTTAACGAGGCGGTCAACCTGTTTCCGGGCACCAGCGTCGCCCATCTGTACCTGGTGGATGGCGAGACTGAGCGCCTGACGCTTCGCGCGGGCGAAGGCGCGCAAGCCTGCGGCCATGTAATAGGACTGGCCGGTCTGGCCACCCTTTCGCCGCGGGCGATGTTACTGGTGGGACCAGAGCTGGAGTTGGCCCTTGATCAGTTGAGCGACGCCGACCGTGAGGCGTTGCGGGCCTTGCTGCCGCAGTGGCCGCCCTCAAGCGCCCTGCTCACCCCGCTGCGGCTGGAAAACCAGCGTCTGGGGGCTCTGGTGCTCTACGGCGGGGTGAGCGCACACCTGTACCATCCGCGCGACCTGCCCTTCGTGCAGGCCCTCGGCGACCTGACCGCCATTGCCATTGATGAAGTGACCCAGCGGGCGCGGGCCGCGGCGCTCCAACGCGACCTGGCCATCACCCAGTCGCTGCACGCTGAGGCCCAGGCGCGCCTCAACACCGCTCAGGCCCAGTTGCTCCAGAGCGCCAAGCTTGCCGCCGTCGGCGAACTCTCCGCCTCGGTCGCCCACGAGATCAACAACCCGCTGTACGCCGCCCGTAACAGCCTCTACCTGATCGAACAGGATCTGCCGCCGGACGCGCCGCAGCGCGGCTACCTTTCGATTGCCCAGCAAGAACTGGGGCGCATCGCCCGCATTATCACCCGCATGCGCGATTTCTACCGCCCTTCGCGCTCCGAGCTTGCCAGCACCAACATCAACAGCATCCTCCGCGAGACGCTGGAACTGGTGCAGACGCACCTGCGCCACGGCCGCATCACCGCCACCACTAACTTCGACCCCGATCTGCCCCTGACCGTGGCCCACGCCGATCAGTTGCGGCAGGTCTTCCTCAATATCATCCTCAACGCCTGTGACGCCATGCCCCGCGGCGGCGAGTTGCGGGTGACCACCCAGTTGATCAAGGCGCGCCAGGAAGCGCCTGCTACCATCGGGGTGATCATCAGCGACACCGGCGTCGGGATTGCCCCCGAGCATCGCCCGCACCTCTTCGAGCCGTTCTATACCACCAAGCCCCAGGGCACTGGTCTGGGGCTGGCCATCAGCGCCCACATCGTCACCCAGCACGGCGGGCGGATCACCGTTGATAGCGAGGTGGGCAAAGGCAGCACCTTCACCATCTTTCTTCCCGTCAACAGCGAGTCCCAGGACCCGGCATCAGCCTGATTGCGACCATCAGGCGCGACCGCAGACCAGCCACGGGGCCACGGCAGGGGGCTGTTCGGGGCGCGGGCCCACGCCTGCACCCCGGCGCCGCTGCTGGCCAGGGTCCGGAGTCACGCGTTCTATACGCGCAAGTCAGGCACTTGACATGCGCCGTTATTTCGCATCTGGGCGCTGTAGAAGCAATTCTTCGCGCGACTTGTCACAAGTTGTTGCTTCGCCACTAGTAGTTGTCGCCTCGTCCCATCACAGGGGACGGTGAGACTGCTACGATAGGAGCGATCGACCGGCGAGAATTCTAGATGTGTTCCTGTACGCCGGAGGAGTGATCGCACTATGCCACCGAGGCAGATCGCTATTTATATTGTTGATAATGATCCCACCGCCGCACTGATCACGCAGCGCGGGCTGCAAACGTTGCTGGGCGAGCAATTTACCATTACAGTTGCCCCGTCCCCAAATGCGGCCTGGCTGGCCTGCGCCGATGGTCGGGTGGATTTGTTGATTGTCGACCCCAGCCCGCATACGAGCGGAGTCATCTCGCTGGTACGGGCGGTGCGCACCTTTCGGCCATCCATCCCCGTGCTGGTGCTGACCGCCTATGATACGCCCGGGTTACGCGCCAAAATGCGTGACCTCGGTGTGGATAAGTATGTCGCCAAACCGGTTGACCTGCATGACCTCCTGCCGGTGGTGACCAGCGCTCTGGCATCGCTCCCGCCACGCATCGCTCCAGGTCCCTCCCTCGCTACCATCAGCGCCGGTCTCGTCCACGGTAAATAGCCGCCGTCTGAGCGACGTCAACGAAGCCTGTCAGGCGCCGCGGTTGCCGCGGAGCCGCGCCTGGCACGGAAAAACCGCCAGGTAGGACAATCGCGCAGACGCCTCGTTATGGACGCGCGCCGCTTGCCGCACCTGACGGCTCGCGATTCGTTCACGCCCTGCGACCGTAGCAGCTTCGTCTCCGAGACGCACCGCTCTGTGGTATGATGAGCGCAGGGCGTCCGAAGAGGCTGCTATGCGTGGATTCCGCTTTGACTGGCGCTGGCTGGTGCTGATTGGCTTCATCGCCGTTCTGGCTAACGCCCAATCGCTCCCCTGGTTCGTCACCGCTCTGGCGCTGGGCGTGCCTGGCGGTTATCTGCTCGTGCTGGCCTGGCGCGCCTGGGAGGGGATCGGTGGCCGGGGGTCCGGGAACGGGCGCCGTGTCACCTACTGGCGCGGCCAGCGCATTGAAATGCACGGGCCTCCCCGCCGCGTTCGCCCGGAGACCCTGAGCGCGATAGCGCCGATTGTGATCTACGCCCTGGGAGGGTTAATCCTTGTGCTGGCCGCACTTACCGTGACGGTCCAGGCCCTCTAGGGCAGTCGCTTGCCGCGCGCGGCGCGTCCATCGGCAGGCGGGAACCCGGCGTCCCCGCGCCACGCTCAACATGGCTATGCTCGCAGAGGGTTCACACGGAGATGCGGGTGCTGCAAAGCGGCCCTGAATCCTCAGGGGTGACGCCTTGAGGCGTCACCCCTGGGGAGAGAGGAGAAGGAGATGGAATGAGTATACCACCTTTTGCAACGCTGTGGTGTGTTCTAGATTACAAATCTCATAACCTGAGCTTAATCTTTTGCAACGAGGCTTAACCCATGCCCTTCATGGAAGGCCTGCTCCAGCGCAGGCGGTTGACCACCGCGCGCCAGGATGAACTGCTGGCTGAACTGCGCGGCCTGCTCGAGAGCCTTGACGCAGCCTTCGACCGCTTCGGCGCCGATGTTGACCCCGCCGACCGGCGGGCCCTGCGCGAGACTATTGATCACCTGGAAGAACTTTTTCTGATTGTCATTGCCGGTGAGTTCAACTCTGGCAAGTCGAGTTTTCTTAATGCTCTCCTTGGCGAGCAGATCCTCCCCGAAGGGGTGACGCCAACCACCGATACGATCACCCTCCTCCAGTACGGTGACGAGATAAGCAGCGAGCTTCGATCAGGCGGCCTGCGCGTCACCACCTACCCCGCCGAGGTGCTGCGCCAGCTCAGCATCGTGGATACGCCGGGCACCAATGCGGTCATCCGCCGCCACGAACAGTTGACCCGCCAGTTCATTCCACGCGCCGATCTGGTGCTGTTTACCACCTCGGCCGACCGCCCCTTCACTGAGAGCGAGCGCGGCTTTCTGGAGTTGATCAAGGAGTGGGGCAAGAAGATTATCATCGTGCTCAACAAGATTGACATCCTCAGCGCCGAGGAACTCGAGCAGGTGGTTGGCTTTATCAATACCAACAGCCGTACCCTCCTTGGTCTGACGCCGGAGATCTTTCCCGTTTCGGCGCGCCAGGCCATGCGTGCGCGCCAGCAGGAGGGCGAGGAACGCGAGCGCCTGTGGGCCGCCAGCCGCTTCGGCGAGGTTGAGAACTACATTATCAGTACCCTGGATGAAGAGACGCGCGTCCGGCTCAAACTGCTCTCACCCCTCGGCGTGGCCCAGAAGTTGACCGGCGCCTACCTGGGCCTCACCGAAAACCGCCTGGCTACGCTCCGCGAGGACCTGGCCACCCTCGATAACGTGGAACAGCAACTCGGCCTGTTTAAGGACGATCTCCGCCACGATTTGAAATACTACCTCGGCGAGATTGACCAGATCCTCGATGATCTGGTGCAACGCGGCGAAGCCTTCTTCGACGAGCATATCCGTCTGAGCCAGGTGCCCACCCTGATGAATGGCGAACGTTTGCGGGCTATGTTCGAGCAAGAAGTCCTCGGCGATCTCGATCAACAGATTGACCAGAAGGTCAATGCGATTGTAGATTGGATGATCGAGAAGAACCTGCGGTTGCAACAGAGCGTGGACGAATACATCAAGCGCCGGGCCGGGCAGCATAGCGAGAAGTTGATCGGCAGCGTGGGCGGGAGCTTCGAGTATAACCGGCGCGCGTTGCTGGATACGGTGGGCCGGGCGGCCACCGAAGTGGTCGCGAGCTACGATAAGCAGGCCGCTTCGGCTGAACTGGCCGACGAGGTGCGCTCCTCGATTGCCGCGACGGCGATCACCGAGGTGGGCGCCGTGGGTCTGGGGGCAATTGTGGTGGCCCTGGCCCACGCCGTCTGGCTCGATTTCACCGGGATCCTGGCCGCGACAGCGCTGGCCCTGGGCGGCTTTGCCTTTTTACCGGCCAAAAAGCGGCAGGCCAAAAAGGCCCTGCGCGAGCGGGTCGAAACGATGCGCAGCCAGTTGCGTGCCAGCGTCGAGCGGCAGTTCGAGCGCGAGGTGGATCGCTCCGTCGGCCAGATCCGCGAGCGCAACGCCCCGTTCACGCGGTTCGTGCGCGCCCAGCAGGGCCAGTTGAGCGAATTGCAACAGACGTTCGCCGAGATTGACACCGGTCTGGGCCGGCTGCGCAAGGAGATTGAAGGGTAGCTCGCTCGCAGCCTCCACCCTATTCCACGCGACCTCCGCCTGCCTGGCGTTACGGTTGGGAAGGCCACGCGCGAAACCCGCCAGGCCCTTCTCTGTCTCAGAATCGGTTCCAACCTTTCAATTCGGTGAGAAAAGTTGACAGAGCTATCGCCCGACGCTACCCTGTAGGGGCAAGCATTGCTTTGCCCATGCCCGCAACGGCCATAGCCCCGTGCTGGCTCCTGGCTCATTATGGATCTTTCACGTCTCTGGGCGCGGCTCAATCCGTTAACCTCGCCCTTTGCGTTGATCGACATTCTGGTTGTTGCGCTCCTTATCTACTGGCTCCTGGGCGTCGTGCGCGGCACCCGGGCAGTGCAATTGCTGCGCGGCATTGGCATTGTGCTGGCGCTGACCATCTTTGTAGGCACGGTTGCCCGTGATCAATTGCAGACGCTCTCCTGGCTGCTGAGCACGATCGTCACCCCGGCCCTGATCGTGGGCGTGCCGGTGCTGTTTCAGCCGGAACTGCGGCGCGCCCTGGAGTCGCTGGGGCGCTCCAGTGAACTGCTCAGCCGCCCTCTCTCTGGCGCCAATCGTTCCGAACTGCTCGAGACAATCAATAGCATCAGTCGCGCAGCGATCCAGCTCTCGCAACAGGGGGTGGGCGCGCTCATTGTCATCGAGCGCAATTCGCGGTTGCAGGAGTATGCTGAACGGGGGGTCATCCTTGACTCGCGCATTTCCACGGCCCTGTTGCTGAATATTTTTTATCCCAATGCGCCATTGCACGATATGGCCGTGATTGTGCGCGGCAATCGCATTCTTGCCGCGAATGTGGTCTTGCCGCTCAGTGAAGATGTGATTGGACCACGCCGCTACGGGACGCGCCACCGGGCCGCCAAGGGGATCAGTGAACAGACTGACGCGCTGGCGGTGGTGGTCTCTGAGGAGACGGGAGCGATCTCGCTGGTGCAGGACGGACGCATGGCCAGTTATCTGACCGAGGCGCGCCTGCGTACCATGCTGGCCGGATTGCTGAGCGTGCCGCTCGAAGCTGAAGGGAAGTAATGTCATTACCGATTGCAGCGGCTCCATGGCCGTGCGGAGCCTTTTGTGCAGTCGTTCCACGGATGCGCGGAGGGCGTAACTTCCCCCCATCTCTCCAGGCAGGCGCGTGGAATGTCACCGCAACCTGTTCAACGATGGGTGTGAGGCGGAATGTCTAGCTTTCGCGCCATGCTGCTGCGGGTTGCGCTCTCGATAGGCCTCAGTTTTTCGCTCTGGGCCTTCGTCTCGTTTAGCCAGAACCCCGAAGAGAGTGTGACCTTTTCTGATCTGCAACTGGAGGTTACCGGTCTCAGGGAGGGGCTGGTGATCGTTGATGCCAATGGTCTGCCGACTCAGGCGCTGCCGCAGGTGGATGTGGTGCTGGTAACCGACCGTCGCCAACTGGCGCAGTTGCGTCCGGTGGACGTGCGCGCGGTAATCGATCTGAGCAACCTGGAGCCGGGCGATCATATTGTGCCGGTGAACGTTCGACCGACGCGGAACAACATCTCCTTTACCCCGCGCCTCGTCGATCCATCGTCGGTGCCCGTCCGGCTGGAACAAGTCAGCGTCCGCCCGGTCCCGATCAATCTCCAGGTGCAGGGCAACTTGCCCTTTAGCTTTGAGCGCGGTGAGCCGAGCATCACCTACGGCGGCCAGCGGATCGAGCTGGTCGAGGTGCGGGGGCCGCTGAGCCGGGTCGAACGGGTGAGTGCCGCGGTGGCTACGGCCAACATTGAGCAGTTGCGGGCCACGTATCTGGCGCCCCTGGCGCTTACGGCGATGGATGCGCGCGGGCAGTCGGTGGAGGGGGTGCAACTTACGCCAGCGACGGTCACGGTGGAGATCCCGATCAAACCGGTAGTGGGGCTGAAACTGGTGCCGGTGCAGCCGGTGGTGGTGGGCCTGCCCGCGCCTGGCTACGCCATTGCCGGAGTGGCCGTCAACCCGCCGCTGATCGCAGTGGCCGGCAGTTCCGGACCTCTCGATCTGGTAGAGGTGTTGCGCACTGCGCCGATTGATGTGAGCGGCGCCCGCGCGTCGTTGGAGCAGACCGTGGCGGTCATCTTTCCCGAAGGCACCTCGCCCCGTGAGGGCGAGCCGGATCAGGTTCGGGTCACTGTGCAAGTGGCGCCGGTGAACCTGCCTCTGCAGATCCAGTTGCCGGCCCCGGTGACGGTAGCGGGCCTTGCGGCGGGCTTGCAGGTCAGCGTTGTCCCGTCAACGGTTGAGTTGACGCTGGCGGGCACGAGTCAGGCCCTGGCAACGCTGAGCCAGACGCCACTGCGGGCGGTCGTGACCGTGAGCGATCTTGGCCCCGGCATCTATCGCCTGCCGGTGAGCGTTGCACTGCCACCTGGCGTCAGCCTGAGCGGCCCCCCGCCGGAGGTGCAGGTCACGCTGCGATCGGTCCCCGTTCCGACGCCCTCGCCCATACCAGGCAACCCGGACATCACGCCGTCTCCAGAGCCAGGCAGCACGCCTGCGCCGGGAGGCGCGCCCGAGCCGGGCGCCACCTCCGAGGCGACGCCAACGCCCTGAGGGAGGGATGGTAGATTGCGGATTGGGCGCGGCGCAAGTGACGGTGGCCGGCATCATTACCTATCGCCCAAACCGCTCATCTCGAACCGTATGATCCACGGCGAAGATCGTCACCCCGTTGCGGCCATACACCTGCACATAGCCGGGGCGCCCGGCGAAGAGGCCGGCCTGTAGCGGCCCTACGCCTTCTACCAGGTAGATATGGGTAATGCCCTCGGCGCGGATCAGGTCGAAGATCGCCTGTTCCTGGCCGGGCGCGTAGCCGATCACCGTATCGGCCGCAGCGTTGACGCGGGCGACATAGTCGGGCGGGCCGTACACGTAGACGACCGGCGGCGCGCTGGTCCAGCGCCCGGCCAGCGGCAACAGCCACCAGCCGCCGTCGGCGCCGCGGCGCGCCGCGGGCAGCCATGGCGCGGCATTGACCAGGAAGCGCGCCTCTGGCGGCGTCTCCGCCGCGGCCCAGGCCAGGGCCTCCGGCTCTCCGGGGCGCACCAGCAGGGTGACGGGGTTAATGATTGCGCGGCTGTTGATCGCGCCCCAGACTCCCAGGCCGATCACCATAATGGCGATGACCGGGAGCAGGAAGGGACGCAGGCGCGGGCGCATCGCCTCCAGCCAGCGGCAACCCAGCGCCGCGCCGCCGCCGATGAGCAGCGCCAGGGGCAGGAACAGGCTGATGACCAGCACATCATTGGGCAGCAGCCAGAGGTAGGGGAGTTTGACCAGGGCCGGGTTCAGCAGCAGCAGAACTGCGCCGGCAAGGGCCAGCAGCGGCTTGCGACGCAGCGCCCCGTTGATCAGCGTTACCGCTCCGGCGGCGGGGAGCGCGTAGCCCAGCAGCCAGGGGTTGGTCGCCAGCGCCAGCAACCCGACCCAGATCAGCAGCGCGGCGCCAGCGCGTTCGCGCCGCCACAGGGCGAGCAGTGCGCTGCCAAGGGCCAGGGCGACCAGCATGCGGTTGGGCGCAATCCACAGCAGGTTCTCGTTCAGCGCGTTGTAACTGCCGCTGCCGGCCAGTTCGCCCGCTGCCGCCGCGGGCAGCAGGGCGCGATTGATGATCAGCGCCAGCCACGGGGCGGTCAGCGCGGCTGCGGCGGCCGCAGCCGCCGCAGCGCCGGGCAGGCGCGCTCGCAGCTCCGCCCAGGGTCGCCCGGCGGCCCAGACCAGGCCGAGGGCCGCGAGGAGCAGCAGGCCGAAGATCAACATCCGAATGTGCACCAGGTTCAGCCCGGCCAGGCAGAGGGCCACGGCCAGCCACCACCCTCGTCCCCGGTGATGCAGCGCCGCGTTCCAGGCAATGGCCAGACCGGGCAGCATCAGCAGGCCGGCCAGTTGAGTGTAGCGCCCCCACGAGAGGTAGTACGCCGGCATCAGCGACACCAGGCCGACGATCAGGGCCGCCACCGGCGCGGCCAGCGGGCGGCCCCATAGCGCGAGGGCCAGTCCGGCGACCGTCAGCGCATTCAGCGCGTTGAGGATCTGCCCGCTGACGAGCAGAGTCTGGGGAAGGCTCGTACCGCTCAGCCGCAGCAGCGTGGCGATGGTCACGTGGTAGCCCCAGTGGTAGGGCAGGTCTCGCACCGGCAGGTACGGTTCTAAGGACAGCGGGGCCGTGCCCGTCTCGGCGGCGACGCGCACAAGCAGGGCATGGTGCACCGAATCAACCCAGGGCGGGAAGGCCAGACCCTCGATCTGCACGAAGCGGGTCCACAGGGTCAGGGCGAAGATGATCGCGGTGAGCGCGCCAGCCCGGCGCAGATCGGCGAGCGCCTGAGCGGAAGGGGCGCCGGGGGCGGCCCCCAGGTCGCGCCAGGCGCAGACCAGGGTGGCGCAGGCGAGCAGCACGGCAGCCAGCCAGAGGCCCGGCGCGCCGAGGGCCACGCGCGCGACATGGAGCCACTGGTAGGCCAGTGGAACGAGGCTGAGACTCAGCGCCAGCCAGAGGCTCAGCCGCGCCAGCAACGGGAGCGGCGGGGCCAGGCGTCGCTCGATGAGGTAGCCCGGTGCAAGGAGCACAAGCGCCATCGCCACCATCAGCCGTCCGGCGGGCGCGACCAGCACGGCGGGGATCACCCCCAGCCCGACAGCGAGGAGCAGACGGCGACCTCGAGTGTTCCAGCGGGGCGCGGCAACGGTTGTCGGAGAGCTGGCCATCGGCACCTGGCGGCTGCGCGCGGCGCGGCAGCGCCGCGTTGTCTGGACTGTCATTGTACTACGATTGCTTTCGGGCTTACAGTGGAGCGTGCCAGGGAGCGTAGAGGACGGGCTTGTTGATCTGCGGTAGATATGTGCTCGGTTAGCCGGAAACACCATCGTACTAAGAACTCCGTTGCCCTTTCGCCCGGACCCGTGGTATAATCTCGCGTTGATACAGGTACGGCGCTGCGCCGTCAGGCGCGGCCCATCTTTCTTTCTGTTCCGCCGCGCTCCCCGGGCCGCGCAGCCGGGCGAGAATAGGTCGAGCGGGACGTCACCAGAGGAGGAATACGTGCGCGAACGTCGTCGTGACTACGAGTTGATGTTCATTATCAGCCCCCTGGCAGCGAGCGACGAGGGGGTGGCGGCAGTAGTGGAACGGGTACGGCAGGCCATCGAGTCGAATGGCGGCGAGGTGCAATCAGTGAACCACTCGTCGCCGTGGGGCCGGCGCAAGCTGGCTTATCCTATCCGCGAGTATGTGACCGGCGAGCCCAGCCGCCGTAATTTCACCGAGGGCTACTACGTGCTGATGCACTTCAGTCTCAGCGCCGCCAGGGTGATCGAGGTGGAGCGAACCCTTAAACTGACCGACACTATCCTGCGCTACCTGATCACCGTTGTGGAGCAGAAAGGTTCTTCCTCCGCGCCGGTTGCCGAAGTAGAGGAGGAGGCCGAGACGGTCGAGCCGATTGGCGAGAGCGATGAGGGGTGAGCCAACGCTCCGCTGCGCAGATGCCCTAGGCGCTAAGGAGAGGCGAGCAATGGCACGTGATCTGAACAAAGTCATGCTGATCGGACGCCTCGGCACCGATCCCGAGATGCGCTACACCGCCTCGGGCAACCCGGTGACGACGTTTCGCCTCGCCGTAGGGCGGCAATGGCGCGACAATGCTGGCGAGATCCACGATGAGACCGAGTGGTTCAACATTGTGACCTGGAACCGCCTGGCTGAGACCTGCAACCAGTACCTGACCAGAGGCGCGCGGGTTTACCTGGAAGGTCGCCTCCAGACCCGTTCGTGGGAGGATCAGCAGAGCGGCCAGACGCGCTATCGCACCGAGGTGATCGCCAGCGATCTAATCATGCTCGATAGCCGTTCCAGCCGCGAGCCCGATGATTACCCGCCGCCGCGCGAAACGCACCGCCCGCAGCGGGGCGGCGCGCAACCTCCGCCGCCGCCTGACATTGGTGATGAGGATATTCCGTTCTGATGTTTGGTGGTCGTTCTGGCAGCGCAGTCGCCGGAACGACCAGCAAATGATGCGCAGGGCGCCGCGCCGCCCGCTGCCCACCGCCAGAATGTGAAAACTTGCTCCAGCAGATGGTCAACGTCCTCTCCTGATGCCTCCGCGATGCGGGAGGCGTGCCGTGAAGCGCGCTTCCCGCATCGCGCCTTACATACATCATCATGGCAGAAACTCCAAACAACCCTCAGCGGGGCGGCGCCCCGAAGTCGCCCGCCGCGCGCGCGAAGCCAGCGGGCGGCGCCCCGGGCCCCCGGCGCGTCGCTGCCCGTAAGCTCCAGGAAGAGCAACGCCAGCGGCTGGTCATCCTGGTGACCGCCGCGGCCCTTGGCCTGGCCCTCCTGGCCGTGCTGATCGGCCTGGCCTACGAAAACCTCTGGTTGCCCAGCCGCCCCGTCGCCCGCGTCGGCGCGATTGAACTCTCCCGTTCAGGGTACTGGACCGAGCGGCGCCAGGCCTATGCCCGTCAGATTACGCAGAACTTTCAGCTTCTGGCCCTCTTCGGCGGCAATGCTCAGTTTACCCAGCAGTTTCTCGGCCAGAGCCCGGTGATTGACCAGCAGGTCGCCGCCATCCGCGGCGCTCTCGTGGACGAGACGGTGGTTGAACAGTGGATCACCCGCCAGGTGAAGGAACAGGGCGCCGCCCTGATGGGTGTCCAGGTCACCGACGAGGAAGTCAACCAGGCCATGGCCATCGATCTCGGCCCGATCTTTCTGCCCCCGCCCACCGAGCCGGTAACCCGTACCGTGACCCCTGCTCCGGAGGATACCGCCCTGCCCACCGGCGCCCCCGGCGCCACTGCGGCCCCGGAGTCCATCCCGACCGCCGAGGCTACGCCGACCCCCGGCGGCCCTACGGCAACCCCGGCGCCGACCGCGACTCCGGCGCCGACCAGCACTCCTCTCCCGACGCCAGCACCGGCCGAAGCGGCCATCCAGGTTGATGAGATCGTTAATGAGATCTTCCGGCGCTACGAACTGGAACTGGCCGCTGTCGGCGCCAAACCCGAGTTGCGCAAAGACGATTTCCGCGCTGCCCTGTTGACCCAGTACCGGGAGCAGGAGGTCACCACGCGGGTGCAGGAGGCCCTGGTGCCTGAGGAAGGTTTTACGTACAGCCAGGAGCCGGAGCGCGTCAGCGCCCGCCAGATCTTTATCGCCGTCACAACGCCCGAAGGCGCCGCCCAGGAGCAGATTGACGCCGCCTTCGCCGAAGCGCGGCCACGGGCCGATGCGATCGCCGCCGAGTTGCGCGACGGCGCCGATTTTACCGCCCTGGCCGCCGAGCGCTCCGATGATGCCGGTTCGCGGGAGCAGGGCGGCGATCTCGGCGCCTTCGACCGCGATGGACGCGCGGATAATGGCGCCACCTACCCTCCTGAACTGGTCGCTGCCGCCTTTGACCTGCCCGAGGGGCGGATCAGCGACCCGATCCGCACCCGCTTTGGCTGGCACGTGCTCGAGGTGACCCGCCGCGATATACCTTCTGAGGAGAACCAGTTGCGCGAGGCCCGCACCAGGGCTCTTGATCGCTGGGTGGAGGAACAGCGCGCGACCCTCGGCGTCCGGCGCTTCCCTGAGCCAACTCCCAGCCCGACGGCCGCGCCCGCGACGCCAGTTCCGACGCCCGAACCGACGTATCTGCCCGGCCCGCCGACGCCGCTGCCGACGCCAACCCCCGCGCCGACCGGGACGGCCACCCCCGCGCCGGCTGAGACGGCCACGGCTACGCCCGCGCCGTGAGGCGCGTTCCTGGTGCTACGGATGCGACGCTGGCTTCCTCAACGTTCCTGGCGCCTGTGGCTGGCTATGGCGGCATGCCTTGCCACGCTCGTGGCGGGGGGCTACCTGCTGGCAAGCCTGGTCGCCTTGCTGACGCAACCGCCTGAGCTCTGGCCGATTGATGGGCGCCTGTTTCTCCGTTACATGGCGGCGCTGGCGCTCCTCGCCTGCGCCGGTTTGCTGGCCTATCGCGTGGCCGCGGCGCTGAGCCTGGTCTACACCCTCGACCGCAACGGCCTCTACATCCTCTGGCTGGGCAATCGCGCCGTGGTGCCCCTGGGACGGATTGAGAGCGTCGAGAGCGGCCTCAACGCCCCGGTCAGCGGCGCCTCGCCCTTCGCCAGCATCGCCTACCTGAGCGGACTGGCGCGCCTGCCCGAGGGTCGTGACGTGCACCGCTTCAGTACCGTGTCGCTGAAGCGCGCGCTGATCATCCACACGCCGTCTGAGGCCTACGCCATCTCGCCGCGAGACGTGGACGGCTTCGTGCAGGATCTGGAGCAGCGCCGTCGCCTGGGCGCGGTGCAGCAACTCGCGCCGGGCGTGGAGACGGGCCGGATCTTCGCCTACAGCTTCTGGCGCGACCCTTTGGCGCGCGGCGGGGTGCTCGGGGCCATCCTGCTCAACCTGGCCCTGCTGGGCGTGTTGATGGTGCTCTATCCCTCCTTGCCGCCACTGATCGGCTGGCGCAGCGATGCTACGGGCGCGATTGTAGAGATGGCCTCCCGCTACCGAATTTTCCTGCTGCCCCTGGCCGGGGCGGCGGTCCTCTTCCTCAATGTCGGGGTGGGCCTGTGGCTGTATAATCGCGAGCCGGCGGGCGCGCGGATGCTACAGGTGACCTCGGCCCTCGTGCAGGTGTTGTTCGGCGTCGCGGCCCTGACGATGCTGGGGTAAAGGTTAGAGAAAGGCTGTAGAGCAACCCTCAGGGTTGCTCTACTATAGAAGACGCTTGAAGTCGCTCATGTGCGGCTGTCCGCTGAATGCCACCTGTGAAGCGAGACATTCACATCGTCGTGTCAGGCGCGCCGGTGAAGAGTTCGGCGACCGGCAGGGCAATTGGGAACTGCCGGGCCTGGAGCACGGCAGCCGCGTCAAACCGCTGCGTGGAGGTGTAATCGTCCAGGTCGGCATCCGGGTCGCGGCACACCAGAACATCGCGAGTTTCCGGGCGAATGATCCAGTATTCGGGAACCCCTGCGCGGGCGTAGACACGCCGTTTGACAACGGTGTCCTGCTCCGCGTTGGAGAGCGACAGCACCTGGGCGATGAGATCGGGCGCGCCGCGAATGCGCCGGTCGTGAATGATGCCGGCATTCTCGGCGCGCACCGGCACGAAATCGGGTTGCACCGGATCACATCCGGGCATTATGACGCCGATTGGCGCGGTCGCGGCATACGCCGGCCCCCATTGTTCCAGCGGCGCGCCGACGAACCGGTCCAGGCGCCGCACGATCCACTGGTGGAAATAGCTCGACGCAGTGGTCATATACAGCACGCCCTCGATCACCTCGTAGCGGTTGCCGTCATCGGGGAGTTCGCGCTCCCAGCGTTCGTAGATCCAACCGGCATTCAGCGATCAGAGCGTCAGGGTTGGCAGGGCTGCGCCTTCGGGCATCGTCATTCCCCAGAAAAACGGGCTTTCCACGGAAAGGATTGGAGAGGGCATCGCGCCCCACTGGCCAGTCGAGAGAGGATGGTAAAACCATGCTTCGCCATAGTTTCTACCGCTGTGATACTGCTGTTGTGGAGCGCACGTCAACTGCGCCTGACGCTCTGCGCGTTCCGACGGCACGATCTCGGTTTTCGCGCTGAGGCGGAACCTGTGCACGTCCCTGCTTCCAACTCGCCTGGCGAACCGGCTTTCCCCTCACACTCCACACCTCCACACTCCCTACCTCACCCGCTCTCCAAAGATCGCCCGTCCCACGCGCACCATAGTGGCCCCTTCGGCGATAGCGGCCTCGAAATCGTCAGTCATACCCATGGAAAGCTCGGCCCAGGTGGTCTGAGGGAAGCGCCGCGCCAGCTCTTCGCGCAGTTCGCGGAGGGCGCGGAAGAATGGGCGGGCCTGTTCCGGGTCGGCCACGATTGGCGCAATGGTCATCAACCCGCGGACCTCCAGATAAGGCAGGGCCAGGATGCGCTCCACTTCGGGGAGCAGGGCTTCCAGCCCGGCGCGGTTGGCGACGCCTCCCGGCAGGTCGAAGCCCTCCTTGGAAGGCTCGCCGCTGACGTTCACCTGGAGCAAGATGGGCAGGCGGCGCGCTGGCTCCCGGCCCGCGGCCCGCTCCTGGAGGTGGCGATTGAGGGTCTCGGCCAGGCGCAGGCTATCTACCGAGTGGATCATATCGAACAACTCGGCGGCGGTTTTCGCCTTGTTGCGCTGCAAATGGCCGATCAGGTGCCAGCGCGCGTCGGGATAGGCGGCAGCGAGAGGGGGGATCTTGAGCGCGGCTTCCTGGACGCGGTTCTCACCCAGATCGCGCGCGCCAGCGGCGATGGCCTCGGCGATCACCTCGGGCGGGTGCGTCTTGGTCACCGCAACCAGGGTGATGGCGGCGGGATCGCGGTTGGCGCGGGCGGCGGCGCGGGCGATGCGCTCGAGCACCTGAACGAGACGGGTCGCGATGCTCATAGCTTCGTATCGGCGGCGATCAGGCGCTGCTCAACGGGAGGATCGGGCGGCAGGCTGGTGATCAGGAGCAGGCCGCGACCTGGAGGAAGGGGGACGCTCAGTTCCAGCGGGGTGCTCTGGCCGGGGCGGAGCGTGGAGCTCCCGCTGCTCCCGGCGAGATAGCTTACCCCGGCGCTATCGCGCAGCTCAAAGGCGCTGATCGGCACCTGCACCTCGCGCCGGCTGATGTTGGTGACCTGACCGCGGATCTGCATCTCATCGCCGACGCGGCGCAGTTCGCGCACCTCGATCCGCAGGCGGGGACTCTCGACGGCAGGCTCGATCGGGCGCCCCGCCTCGCCGCGGTTCAGCGCCCCCAGCAACTCGCGGGCCGCTTCCTGAAGTTGGGGCGGCAACGACTCGAGCTCCAGACGCGGCACGTCGAAAGGCAGTTCGACGGCGGCGGGGGTGGGCTGCGCTGCAAAGCGCTGCCTGAGGGACTCGTTGGCTACGCCGAAGCCGCCGCGGCTGCTCAGGACAATCAGGAGCAGCGCGACCAGCGCACCCCAGATCCATACGGGAAGGCCCCGTGAGCGTTCGGTCATCATATGGCGGCTATTTCTTGACCGGAAAGGCCGGGGCGTGGCCCTGGGGCGTCGCTCGACCTTTCCTCTGGCGGACGCCAGGGGTGTCTGTAGCACGACGTGACGTATTGTACCGCCAAGGAGGGCGGGGCACAAGGCGTGCGGCCGGGGCGCCGGACTTGACAATCTACCGCCGATCCGCTAGACTGCGCAACCGTTACCAACCAAAAATGTATATAATAATTGGTAACGTGTGATGCCGCGACGCATTCCACGAACGACTCTTACGTTCAGAGTTGACGCCTGCCCACCAGTAGGGAACCAGGCTCCGAAAGGGGGTGGGATGCGCTGTTGTTGGAGCGGTGCGCATGTGGCCCGGGGTGGCGCCCCACACGTATGCGCCGATGCGCCCATCTTCGGTAAGGCGCGGCCCCGCATTCCGGTCGCGCCGATGAGGATTGAAGACGCGGGCCGGTTACGCCCGACACAGATGCTCTGCAAGTCGTAAGGAGTGATCACGCCATGATGCGACGAATGAGTCTGCTCATGCTGGTTGCGCTGCTGGGCGCGTTGCTCGCCGCCTGCGGCCAGCCCGCGGCGCAACAACCGACCCCTGCGCCTACTGAGCCGCCCACTGCGGCGCCTACAGAAGCTCCGACCCAGGCTCCAACACAGGCTCCTACCGTGGCGCCGACCGCCCCTCCCTCCCCCACGCCGGCCCCCGAAGCGGCGGCGGGCACCATCGTTGATTTTGTGACCAAAGCGGCTGCCGATCTGAGCGGCGAAATCGGCACGATCAAGATTGCCACGCAAAGCCCGCTCAGCGGCGGACAGGCCGCCCTGGGCACCGGCATCCGCAACGGGGCCGAACTGGGCATCAAGCAGGCTAACGAACTGCTTAAGGATGCCGGCATCCAGTTTGAACTGGCCCCCTTCGACGACCAGGCCAAGCCCGAGGTTGGCACGGCCAACGCCAAGAACATCGTCTCCGACGCCGACATCCTCTGCGTGGTGGGGCACCTGAACTCGGGCGTGGCCCTGGCCTCGCTGCCCGACTACAAGAGCGCCTCGCTGCCGATGGTCTCACCGGCGAACACCAACCCCAACGTCACTGAGGGCGGTTATGAAGTGGCCTTCCGCGTCGTGGGTCGCGACGATGTGCAGGGGACGGTGGGCGAGCAGTTCGCGCGTGAAGAGCTTAAGGTGAAGTCGGTCTACATCATCCACGACACCACGGCCTACGGCCAGGGCGTGGCCGAGTTCTTCCGCCAGGCCGCCGAGAAGAACGGTCTGGAGGTGCTGGGCTTCGAGGGCACCGAAGAAAAGAGTGACTTCTCGGCCATCCTCACGCCCATCCTGGCTGCCAACCCTGACCTGATCTACTTCGGCGGGATCTACGACCAGGCCGGCCCCCTCTTCCGCCAGGCCCGCGACCGCGGCATCACCGCCCAGTTCCTCGGGCCGGACGGGCTGGACGCTCCGGATCTGGCGAAGCTGGCGGGCGACGCGGTGAAGGATATGCACTACACCTCAGTGGCCGCCCCGGTGAGCCAGTTCCCCGACGCGGCGAAGTTCGCCGAGGACTACAAGGCGGCCTACAACGCCGACGCGCCGCCCTTCTCCGCTCAGGCCTATGACGCGTCGCACTTCTGCGTGGCGGCGATTGTCAAGGCTGCCGCCGATGCCGGCGGCAAGCCGACCCGCGAGCAGGTGCTGGCGGCGATGAAGGACCTGCCGGAACTGGCGGGCATCACGGGCACCTACAAGTTTAACGAAAAGGGCGACCCCGAAGTGGCCACCTACTTCGTGCTCAAGGTGGTGGACATCAACAACTGGGACAAGAACGAGCTGGTGTCGCGCCTGGAGATCCCGGCGCCGTAGTAGGGAAGACAACGGCAGAGGGGTCAGGGAGGAGGTGCGCATCCCCCTGACCCTGAATGCTACCCGGTGAGGGTTATGGCTGCGGAAGCGAAGGCAACCCCATCTCCACAAACCGGTCAGCGCTCCCTTGCCGAGGTGCTGCGAACGGTGCTCGCTCCGGTTGGGCAGATGCTCGTGTTCGTTATCGGGAGCGCTGTCGCCCTGAGTCTCCTGGTGACGCTGCTGGCGCTCCTCCAGATCGGGGCGCGCCCCGATCTGCTGGTGCGCACGTGGACAATCCTGCCCCAGGTGATTATCGACGGGCTGGTGCGCGGCTTTCTCTTTGCCACCATTGCCCTGGGCTACACCATGGTCTACGGGGTGCTGGAGTTCATCAACTTCGCCCATGGTGAAATCTTCATGGTTGGCGGCGTGGTCGGCGCGGCGGCGGCCCTTGCCCTGGCAACGGCCGGCCTTCTCCCCGCCATTCCGGGGTTGCTGTTTGTATTGCTGATCATCGCTACAGGCATGGTCGTGAGCGGCGCCCTGGCGGTGACTGTCGAGCGGGTAGCCTACCGGCCGCTGCGCGGCGCGCCGCGTCTGGTGCCGCTGATCTCGGCCATCGGCGTGTCGCTGGTGCTGCAAGATGTCGCCCGCCTGATCATGACCAGCACCCCGCTGGGCTTCAACGCGCGCTTCAATACGCCCGATTTTGGCCCGCCGATCCGCCTCTTCGAGATGAACCTCGGCGAACGCCCGGTGCCGGTGATCATCAGCCCCAAGGCGTTGATCTTCGTGAGCGCGGCGGTGGTGATGCTGGTGGCGCTCAACTATCTGGTCAACGCCACGCGACTGGGCAAGGCCATCCGCGCCACCGCTCAGGATCGCTCCACCGCCAGTCTGATGGGCATCAACGTGAATCAGATTATCGCCCTTACCTTTCTCGTCGGTGGGGCGCTGGGCGGCGCAGCCGGGGCGCTGTTCGGGATGTATGTGGGCACGGTCAACCCCTATATGGGCTTTATTCCCGGACTGAAGGCCTTTACAGCAGCGGTGCTCGGCGGCATCGGCAACATCACCGGAGCCATGGTTGGCGGCATCGTGCTGGGCTTTCTGGAGGCCTTCGTGGCCTCGTACCTGTCGCTATTCACCGGGGGGGCCTTCTCCGGCGCGGCCTACGCCGACATCGCCGCCTTCAGCATTCTGATCCTGATCCTGATCTTCCGGCCCTCCGGTCTGCTCGGCGAGGCGACGACGCAGAAGGTGTAATCCTATTTTGGATTGTGGATTTTGGATTTTGGATTGCTGTATCCGGTGTATCGTTTTCAACAGGAACTGGTGTAAATCCACGCAGGCATGGGAGAGCAAAGCCCTCCCGGCAACATCCTTATGACGCCAGCGACGCAAACAGCGAGCTTCTGGGAGCGGATCAAGGCGACCCTGGCAAACGGGCCGGGCGCGTATGCCTTCTTCGGCCTCTATGCAGCAATCTGCACCTGGCAACTCTTCACCAATCCCCGCACCAGCCTGCGGACTGATATTGTTTTTGTGCTGTTCCTGCTGCTGGTGTTCATGGTCTACCGTTCGGCTACGCCGCTCTGGTTCCGAGGCGGGCTTATCGCAGTGCTGTTACTGGTAGTGCTGCCGATCTTCGGCACGCTCAACCCGTTCTACATTGACGTCGCCACCCAGGCGGGCATTTTCGTGGCTCTGGCGCTGGGGCTGAATGTGGTGGTGGGCTTTGCCGGTCTGCTTGATCTGGGGTACGTGGCCTTCTTCGCGGTAGGGGCTTATCTCTGGGGCATTCTCAGCACGCCCCAGATCACCCAGATCAATCCGGCCTGGAGTCCGGTGCCGCCGATCATGTTTTACCCCTTCGTGGTGCTCGGCCTGGCGATCGGCGCGGTCTTCGGCATTCTGCTCGGCCTGCCGGTGCTGCGCCTGCGGGGCGACTATCTGGCGATTGTGACGCTGGGGTTTGGCGAGGTGATCCGCGTGCTCGCCAATAACCTCGATCGCCCGATCAACATTACCAACGGCTCGCAGGGCATCCGCGAAATCGAGCGCCCGCCGTTGATCCTGGCCGGCTTCGTCCGCGATACGCTGGGCTGGAACCTGAGCGACAGCCAGCTCTACCAGCAGTTTTTCTACTTCGTGGTGCTGCTGATCGTGATCTTCACCGTGGTGGTCGTGAGCCGTCTGAAGAACTCGCGCATCGGGCGGGCCTGGGAGGCCATTCGCGAGGACGAGACCGCCGCGGTGGCCCAGGGCATCCCGCGGGTGCGGATGAAACTCATGGCCTTCGCCGTGGGCGCATCGTTCGCCGGGGCAATGGGGGTGGTGTTCGCCTCCAAGCAGTTGTTCATCAATCCGCCGACCTTCGACCTGCTGCGCTCGATCAACATTCTGGCCATGGTCATTCTGGGAGGCATGGGGTCGATCCCCGGCGCCATCCTCGGCGCGGTGATTGTGACCCTGCTCGATCTACAGATCCTCCCCCGCATGGCCGCCGTCCTGCGCGATGCCCAGCGGGCAGGGGTGCCCATTCCCGCCGCTTTCGACCCGACCCAGTACCAGCGCCTGCTGTTCGGGATTCTCCTGGTGCTGATGATGATTTTCCGGCCTCAAGGCATTCTGCCCGACGAGCGGCGCAGCGAAGAACTGCATGCCGATGATGAGCCGCCGGCGGAAGAAACTGCTCCGCCGGCGTCGCGTCCAGCCGCCGAGTCGGCGTAAGGACGTTCCCGGAGGACGCAGATCTCTCGGACTCTGGGCGCAACCCCGAGCATTGCGCTGTCGGCTGTTCCCCGGCTGGTATGGGAAGGGGGCAACCCGGTTGGCCCCGATGTTTACGATGGTTCGTGGGAGGGCGCAGCCCTCCCAGACCGTTCCATTTACAGAATAACGAACATATGACCGCAAATATCCTCGAAGCGCGCAATGTGACCAAAACCTTTGGCGGCCTGGTCGCGGTGAATGATGTGACCCTGATGGTGGAAAAGGGCCGTATTGTGAGCGTCATTGGTCCCAACGGCGCGGGGAAGACCACCTTCTTCAATGTTCTTACCGGCATCTACAAGCCCGACAAAGGCACGGTGGTCTTCGACGGCACATCTATCGCGGGCGCCCGCCCTGACATTATCGCGGGCCTGGGCATGCGTCGAACCTTTCAGAACATTCGTCTGTTTGATAACATGACCGTGCTGGAGAACGTGCTGGTGGGGATGCACACCCACCTGCATGCGTCCTTCTGGGGGATCATCGCCAGGGCCGCAGGAGTGCGTCGCGAGGAAGCCCGCGCGCGCCAGAAAGCCCGCGAACTGCTGGCGTATGTGGGGCTGGAAGGCAAACGTGACGAACTGGCCAAGAACCTGCCCTACGGCGACCAGCGGCGTCTGGAGATCGCCCGCGCCCTGGCCGGCGAGCCGAAGCTCATCCTGCTTGATGAGCCGACCGCGGGGATGAACCCGCAGGAGACCGATGCCGCCACCGAGTTGATCCGCCGGTTGCGAGATGAGCTGGGCCTCACCGTGGTGCTCATCGAACACGACATGCGTCTGGTGATGGCCATCTCCGAGCGGATTACGGTGCTCGACTACGGCACCAAAATCGCCGAAGGCGACGCCGCGGCCATCCGCAGCAATCCCCGGGTGATCGAGGCCTATCTGGGCAAGGGCGCTGCCGGCGCTGCAGCGTAGGGAAGCTGGAAGTGCGAGCACGGGAGGCGCTGGAAGAACGCAGCCCTTGCGAAAATCCTTTTATCTCGACCATTTCTTAGAAGGGTTGACGCAAAGGCGCGAAGGCGCAACGGGTTCGTGGTCGTGATGCCAGACCTTTGCGCCATTGCGTCCTGGCGGTCACAGATGATCGGGAACCCTATGTTTAAGGTGTGCAAGAAATGTTCTAAGAATTATGGCGCTTCTTGAATTAAAAAACGTCCATACCTACTATGGCAAGATCCATGCCCTCAAGGGCATTTCGCTCACCGTCGAAAAGGGCGAAATCGTCACTCTCATCGGCTCGAATGGAGCGGGGAAGAGCACGACCCTGCGCACCATTTCCGGGTTGCTGACGCCGCGGGTCGGCGAGGTGCGCTTCAATGGCCGGCGCATTGACCGGCTGCCGGCTCACGAGATCGTCAAACTGGGCATCGCCCAGGCGCCCGAGGGCCGACGGATCTTCCCGCGGCTGACGGTGCTGGAAAACCTGGAGATGGGCGCTTACCTGCACGACACCCGCAGCCAGACCTACAAAGACGACCTTGAGCGCGTCTTTACGCTCTTTCCGCGATTGCGCGAGCGCACCTCGCAGAAGGGCGGCACCCTCTCCGGCGGCGAGCAGCAGATGCTTGCCATCGGGCGCGCGCTGATGACCCGCCCGCAGGTGCTGCTGCTCGACGAGCCTTCGATGGGCCTGGCCCCGGTGCTGGTCGAGCAGATTTTCGAGATCGTGAAGACGATCAACGCTCAGGGCACCACCGTGCTCCTGGTGGAGCAGAACGCTCTTCAGGCCCTGGGTATCGCCCATCGGGGCTATGTCCTCCAGAGCGGCGAAATCGTACTCGAAGACACCGCCCACGCCCTGCGTGAGAATGAAATGGTGCAGAAGGCGTATCTGGGATTGGAGTAGGTGTGGAGGTGTGGAGGTGTAAAAACATCCCTACATCTCCACATCTCCACAGAAGGATGAAGGGCACGGAGATCAACCCCACCCCGTTAACTCCTCGCCAACCTCGCGGGGGACGCGGGGCAGGATGCCGGTGACGACTTCATAGGCGATCGTGCCCAGCCAGGCTGCCACGTCGTCAGCGGTGATCGCCTCGTCGCCCTGTGCGCCGATCAGCACCACTGCGTCGCCCCGGCGCACGCCGGGAATGTCGGTCACGTCCACCATGGCGTAATCCATACAGATGCGCCCGACGATCGGCGCGCGCCTCCCGCGAATGAGCACTTCGCGCCAGGGCGGGGCGCGCCGCAGCCCGTCGGCGTAGCCCACGGGGATGGTGGCGATACGGCTGGGCCGTTCGGTCACAAATGCGCCACCGTAGGAGATGGGTGTGCCGGGCGGGTGGTCGCGCACCTGGGCCACTTCGCTGTAGAAGCTCAAGGCGGCGCGACAGCCTTCCGGGAGTGAGATGCCGGGTCCGGGGGCCAGGCCGTAGCAGGCGATGCCCGGGCGCACCATGTCAAGCCGCGCTGCTGGCAGGCGCAGCAGTGCGGCGCTGTTGGCGGCGTGGGCCGTGGGCGGACGCAGCCCGGCCGCCGCGAGTTCGCGCAGCAGGCCGGTGAAGATGGCCAGTTGCGCCTCGGTCTGGCGCAGGTCGGGGGCGTCGGCGCTGGCGAAGTGGGTGTAGATGCCGGTCACCTCCAGACCGGCCAGCCCGCGCAGCCAGGCCAGGAAAGGGCCGGTTTCCGCCGGCGGCAGGCCCAGGCGGGCCATGCCTGTATCAACCTTGACGTGCACCCGCGCCGGGCGGCCCAGGGTCACGGCCGCGGCGTGGAGAGCCTCGGCGGCGTCGGGGTCGAAGAGCGTGCATTCCAGCCCCAGGGCCACGGCCTCTTCGGCCTGCCACGGTGGCAGATAGCCCAGGACCAGGATGGGGGCGCCGACGCCTGCCTGCCGTAGCGCCCGTCCCTCGCCCAGGGTGGCGACGGCCACGGCTGCCGCCCCCGCGCCCAGGGCGGCCCGGGCCACGCGCACGGCGCCGTGGCCGTAGCCATCGCCTTTGAGCACCACCATCAGCGGCGCCCCCGCGAGGTCGCGCAACCGCCACACGTTGCCGGCAATGGCGTCGAGGTCAATGCGCAGCCATGTCGGGCGGTCGGGCGCGCCGACGCGCACACTGTGCCAGGCCGGTTCCTGGCGCACCAGGTGCGCGCTGGCGCCGGGTTCGACCAGCCGGGCGACAACGCGCTCCATACGCGCCTCGGCCCCGCCCTTGACCAGGATCAGGTCGCCCGGCCCGAGGTCGGACGGCAGGGCAGTGATAGCGGCGGTGCTCGTGTCAACCACGCTGATGGGCAGATCGGAGCGGGCGGCCCGCGCGGCATTGGCGGCGGCGACGCCCCAGTCGCCCTTGAGGATCAGCCGGTCAACGCAGTGAGCTGCCAGGGCGCCAAGTTCGCAGGCCACGGCTGTCCCCGCCGCGGGCGGCAGGTCGGAGAGGGCGCCCAGGACGGCGATGCGACGCCGGGCAGGGAGCGCGGCGAGGAAGCGCAGGGCGGCCCGCACGGAAGGGGCCGTGGCGCTGAAACTGTCGTCGAGCACGGTGGCTCCGCTGGCAGCCGGCAGGGGCCGCAGGCGCCCCGCGGGTGGCTCGATGCGTTCCAGCGCCGCGGCGCAGGTTGCCAGATCCAGGCCACAGACCAGGCCAACCGCGACGGCGGCCAGGGAGGCGTACACTGCCGGCTCTCCCAGGAGCGGCGTCCAGGCCATTACCGTTTCGGCGCCCCGCCGCAGGCGCAGATGGGTGCCGTCAAGTTCATATTGTGGCGCCTCGGCCCACAGATCCAGCTCCGGGTTCAGGCCGTAGAAAAAGGCCCCGGGCGCTTCCCCGGCCAGGGCGCGCACCCGGGGATCATCGCCGTTGAGCACCGCGACGCCGCCGGGGGGCAGGGCGGCGACCAGGGCGCCCTTCTCGGCGGCGACGCCGTTCAGGTCCCCCAGGCCGCGCAGATGGGTCTCGCCCACGGCGGTGACCACGGCGATGCGGGGCGGAAAGAGGGCCGCGAGACGAGCAATCTCGCCAGGGCGGTCGCTGCCGTACTCGAGCACGGCGAAGCGGTGGCGCGCCTCCAGGCGCGCCAGGGCGATGGGCAGGCCCAGCAGCGAGTTGAAGCTGCGCCGGCTCTGAAAGGTAGGGGCCAGCGTTGCGAGCACCGCTGCGATGGCGCGGCGGGTGGTGGTCTTGCCAACGCTGCCGGTCACGCCGATGACCTGTGGCGCGACGGCGGCCAGGCGCGCGGCGGCCCAGCGTTGCAGCAGGGCCTGGGGGTCATCGCTAAGCACTACGGTGGCCGCGCCGGGGTCGGCGGGGGGCCAGCGGCAGAGCACGCCGGTTGCGCCAGCGGCCAGCGCCGCGGGGATGTAATCGTGCCCATCGGCGCGCGCCGTGCGCAGGGCAATGAAGCAGGCCCCCGGCGTGGTGAGGCGCGAGTCGTAGCTCCAGTCGGCGAAGGTGGTCGCGCGGGGAGCGGCGTGCAGACGCCCGCCCGCGGCGAGCAGTTCGTTAAGCGTAATCATACCGTGTAGGGGAGCAGTGATGCCTCAAAGCGAGGACGCTGCCAGAAGGCCGGGCGTCCGCGCGTATTATAATGTCTCCTCCAGGCGACCGCGGGAAGCACGGAGAAACCTGATTTCCCTATCCCCCTGCCTGGTGGCGCCGAGATGCAAGACCTTGCACGTCGCTCGTCGAAACAAGGTTCCAATGAACAAAGCAACTGTCGTCCCGCAGCGCGTTGAGCGGGCTGCCTGGATGTGGATGGGGGTGGCGTTGCTGGCCCACACCGGCTGGGGCGCCTATCCGGTGCTGGCGCGCTACCTTCAGACGGTGAGCGCTCTGCCCAGTATGGCCGTGCTCTCCCTCGGCAACCTGCTCGCCCTGCTGGTGTACGGGCCGTTTGCCCTGCAGCGTGTGGACGGGCGCGCGCTGCGTTCACGAGTGATCTGGGCCTTCGCCCTGGTCGTGGTGCTGCGGGCGATCACCAATCTCCTTGCCGCCCGCTACACGCTGGCGATCTACGTCCAGTTGATCACCCTGATGACGCCTCTGCTGGTAGCCTTGCTCAGCTCAGGGCTGTTCCGCGAGGCCCTGCCGCCCTTCACCTGGCCCGCCATTGGCCTCTCATTCATTGGCTCACTGCTGATGATGAGCGGCGATCCTGGCGGCAATGACTCCCTGCTGCGTATCGGCGCGGGCGACCTGGTCGGTCTGGGGCTGGCGTTGACCTCGGCCCTGTGCCTGGCCTTCTACATGCTGCTGGTGCCGCGCGCGGCGAAGCAGGCCGTTTCGGGTGAAGCGGTGCTGCTGGTGCAGTTGATCGCCCTGACCCTGACCACCGGGGTGCTCAGCCTGCTGCTGGGAGAGGATCGGGGGCGTTTCGCCGCCATCGGCGCGGGCGACTGGGCAGTGTTTGGAGCCTTCGTCGGCTTCGTGCTGCTGGGGGCGAACGTGGGGCAGATCGCCGCCCTGCGGCGCCTGGGCGCGCCGCGGGTCAGCAGCACAATGGCCTGGCGACTGATCGCCACCCTGGCGCTGGCGGCGCTGCTGCTCGGCGAGCGGCTGACGTCGCTCTGGCAGGCCCTGGGGGCAGGAATCGTCCTCGTCACCATTACCATCTACCTTTCGCGGCAGCGGCAGGGCGTTGCCACACATGAGCCGTAATGCGATTGTGGATTTTCGATTTTGGGTTTTGGATTGGTGTATAGCGTCCCGGCGCTATCTGGCGACCATGCGCGCGGGCCGTTGAACAGGAATAACCTATGGCAGCAGCAACCACCATTAGCGCCCTCAATGTTGAGCGGCTGGACATCCCGTTGCGCGTGCCGTTCGGCATCGCCAGCGGGGCGCAGGAGCTGGCCCGCAACCTGCTGGTGACGCTGGAACTGGCCGACGGCACGCGCGGCTATGGTGAAGCTGCGCCCTTCCCGGCGTTCAACGGCGAAACGCAGGCCAGCGCTCTGGCGGCTATCGAAGCGGCGCGCCCGCGCATTGAAGGAGCGGACGTGCGCGAATGGCGGACCATCGCCGCCACACTGCGCGAGACCATCGGAGACGTGGGCAGCGCCCGCTGCGCGATTGAAACCGCCGTTCTGGACGCGCTCACCCGCCGCGCGGAGATGCCACTCTACGTCTTCTTCGGCGGTGCCAGCAACGCGCTGGAGACCGATATGACCATCACCACCGGCACGGTTGAGGCGGCGGCGCTTGCAGCGCGGGGGATACGCAACCGCGGCATTCGCGCGATCAAGGTCAAGATCGGCGCGGGTGATCCGGCCCTTGACCTGGAGCGGATCGGCGCCATTCACGCCGTTGCGCCCGACGCGCCGCTGCTCCTCGACGGCAATGGCGGCATGAGCGCCGACGCCGCCCTGACGCTGCTGGACGAGCTGCGGGCGCGCGGCCTGCGTCCGGCGCTGCTGGAACAGCCCGTGCCCGCCGATGACTGGGACGGTCTGCGGCGACTCACGCGCCTGTCTGGCATCCCGGTGGCTGCCGATGAAAGCGCCGTGAGCGCCGCCAGCGTGCTGCGTCTGGCCGCCGAGCGCGCCGCCGATGTCATCAACATCAAACTGATGAAGTGTGGAGTGGTTGAGGCGCTGGAGATGGCAGCCATCGCTCGCGCCGCCGGTCTGGGCCTGATGATCGGCGGGATGGTCGAATCCGTGCTCGCAATGACCATGTCGGCCCACTTCGCCGCCGGCCTGGGTGGCTTCACCTTCGTGGATCTCGATACGCCGATGTTTCTGGCCGAGAATCCCTTCATGGGCGGCTTCCGCCAGAATGGCGCCTGGCTCAGTCTCGACCACATTACCGCCGGACACGGCGTTGAGCCCCGAGGCTGACGCGACGCAGAGGGTCGCGCTGCCGGGTTCCTGCGGCCAGAAGGAGCAACGAGGATGTAGATGTTCCATCCAAGTTCAATCGCCTACGCTTGGATCTTCTTACCATAGTCACATCTAGCCGGTCTTCCTATACTGAAAGGAATACCAGATCTGATCGCACCGAAGCTCCCTCACGCCGGGGCTGGCGTCGAGAGGAGCTTATTGTGTTTTGTGAGCGTGGCGTATGACGACGCGAATCTTAATCGCCGATGACGATCCGCTGATTCGCATGAACCTGCGAGAGATGCTGCAAGAGCAGGGCTATCTGGTCGTAGGTGAAACCGGCGATGGGTTGAGCGCGGTGAATCTCACCCGGCAACTGCGCCCGGAAGTGGTGTTGCTTGATGTGAAGATGCCGCATATGGATGGCATCGCCGCGGCGAAGATGATACACAACGAACAGCTTGCGCCGGTGTTGTTGCTCACTGCCTACAGTTCGCGCGAGCTGGTTGAGCAGGCGCGGGCCGCCGGAGTGCTGGGATACCTCCTTAAACCGGTGCGTGACGCTGAGTTGATGGCGCTCGTCGAAGTAACTGTGGCTCGCTGGAGCGAACGGGTCCAGCGCCGCAAGGAACTGGCGCAATTGCAGGAGCGGCTGGAGACGCGCAAACTGGTGGACCGGGCCAAGGGCTATCTGATGGACCACCAGGGCCTGAGCGAGGCCGAGGCTTTCCGCAAGATCCAGCAACTGGCGATGAACAGTCGCAAGACGATGCGCGAGGTGGCGCAGGCCATCTTGCTTGCCAGGCAACTGGGCGCCTGACAGCGCTCTGATCCTCTCCCCGAAACATCTCCCTGTTGGCCCTGCGGTACAGGCGCCTGCCCACGGGAATGGTTCCAGGGCAAACCAGTGATCCTGCGCCCATTCATGAGAAGTGAACGCTTTCGCGCTCTTCTTTCACCATGTTGTAAAGCTGCGGGCGAGTATGGTTATGGTATCCTCACCTCGCGGAACAAGCGAAGGAGGCGACCATGGCTCACATCGCCCCAAAACAACCCTGTCTGACGCGCCATGCCGTGATCCTGGCCGCTGGCGAGTCGACCCGCACTCGCCCGCTCACGCTCCATCGCCCAAAGCCCCTGATCCCGCTGCTGGGGCGCCCGCTCCTGGCCCACATCCTGGATGCGCTGGCGGGGCTGGTTGAGCGGGTCACGCTGGTGGTTGGATACCGTGCGGAGATGATCGAGGCGGCGTTCGGGAAGGAATATCGCGGCATGGCTCTGCGCTACGCACGGCAGGAGGTGATGAACGGCACCGCGGGGGCGCTGCTGGCGGCCGGCCCGATTGACGAGCCGTTCTTCCTGCTCTATGGTGATAATCTGGTGGCCCACGAGGATATCGTCGGGGTGTGTCGGGGGCGTTACAGCGTGGCCGGGCTACGTGTGGCCGATGCCCGTTCCTTCGGCGTGCTGGAGATGATTGACGGAACGGTGCGCCGGATCATCGAGAAGCCGGCGGACCCGCCGCCCGACGCCCTGGCCAATGCTGGTGTATACCACTTTGATGGAGCGGTCTTTCCGCTTCTGGAGCGGATCGAGCCTTCACCGCGCGGGGAGCTGGAACTGACGGACCTGATCGGCGCCCTGGCGGCGGAGCGGCCCGTGCAGGCCCATCGGTGCACGGGCCACTGGGTTCCGGTGGGAACACCGTGGGAGGCGCTGAGCGCGGCGCAGTTTTTGCTGGCGCGGCGGGGAGCGGAGCAGGTCTGGCTGCACCCCGAGGCGCGGGTAGAGCCGGGGGCGCGGATCATCGGTCCGGCGGCGCTTGACGCCGGCTGCGTCGTCGGGGAAGGCGCGATTGTCGCAGCCTCGGTTCTCTGCGCGGGCGCGGTCGTTGGTCCTGGAGCGCGGGTGATTTCCTCGTGGCTCGACGACGAAGCGCGTGTTGGCGCGGGCGCCACGCTGGAGGCGCGGGTGTTCGAGGAAGTGCGGCCCGTGGCCGAGACGCGGGAGGTGCTGAGCCGCACGCAGTTGATGACGCGGGGGGCGGTAGTGGCGCGGGGCGCCAGCGTGCCCGACGGAGCGGCGGTGGCGCCGGGGAGCATTATCAGAGCCTGAGCGGATCTGGTGGGGGGCGGGGAAAGCCGGCTTCTCCGCCCCCCGCCACCCGACTCAGGTCATCCCGGCGGGAATGAGCAGAGGGACAGCGGCTTTCTCGCCCTCTGCATTAGGAATGAAAACCGGGATGGTCGGGCGGCGCATCCCGTTCATCCCATGCGTCCGGCAAGGCCGGGGCGCGATCGATCCGCCTACCACATCCGTTGCAGGAGATTAAGCAGGTCCTCCTCAGTAGCATCGCGCGGGTTCCAGAACATCGCCGCTTCGACGACGGAGAGGGCGGCAAGTTCAGGAAGGGCCGACTCAGGGATCTCAACATCGCGCAGGCGGAGGGGCAGGCCGCAGTCGGCGGCCAGGTTCTTAACCGCGGTGATCCCGTCGGCAATGACCTCTTCGTCGCTGCGCCCGCCGACATTCACCCCCATCGCGCGGGCGATGCGCACATAGCGCTCGGGCGCCACAGGGGCATTAAACTCCATGCCATAGGGCAGAATAATCGAATTGAGCGTCCCGTGGTGCACAGGGTAGCGGCCGCCAATGGCGTGGGAGATAGCGTGCACCACGCCGAACCAGCTATTCGAGCACGCCACGCCGGCCATGCACGAGGCCAGCAGCATCTGGCTGCGGGCCTCAAGGTTGTTGCCCTGGTGCACGGCATCGCGAAGATGGTTGGCAATAATCTCAATTGAAGCCAGGGCCAGGCTATCGCTGAAGGGATTGTTTTCGGTCGAGACGAAGGACTCGATGGCGTGGGAGAGGGCATCCATCCCGGTGGCAGCCGTCAGACGCGGGGGAAGGGTGAGGGTCAACTCGGGGTCGAGCACCGCGATATCGGGCATCAGATAGCGACTGGCGAGACTGATCTTGCGGTTCTCGTCCTCGTCTTTAATCACGGCGACCACGGTGACCTCGCTGCCGGTGCCAGCGGTGGTCGGGACGGCGATCATAGGCGTCAGCGGCTGGATGATCGTATTGTAGCCTTCATACTGGGGGATCTCGCCGCCGAGGGTGAGCAAGATGCGCATCCCCTTGGCCGTATCAATCGGGCTGCCGCCGCCAAGGGCAATGAGCAAGTCGGCGCGGGCGGTGCGGGCCGCCTCGGTGGCCTCATTAACGGTTGCCAGCGACGAATTGGGGGGCACATTATCGTAGATGCCCACCACTTCGGCGAAGCCTTCGATGCCCGCCAGCACCGGTTCAAGCAAGCCAGCCGCCACCACCCCCTTGTCGGCGACGATAAACGCGCGTTCCGCGGCAAGTTCCTGTACCAGGGGGCCCAGTTCCCGTGCCAGGCCCGCCTTGTATTGTACTCGCGCCCTCAGGCCGAACTCGAAAAACTCCTGCATACCCCACCGTCCTTTGGCTCACTGCGTCATGCCGTGAGTCCATTATACGCGGCCTGTGAAGGGGGGCGGGGCATCAACGGAGGCGACGCACGAAATAGTCTGGGAGGGCGCAGCCCTCCCAGGAAGAATCTAGTTTTATGAAGACGGGGGGGCTGCGTCCCTATCAGGTGGAGCGTTATTAAGGAATAGGGGGTGGTCGCTAACTCCTGATGCGCTAGCGTTCGGCCAGGAGCATAGCGATGTAGTTGAGGGTGGCGCGCCGGGCCTGGGGATGCAACTGGCGCCACAGGTCGAGCAGCCGAAGCTCGTCGGCGCTGCTCACCGCGGTTGGAGGAAGGGCAGGCAGGGCGGGAGCGCTCGAGAGAGGCGTATGATTTAGCCCCGGCTGTGGGGCGGCAAACTCGGGGGTAGCCGGCGCGGAGACTGCTGCGGCGCTCTCTTCGGTAGCGGATCGGGCGGGGGCAAGGGCGCCGCCGTGTTGCTGCACCGTGTTGGCAATGATCACGCTGGCCATCTCGTAAGCCGGCACGCCAAGCACCTCTGCCAGGCGCCGGGCCTGATCGGCATCGGGGAGGGTCTGATTGTGCAGGTAGTTGCGCAGCGCTCCATCACTGATTTTGGTCGCACGGGTCAGTTTGGCGCGAGAGAAGCGGCCCTGCATTTTCGACTGGAGCCACTCGCCGAAGTTAGGAGCGGCAGTCGGCGTGAGTTGCATCCGCCGGCGCACCTCCTCTACCGGCATATCCAGGGCCTGGCCGATCAATTCAAGGGTGCGCTGGCGGGGGCGCTGGGACGTGCCGCTGATAAACTGGCGGAGCGAGATCGCGCCAACATTGATTGATTGGGCGTAATTGCTGAGCGACTGCCCATTCTCCATAGCCGCGTAAAAGAGCAAGACCGACAGGGGCGCATTTTCAGGAATAGTGCCATTGTATGGCATAGCCAGACTCCTACAGAGCCACGAGCGGCCCTCAAAACATTGCGTAAAACCCGATAAAACCTGTCCGCCATTCTGGCGCCAGCCTCTTCGTTGTCAGCTGGCATCCATACGGCTGCGAGCGAGAGGGTGTCGCGTTCTGAGGCGTTTCTCTCTGCCGAACCTTCCGCATAGAGAACATGACAACCTGAAGTTGCCACGACGCCAGACATGGCAAAACAACGCCGAGTATAGAGAACGGCCCGATAGCGGGCGGGAAACCACGGCGCGCGCCGTCTAACCTGGTCGCGATATGCTTCCTCTATGGTTCTAAGATAATAGTATTAGCTATTATCACGAACTATTCGCAGTATACGTCAACAGATCTATCCTGTCAAGTGTTGGACAGGATTATGTTTATCGAAAGATCATTTCCATCGCTGATCAACACGGTTTTCTGTGGCTGGTCGCTATCGTTGCTGCCAGGGGGCACAGAAGGATGATCTACGAGTATGGCTCAGGCTGTGTTACAATCGGTTTGCCTTACTGGAGCGGCCCCACGCGTCGGTGTTCATAATGTGGACGTAGGATCATCGCGCATCCCGCGCTGCTGCCTGAAGGGAGGGGGCTGGCACTCTAGCGGAGCGCAACACAACCGCCTGTTCTCGTCCTCCCGGCATGTTGATGTGCGGCGCAGCTACATAGGGTCTGAAAAACAGGCTATATGCCGTAACAATGACACGTTCACCCTTTAGCGTAGACGATCTGTACGAATTGAAGTGGCTGGAGGATGTGCGCATTAGCCCGGACGGGCGAACCGTGGCGTATGTCCAGGTGACGGTTGAGCGACAGGCCAATTCCTACCGTCGGGCAATCTACCTGGCGCCGGTCAGGGGCGGGCCGCCGCGCCGGTTCACGGCTGGCGCGCCCCAGGAGCGGCAACCACGCTGGAGTCCGGATGGGACGCGCCTGGCCTTCGTCTCCGACCGGGACGATGCGCGGGGGCAGATCTACCTCATCGCACGTGACGGCGGCGAAGCCCAGCAACTCACCGCTATGCCCAACGGTGCGAGCGAACCGGTCTGGAGTCCTGACGGGCGGATGATCGTCTTCCTCGCACCAGTGAGCGAGGAGGAGCGCCGTCGCGAGGATAGCGGCGCGCCGCCGCCGCCCGCCGACGCCTGGGAAGCGAAACGGGCCGAGGAGCAGCGCCAGCATGACGAAGAGCGCAGCAACGATCCGCGCGTTATTACCCGGCTGCCCTATCGAAGCGGGACGAGCTTTTTCGACGGGCGCCGCCGGCACCTCTACCTCGTAGAGGCGCCGAAGGGAGATATTGACACCCTGCCAACGCCGCGGCGTCTCACCGATGGCGACCTGCACTTTGGCCCGCCAACGTGGATGCCCGATGGCACGGCTCTGCTCACTACTGCCATGCGCGACCCTGAGGCTGATTCGCTCTTTGCCTACTACGACGTGCTACGCGTGCCCCTCACCGGCGAGCAGCCTGTCGTGCTCACCGGTCCAGGCTTCTCATACTTCGATCCGCAGCCCTCGCCTGACGGCAGCCTGATCGCCTTTCGCCGCCTGAGCGAGGCGCGGCTGTTCGGTGAAGGCTGCCGGGTGGCGTTCATCCCCGCTGCGGGCGGCGAGGTTACCGACCTGACCGCCCATACCGATCTGGACGTCGAACGCTTCCTCTGGCGACCCGACGGCGCCGGGGTGCTCTTCTCCGCCGGCTGGCATGGCGATGCGCACATCTACAGCATCGGCCTGCCAGGCACGCCCACCTTTCCCGGCGGGGAGACCGTGGTCGGCGGGCGGCGCATTGTGAGCGAATTTGATGTAGCTCGCGATGGGAGCATCGCCTTTATCGCCGGGAGCGCCGACAACCCCTGCGATCTCTACATCCGCGCGCCCGACGGCGCCGAGCGCCGCCTGACGGAAATTAACCAGTCGCTTCTTGATCGGCGTATTATCGTGCCGATTGAGGAGGTGCGCTACCTGGCGCCCGATCAGCAGGAAGTGCAGGGGTGGGTGCTCTATCCGCCGGACGCGGAGGTCAACGGGTCGCCCGCTCCGCTAATTGTTTGCATCCATGGCGGCCCGCATACAATGTGGGGCCCAGGCTTTCGCACCATGTGGCATGAGTGGCAGACGCTGGCCGCCGCGGGCTACGTGGTATTCTTCTGCAACCCCCGCGGCAGCGATGGCTACGGCAATGGCTGGCGCGACGCCATTCGCGGGCGCTGGGGTGAGGCCGATGCCCCGGATATCCTGGCCGGGGTGGAGGCGCTTATTGCTACAGGCCGGGTGGACCCGCAGCGCATCGGGGTGACCGGCGGCTCATATGGGGGCTACATGACCGCGTGGCTGCTCAGCCACTCCGACCAGTTCGCCTGTGGCGTGGCCGCCCGTGGCGTCTACAATCTGATCACCCTGCATGGCACCTCGGATGCCCATGAATTGATCGAAATTGAGTTTGGCGGCTATCCCTGGGAACTGGCCGAGGAACTGTGGGAGCACTCGCCCCTGGCGCATGCGCACAAGATCAAGGCGCCACTGCTGTTGTTGCACAGCGAACTCGATTATCGTGCGCCGATCAGCGAGGCCGAACAACTCTTTGCCTTTCTTCGCCGCCAGAAAAAGGTCGTCGAACTGGTGCGCTATCCCCGCGAAGGTCATGAACTCACCCGCAGCGGCGAACCTGACCATCGCGCCGACCATCTGCGCCGGACCCTGGACTGGTTCGAGCGTCATTGCAAGAGGAAATAGACTGAAAGAATCATGCCGCGTTCGTACACATATTCTTCGCGCCTTGCTTCACAGTGAAAGGCTTTTTCTTTGTGCTCCCCGGCGGGTCTCCTGGCAGTAAACCTGATTGCTCAGTTGCATATGCAACTGTTCGTTGAAGTATTACTGTTGAATCATCCTTCAATGCTCTGCTGAGTGTCACACGTTGCACAATTTTTGCAATTAGTCTGAAAAAAGGACTTCTCAAATGGGCATGGCTGTGGTAAACTTTCGGTTACAAGCAGCGTCACGTAGCAGCGCGAGTTTCCCCGGTACCCCCGGTCTCCCCGCCCGCACGACCTCCAGGCCCGAGGCACAGCACGGGACGTTGTGACGCCGTTGCACGCCTGTGAGGCGAGGCGTGCGCGGTGCGCCGCATGGCATAGGCTGAAGTGAGGAGCGCAGGGGATGCCCCTGCCATTGCTGTGCTACGGCGATCGCCTGGCACGCAGGAGTTGGACCGGAATGCAAGTGAAGCTCTTTGTCGGCAACCTGGCCTGGAGCGTTGATGATCAAATGCTGGAGGGCGTGTTCAGCCAGCATGGCGATGTCCAGAGCGCGCGCGTCATTTATGATCGCGACACCGGCCGCTCGCGCGGGTTCGGGTTTGTCGAAATGGACGTTGAGGATGTGTCGTCTGTGATCCGTGCGACCGATGGCCTGTCCGTGGCTGGCCGGCCAATCCGTGTCAACGAAGCCGAAGACAAGGGCGGTTTCCGCGGTCCCCGCCGTGACAGCGGCGAACGCGGCGGGTATAGTGGCCCACGACGGTACTAGTCGCCCTCATCGAACTGGAGTGCGCCTCGGCCAGTTCCTTAGCGTTTGCAACCTTCACCCTCTGTCGCATGACAGGGGGTTTTTCTTATGGGTATTGCTTAGTGGTCTGTAAATGAGGCATCTTGATTTTTTACCACTGAGGACGCTGAGGCACTGAGGACGCTGAGCGGGTCGATCGTTTCGTGATAACCTTATAGTATGTATGAGACGCTGCTCCAACTGGCTCCGCAGGGGCTATACTGCCCGCCGGGCGATTTTTTCGTTGACCCCTGGCAACCGGTGCCTCGCGCGGTCGTTACCCATGCCCATAGCGATCACGCCCGTCCCGGTATGCGGGCGTATCTGACCGTCCGCGAGGGTGAGGCGACACTCCGCGCCCGCGTTGGCCCTGATGCCTCCATCCAGACGCTGGCCTACGGCGAGCCGCTGCGCGTGAATGGCGTAGAACTGTCGCTGTACCCTGCCGGGCACATCCTCGGCGCGGCTCAGGTGCGTGTCGCCTATCGAGGCGAGGTATGGGTCGTCTCTGGTGATTACAAGACCGAAGCCGATCCCACCTGCGTCCCGTTTGAGCCGGTGCGTTGCCACACTTTCGTTACCGAAGCGACCTTTGGCCTGCCGATCTACCGCTGGCGTCCTCAGGCCGAGGTTTTTGCCGGCATTCATAGGTGGTGGCGGGCGAATCAGGAGGCCGGGCGCGCCAGCCTGCTGTTTGCCTATGCACTGGGCAAAGCCCAGCGCATCCTGGCGGGCCTCGATCCTTCGATTGGCCCCATTTTCTGCCACGGGGCAGTTGAACGCTTCAACGGCGTCTATCGCGCCGCCGGGGTCGCCCTGCCACCTGCCGCCTACACCGGCGCAGCCGGGCGTGAGGTAGACTGGTCTCGCGCCCTGATTATCGCGCCGCCCGCGGCGCAAGCGAGCGCCTGGACGCGCCGCTTCGGCGAAGTTTCGACCGCCTTCGTCTCGGGATGGATGCGAATTCGCGGGGCGCGCCGCCGGCGCGCCGTGGATCGCGGCTTCGTGCTGTCCGACCACGCCGACTGGCCCGGTCTGCTCGCCGCGATCGCGGCCACCGGCGCCGAGCGGGTGTGGGTGACCCACGGCTACAGCGCCGTGCTGGCCCGCTGGCTGGCAGAGCAAGGACTTGACGCCCGCGCGATCGCCACGCGCTTCGAGGGCGAGCAGGGCGCAGCAATGGGTGAGGAGGGGTGATTCCTCACCCTCCCCCCAACCCCCTCCCTCTCCACCGTAGGTGGAGAGGGAGGGGGCGCCGAGCGCAGCGAGGCGGGGAGGGTGAGAAGCAGCACCCCGCTGCCGGGTAGAGGGGCGTGCGGAACCCCGGTTGTTCCATACCCTAGAAGTGCAGGAGATCGATGGATGCGCGCTTTTGCCGAATTGTATGCCGCGCTGGACGAGACGACACGGACCAATGAGAAGGTCGCCGCTTTGGCGCGCTACTTTGCCGCCGCGCCAGCGGACGATGCAGCGTGGGCGCTCTACTTTCTTAGCGGGCGCAAGCCGCGCCAGGTGATCAGCTCGCGCCGTCTGAGCGAGTGGGCGATCGAGGCTGCCGGCGTGCCTGCCTGGCTCTTCGGGGAGTGTTACGACGCAGTGGGCGATTTTGCCGAGACTGTGGCCCTCCTGCTGGCCGATACACCGCTGGCGTCTGCCACGGGCGCGCCCGCCGGGCTGGCCTTCTGGATCGAGGAGCGCCTGCTGCCTCTCCGCGAGGCGGATGAGGCCACCCAGCGGGCGGCAGTATTGCGGGCCTGGTCCGAACTCGACCAGCCGCAGCGGTTCTTGTGGAACAAGCTGATCACCGGCGGCTTTCGCGTGGGGGTGTCGCAGCGGCTGGTGGTTCGCGCCCTGGCCCAGGTAAGCGGCGTGGAGGATACCGTGATCGCCCACCGTCTGATGGGCGACTGGACGCCGTCAGCGGACTGGTACCGCAGCCTGCTCGCCGTTGAACAGGCCGACGCCGATGCGAGCCGGCCCTACCCCTTCTTCCTGGCCCATCCGCTGGAGGATGACCCGGTCAGCCTGGGGGCGCCCGAGGAGTGGCAGGCCGAGTGGAAGTGGGACGGCATCCGCGCCCAGCTCATCCGCCGCGAAAGGCACTGCTTTCTCTGGTCGCGCGGCGAGGAGTTGATCACTGAACGTTTTCCCGAGCTGGTCGCGGCGGCCGCGCGTCTCCCCGATGGCACAGTGCTCGACGGCGAGGTATTGCCCTTCCGCGACGGGGCCGTGCTGCCCTTCAGCCAGTTGCAGCGCCGCATCGGGCGCAAGCAGCTCACCCGCAAGATCCTTGCCGAGGTTCCGGCGGCGCTGTTTGCCTACGACCTGCTGGAGGCAGAGGGCCACGACCTGCGCGGCGCGCCGTTGCACGAGCGCCGTGCGCGGCTCGAACAGATCCTTGATTCCGGCGACGATGCCATTCGCCTTTCGCCCCTGGTGGCGGGGAGCACCTGGGAAGAACTGGCCGCGGCGCGGGAGCGCAGCCGCGAAGTGAATGCCGAGGGGCTGATGCTCAAGCGTCGCGCCTCGCCTTACCGGGTCGGGCGGGTGCGGGGCGATTGGTGGAAGTGGAAGGTGGCGCCGTACACAGTGGACGCGGTGCTGATCTATGCCCAGCGCGGCAGCGGCAAACGGGCCAGTCTCTACACCGATTACACCTTCGGGGTGTGGGACGGGGATGCGCTCGTGCCCTTCGCCAAGGCCTACTCCGGACTGACCGACGCCGAGATCCGCGAGGTGGACGCCTTCGTGCGCCGCAACACCGTCGAGCAGTTTGGACCGGTACGAACGGTGCGCCCGGAGCTGGTGTTTGAACTGGCCTTCGAGGGGCTACAGCCATCAACGCGCCACAAAGCGGGCATCGCGGTGCGTTTCCCGCGCATCCTGCGCTGGCGCCGCGATAAACCGCCGCGTGAAGCCGACACCCTGGACGCGGTGAGGGCGATGGTGAGGGAGGGGTGATGCTATTTCGGATTGTGGATTTTGGATTTTAGATTGCCGTACATGGCGTCCCGAGGAGATCTGGCGATGATGGATGTGTCCTGTGCAACACTGGTTTAAGCAGCGTCGAGCTGCAGCAGAGAGGGGAGCCACGCTCCCCTCTCTGCTGTAGCTTCGGATGCGATGAGTCTTGTGCGGTTCCAGGCGCCGATTGGCAATCCGCAGTCGCGCCCTACGGGGCTTTCTTCACCGCCTCCAGCAGCAACTCAGCGATGTCGCGGCGTTGCAGGGTTTCGTCGCGGCCGGTATTTTTGGCGGCGTCCTCAAACATCACCATGCAGAAGGGGCAGCTCATCGCCAGCGTCTGGGGCTGGTTCTGGACCAGTTGCTCCAGACGGAGGTAATTGACCTGCTCCTTGCCCCAGCCCTCCAACCAGACGTTCCCGCCGCCGCCGCCGCAGCACATCGCCCGCTCGCGGTTGCGCTCCGGCGCTTCGACCAGCTTGATGCCGGGAATGCTCTGCAATACCTGGCGGGGTGGTTCGAACACATCATTGTAGCGCCCGATGTAGCACGGGTCGTGGTAGACCACGGTCTGGTTGATTGGCTGAAGCGGTTTGAGTTTGCCGCTCTTCACCAGTTCATCGAGCAACTGGGTGTGGTGCACGACTTCATACTCCGTGCCGGCCCCGCCGCCGAACTGGGGATACTCGTTCTTGATGGTGTTGAAGCAGTGGGGGCAGGTCGTCACGACGCGTTTGAAGCGGTACTGCTTCATCGTCTCGATGTTCTGCTGCACCTGGGACTGGTAGAGCAGTTCCTCGCCCATACGCCGGGCCGGGTCGCCGTTGCAGGTCTCTTCTTCACCGAGGATGGCGAAATCCACGCCTGCCAGTTGCATGAGCTGAACGAAGGCGCGAGCGACGCGCTTGCTACGCTCGTCGTAGCTGGGGGCGCAACCGACCCAGTAGAGCACTTCGGCCTCTTCCTTTTCGGCCATCACCGGCACGTGAAGCCCCTCGGCCCAGGCGGTGCGCTCGCGCTGGGGCAGACGCCAGGGGTTGCCGGCCCGCTCGATGCCTTCAAGCACCCGTTTGACCCCGGCGGGCACCTCGCTGGCAATCATCGTCAGATGGCGCCGGGCGCCCACGATATCGTCCACGTGCTCGATCATCGCCGGGCACTCGTAGACGCAGGCATAGCAGGTGGTGCAGCTCCAGAGTTCATTCTCGGTGAACAGATTGCCATAGAGCGGCACGGTTTCCACGTCAATCGCGGCGTGGCCATTGCCGTTCCCGTTGCGCTTCCCGTGCTCTTCGCCGGCCTCCAGATCCTTGACCAGCTTGACCGTGCCGTCCTTGAAGCGGATCGGCTCCTCGCGCATCAGGTCGTGCAGCTTGGTGATAATATACTTCGGCGACAGGTCGGCGCCGGAGGCGTGAGCCGGGCAATTGGCCTGGCAGCGCCCGCAGCGCATACAGGCATCCAGGTCGAGGCGCTGCTTCCAGCTCAGGTCGGCGAGGGTGGCGATACCCAGGCGCGGCTCGTCCTTCTCGATCTCCGCCTCCAGGTCAGGGATGGGGTCGAGGGCGCCCTGGGGGGTGGTGTCGCGGAAGAAGGTATTGAGGGGCGTATAGAAGATGTGTTTGAACTTGCTGAACGGCAGAGTGGCGATGAAAGCGGCGGTGGCGCCGGCGTGGGTGAACCAGAGCGCCTGATGCAACCCCAGGGCCACGGGATTGCCGTCGCCCAGACCGATAGCGCGGAACAACCCTGCCAGGCCGAAGCCTACGAAGGACAGGAGCGCCCAGCTCTGCTCGTAGGTGTAAGTCAGACACTGCTCGTGGCTGGGCCAGCACTGGTTGGCGATGCGCAGCCCTTCGATCAGGAACCCGCCAATGCCGAGAAAGAGCAGCACCGCGAGCACCCAGGCGTCGGTGCGGCGGCTGTCGAGGCGGGGTTCCTTGCGCTGGTAGCGCCGCAGGGTCGCCCAGAGCAGCCCCAGGACGAAGACCAGGCCCAGGGTGTCGAGAATAAGTTCATACGCCTGGTAGAAACCGCCAACCAGGATCTTGCCTGCTTCTTCACCCATCAGCGGAACGGTAAAATCCTCTTCCACGGCGATGATATCCGTGCCGATGAAGAGCGCCAGGAAGCCGAAGAAGATCAGCGCGTGCATCGAGCCGGGCCGGCGGTCGCGCAGCACCTTCTTCTGGCCAAAGAGTTGCACCAGAAACTCCGCCGCGCGGGAGGGGATCTGGTCGAGCCGGGGATCTGGACGTCCTTTGCGCCAGCGGCTAATGTCGCGGATAATGCCCCAGGACATCACGACCGTGGTGACGATGATGAGACTGTAGAGGAAGAGCGAACCGTAGGGTTGGGGGATGTTCCAGTAGATTTCGCGGAGCGCAATGACTTGCTCTTGCTGCATGGTGCCGCTGCACCTTTCTAGAGCTTCGGGTCGTGGAATTCTTGCGTATCATAACATCTGCGTCGTAGAGCGTCAAAGCGAGGTTTGTTAACGAAATGCGCGACAATCATCACTATTTGGACGAGACTGGTTTGCTCGAAGCCCTGCTGCGCATTCCCTCGCCTTCAGGTCAGGAGGAGGCGGCGGCCCGGTTCCTGGTCGAACAGATGCGTTCGTTTGGCTGGGAAGCCTTTGTTGATGCGGCGGGCAATGCGGTAGGGCTGGTTGGCGCGAGGGGGCCGCTGGTGGTATTGCTGGGGCACATTGACACCGTACCCGGCGCCGTGCCGGTGCGGATCGAGGCGGGTAAGCTCTACGGTCGCGGAGCGGTGGACGCCAAGGGGCCGTTCGCGGCCTTCATCGCCGCGACGCGCCGCGTCGAGCTGGCCGGGCGCCTGCGCTGCCGTGTGGCCCTCATTGGTGCTACGGAGGAGGAGGCTGCCAGTTCCCGGGGCGCGCACTACGCCCGCGACCGCTACGCCCCGGCCTTTTGCGTGATCGGCGAGCCGAGCGGCTGGGATCGGGTGACCCTGGGCTACAAGGGTCGGTTGCTGGTCCACTACCGCCTGGAGCAACCCGCGGCCCATAGCGCTGGCGAGCTGCCCGCAGCCCCCGAGGTGATGGTGGCCTTCTGGCGGGCAGTGGAGGCTCACTGCGCCGTCTACAATGCCGGGCGTGAGCGGCTCTTCGAGCGGTTGACCCCCTCGCTGCGCCGGGTAGCCAGCGGCGGCGACGGTCTTACCGACTGGGTGGAGGCCACGGTGGGGTTGCGTCTGCCCGAAGGGGTGGATCCGGCCACCCTGGTCGAGACTCTTTCCACCCTGGCCGGCGAGGCCGCCCTGCGCTTCGAGGGGGCCTGTCCCGCCTTTCGCAGCCCCCGCACCACGCCGCTGGCGAGCGCCTTCGTGCGGGCCATTCGCGCCCAGGGGGGCCAGCCGGGCTTCCTCCACAAAACCGGCACCGCCGATATGAACGTGGTTGGCCCGGCCTGGGGCTGCCCGATCGTCGCCTATGGCCCCGGCGACTCGCGGCTGGACCATACGCCCGATGAGCACCTGGATCTCGCTGAGTACCAGCGGGCCATCGCCGTGCTGACCGAGGTCCTGGCGGGGTTGGAGTGAGAACATCCCACGAGGGGAAATGTAGTCCTCACCCACTCCCCGGCCCCCTCCCTCTCCACTGCAGTGGAGAGGGAGGGGGCGCCAAGCAGAGCGAGGCAGGGGAGGGTGAGGTGCGGGCGGGGGCGTGGGGAAACCTGGTTTCCTCATGCTCCTGCCAGACGAGAGGGCGAAGGTCTTCCAGGAAAATCCTTCGGCCTCCCACCGAGGCGTAACTGGTGCGAACAAGTGTTTCACGTGAAACGGGCTGGACGGAGGGCATGGGAGCATGTCCGTGATCCTGATCACCGGAGCGGGCGGTTACATTGGTTGCAGCCTGGCCCGCGCTCTACGCGCCCGCGGGGCCGCGGTGCGCGGTCTCGACCGCAATGGCGCCGCGCTGGAGGCACTGGCCGCCCTGGGGGTGGAGCCGCTGGTCGCCGATGCCAGTGACGCCTCGGCGCTGGCGGCGGCCCTGAAGGATGTGGAGGTGGTGTACCATCTCGCCGGCTCGGCTCTGGGCAGCCCGGAGATGATCCGGCGCTCGAACGTAGGTGGCGCGGAGGCCCTGGCTGCAGCTTGCGCGGGCCGGCGCCTGCGCGCGGTCGTGTTCGCCAGCAGCGGGGCGCTCTACCCCAGTAGTTCGAGCTGGCTCACCGAGGAGACGCCGCCTGCGCCTTCGTTTCATTACGCCCGGGCCAAAGCCGAGGCTGAAGGGGTGCTGCTGGAGGCGTACCGGCGCGATGGCACGCCAGCGCAGATCGCCCGCATCGCCGCCGTGTATGGCCCGGACAGCCCGGCGTTAATGATCGAGCAGGTGCGACGGGGGCGCTTTCCACTGATCGGCGGCGGGAAGGGCTTTGCCTCCAACATCCACCTTGATGATCTGATCGAGGCCCTGCTGGCCATGCCTGAGCGGGGCCAGCCCGGGCGGATCTACAATCTGGCCGATGATCAGCCCGCGCCGGTCCGCGAGTTCTACAACTACCTGGCGGCCCTGCTCGGCGCGCCGCCTCCGCCTTCCATGCCTCCCCTCGCCGGGCGCATCCTGGTGCGGCTGATCGACGCCGTGAGCCGCCTGCGCGGCCGGTCCAACCCGCTGCCGGTGGATCTGGTGGCGATGGCTTCAGTGTCGCACCGCATGGCGAACCGGCGCATGCGTGAGGAGTTAGGGGTGCGCTTGCGCTATCCTTCGTACCGTGAGGGCCTCCCGGCGGCGCTGAAAGTCGAAGTGACGTTGAGGTAATTTGTTGTCCTCACTCGCCCCCAAACCCTGTGCCTCCCCGCCGCGGATGCAGTAGGAGCGGGCGCTGAGCGCAGCGAGGCGGGGAGGGTGAGAAGTGGCGCGGTCGCGTTTCCATCAGGAGGTGCACCGGCATGCGAACCAGCGTCTGGCTTGTGCGCCACGGGCAGACCCGCGCCAACCTGGAGCGGCGCTACCTGGGCGTCGGCGACAGTCCGCTCACCAGCTACGGGCGCCTGCAGATTGAGGCGCTGGCTGCCCGCCTGCGCCCCGTGCCCTTTGGCGTCGCCCTGGTCAGTCCGACCGAGCGCGCGCGTCTGACCGCGGAGGCCATCCTCGCGGGACGGGCCGGGGTGGACGTGCGCCTGGATGCGCAGTGGGCCGAGGCGCACCAGGGCCGCTGGGAGGGATTGACCTACCGCGAGGTGCTGGCGCGTTACCCCGATGAAGCCCGCGCGCGCTGGGCCGACGGTCTTGATGGACGGCCTCAGGGAGGGGAGAGCCTCGCCGAGGTGCACGCGCGCGTGTCGGCAGCCTGGGTCCGCCTGATCGAGGAGCATCGAGGGGGGCGCGTGCTGGTGGTCTCCCACGCCACGCCCATCCAGTTGGCGCTCTGCATCTGTCTGGGCCTCGCTCCCGACGCATACTGGCACTGGCGCATTGACCTCGGCGGCATCACCGCGATTGATGTGTATGCTTCAGGACCCATCGTGCGCATGGTCAACGAAGTGCCGCGGATCGGGCGATAGCGGGGCAGAACATGACCAGCGAAAGAATAAGCTATGCAGCACGACCCGTATCACAATTACCGCTGGAATCCCTGGTCAGTCGTAGTAGGCATTGGCGAGGCCATCCGCTTCTTAACAATCATCCCGCAGCCCTGGCTGCCTCCGACGCATGAGCGCAGCGCCGTCATAGCCATCCCCTGGTTCCCCGTCGCGGGACTGGTCATTGGCGCGCTGCTCTGCCTGGTGGGCTGGCTGGCCGGCTGGTTCTGGAGTGATCTGGTAGCGGCGGCGCTGGTCGTGGTAAGCTGGGAAGTAATTACGGGCGGGCTGCATCTGGACGGCTTGAGCGACACCTTCGACGGGGTGTTGAGCTGGCGCTCGCCCGAGCGTAAACTGGAGATCATGAAAGACAGCCGCATCGGGGTTATGGGCGCGCTGGCCCTGATCGCCGTGCTGCTGTTGAAGGTCGCCCTGCTCGCCGGCGGCGGCGCGGCCTGGTGGCAGGCCGCGCTCCTGGCCCCGGTGCTCGGGCGCTGGGCCGCTTGCTACGCGATCTTCTTCTTCCCGGCAGCGGCGGCGGGGGGCCTGGGACGCGCTTTGCACGACCAGGCGCGGCGCGCCGACGTCATGGTCGCCAGCGCCACCACGGTGGCGCTGGCGGCGCTGGTGGCCGGCGCGGGGGGCCTGGCGGCCCTGCTGGCCGTCTGGGCTGCGACGCACCTCCTCGCTCGCTGGTGGACGCGCAGCCTTGGCGGGTTGACGGGTGACACCTACGGCGCCCTCTGTGAGATCGCCGAGGTAGTAGCCCTGGCGACCCTGACCGCCAGGCCGATCTTTGGAGGGGGGTAAAGGCGATTCTGGGGGGCGTTCTCCCAAACCCTCCCTGCGGGCCGGGGCGTGGGGAAGCCAGGTTTCCCCACCTCCCTCCAACCGGTAATCGGCGTCGCTCCTCCCCCCCTCTCCACTATAGGTGGAGAGGGAGGGGAATTGGGGGAGGGTTAGGAAAATCCAGCTTCGCCGCCGGGAGGGCCTGGCTCTCCCGCCATGGCGTATTCTTACCTCAGGAATCACGCGTATGAATGAACTTCCCCCCAGCTTTACCATTCTGGCCCTGGAGACCTCGTGCGATGAAACCGCGGCGGCAGTGGTGCGCGGGGGGCGCGAGGTGCTGGCCAATATCGTCGCCTCACAGATGGACATGCACCAGCGCTACGGCGGGGTGGTGCCGGAGGTGGCCTCGCGCCACCACATCGTGACCCTCGTTCCAGTAGTGGAGGCCGCTCTGCAGGCCCTGCCGGGGGGGTGGAACGCCGTGCATGCCGTCGCCGCCACCCATGGCCCCGGTCTGAGCGGGGCGTTGCTCACCGGCCTCAACGCCGCCAAGGCCATGGCCTGGCAGCGCGGCTTGCCCTTCGTCGGCGTGAACCACCTCGAGGCGCACATCTACGCCAACTGGCTCGACACGACCCCGCCGCAGTTTCCCATCGTCGCCCTGGTGGTATCTGGCGGTCACACCGTGCTCGCCCTGCTGCGCGACCACGGCGACTACACCCTGCTCGGACAGACCCGTGACGATGCCGTGGGTGAGGCCTTCGACAAGGTTGCGCGCATTCTAGGCCTGGGGTATCCCGGCGGGCCGGCTATTCAGCAGGCGGCGGCGGGGGTGACCGGTGCGCCAGCCCTGCCCCGCGCATGGTTGCGCGACAGTTACGACTTCTCTTTCAGCGGCCTGAAGACGGCGGTGCTGCACCGGGTGCAGGAGCGGCAGGCGCGTGAGTCCCGCCTCCCTCGCACACAGGGGGCCACGCCCGCCCCGGCGCTTGATCCACAATTCGTGCGCCAGATGGCCTGGGCCTTTCAGGAGTCGGTGGTGGATGTGCTGGCGACCAAGACCGTAGACGCGGCGCAGCGGTACGGGGCCGCCGAAATCCTGCTGGCGGGAGGCGTTGCGGCTAACCTGCGCCTGCGCGACGAACTGGCGCGCCGCGCGCCGGTTCCGGTGCGTTACCCGCCTCTGGCATTCTGTACCGATAATGCGGCAATGGTGGCCGGGGCCGCGTTCTACCGCTTCGCCGCGGGAGTGCAGAGCGACTGGGATCTCGATGTGACCCCCGCGTTGCGTCTGGGGGCTACTTGACCAGTTGTGGCGCGTAATCCACGCGCGGATGGTAGATGGACTGCAAACTGTTGACGAAGGCCTGTTTGATCAGGGTCAGTTCGCGCATGGTGAGCGGTGCGTTATCGAGTTCACCCTCGCGCACGCGGGCCTCGATGATCGAGTGCACCAGTTCTTCCAGCACCTGCACCCCGGCGGGAGCCCCGTTGCGACCGCCGTTGCCATTGGCAGCGACCAGCTTCCCATTCTGCGCCTTCGAGCGCACCGTGGCCTCCACCGAGTCGGCCAGCATCAGGATTGCCTGCTCGCGTGTGTGAGGGCGCGGGCCCGGGTAGCGGAAATCGGCCTCGCTCACGCTATCCTCTTTCTGAAGGGCCTGCTGGTAGAAGTGGCGGATCAGACCGGTCCCGTGGTGCGTGGCGATGAAGTCCACGATCTGTTCCGGAAGGCCCGCGCTGCGGGCCATTTTGATGCCTTCGCGCACGTGATCAATAATGATCTGGGCGCTGGTGAAGGGGTCCAGGTCATTGTGGACGTTCTCGCGACCCATCTGGTTATCGGTGAAGAAATAGGGCCGGATGGTTTTGCCAATGTCGTGGTAGTACGCGGCGACCCGCAGCAGCAACGCGTCGGCCCCCACTGCCTCGGCGGCGGCTTCGGCCAGGTTGCCCACGGCGACGCTATGGTAATAGGTGCCCGGCGCCTCGCGGATCAGCTTGCGCAGGAGCGGGCGGGAGGGATGGGCCAGTTCCATGAGTTGCAGAGGCGTGACCAGGCCGGCGGCGCGGCTCACCACGTTGAAGACGCCAATCGCGAAGATGGCCGAGAGCGCTCCGTTCATGCCCGCGAAGAGGGTGACGGGCGCCAGATGCGTCATCAGGCTTCTGGCCGGTAGCGTCGGCTGGCTGATCAACCAGAAGGCCAGTTCGGCCACCAGCACTACGGCTGCCACACTCACTCCGGCCAGCAAGAAGGAGCGCAGGCGCTCGGCGTCGTGGGTCATCAGCACGGCGGCCACGCAACTGGCAAACAGCGTCAGCGCCAGGCTCAGAGCATTGTGCTCCATTACCCCGATGGTCGCACTCATCAGCACGGCGGCGGCCAGGCTGACGCGCCCGTTGAAGACGACGGTGAACGTGATCGCCACGGCGGCCAGTGGGTAGAAGAAGGTCCAATCGCCGACCGCGGGCAGCACCAGGCGCGCGACGATCAGCGTGAAGACGATCAGGCTGATCATTACCAGCAACGCGCGCGGGCGCCGGGCAATGGGGGGTTCAAAACTCAGCAAGTAAGCCATGAACCCAACGCTCATCAACGCCGCGAAGAGACCGCGACCGGCGATCCCTGCCCAGCTCAGGGGCGCGGGCATGGCGCCGGTCTGTTGCAGTTTCTCGATCGTCTCTGGGGTGATAATCTCACCCTCGCGCACGATGGCCTCGCCGGCCAGCACCCGCACCTGCTGCGGCGGCACGCTGTCGCGGGCGCGCTGACGGCGCTCGGCGGTGGCGACCTCATCGAGAGTGCGGTTGACCCGCAGGAACGCCTCGGTGAAGAAGCGAGCCAGATCGCGCTCCGGAGGGGACAGGTCGGTGGTGGCGAGCCAGTAGGCCAGCCAGCGCTCGCGCAACTGAAGCAGGGCGCGTTCGTCGAGGGCGTAGTCGTAGCGCTCGATGGCCCGGTCGTAGAGGGCGAGGGTTTGCCGGTGCACCTGCTCCCAGCGAGCGTCGCTGAGGGCGAGGATCTGCTCGGCCTGGTCCTCCGAGATTTGCAGAGTGGCGTTAGGCAGCGCCGCCAGTCTTGCTACTTGATCCTCGCGCTGAAGCGAAGGATCATCACGCACGCGGGTGATCGTCTCGATCAGCGCGCTGAGATCATGACGTTGCTGTACCGGGATCAGCGGATCGAAGACGTAGACCAGCGTATCGGGGTTGTTCTCGGCCTGCGCCCGGCGTTCAGCAGTACGCACCTCGCTAACGTAGGTCACCTCTTTAGGCGCCCAGATGCTCGTCGGGCTGGGTTGCCCCACTTCGAGGCGCCCATACTCGCCAGGGAGACTGAGGGTCAGCGCCACCCAGATCCCGATGAACAACAACAGACCCTCGAGGGTCAGAGTCAGGCGCAACCGACGGGAGAACGCTTCGGCCGGCTGGAGGGGGCGGAAGCGTGGCAGGCTGGAAACCCAGCGTCGTCGCGTGATATTCATATTTCCCGTGTCGCCGGTCGCGGGCGCAGGCCCTCTCCGGCGCGTGGCGGCGCGTGGCCGCGTTCACAGGTACCAATCATGCGCCTGAAAGCAACTCGCGCGCCACCTGGTTGAGGGTGCGTCCCTCGGCGCGGCCCTTGAAGCGCTCTATCAATACCGGCATCAGTTTGCCGATGGCAGCGGGGCCGCTCAGTCCCAGCTCCGCGATGATTGCGGCCACTTCGGGGCGCAGTTCCTCGGCGCTCAGCATTCGTGGCAGGTAGGCTTCAAGGACGGCGATCTCGGCCTCCTCCTGTGCGGCGAGATCAGGCCGACCTCCCTTGCGATACATCTCCGCAGCCTCCTGGCGCCGCTTCACCTCTTTGGCAATCACCGCTACCTGCTCGGCTGGATCGAGGGCCTCCTGACCGCCGGCCTCGATCGCCGCCAGGGCTGCGTCGCGCGCGGCGGCATCATGGGCGAATTGCTGCTCTATCGTCCGCGCCGCCGCTTCGTAGCGCGCCCGCGCCGCTTCGAGCCGGGCGCTCTGCAGGGCCGCGCGGGCGCTGCGGATCGCTTCAACCCGCACCTTGTCACCCGCTTTCATCGCCGTTTTCAGATCGGCTGCCAGTTGCTCGTCGATCGTCATGGCCCTACCTCTATAACGTAACCTGGCGCGGAAATACGCGCTGCTTCTCGGCGATGATGATCGCCCGGATCTGCCCGACCGCCTCATCCAGCCGGTCTTCCCGGTTGATCACCACGTAGTCAAAGTGCCGCACCTGTTCCATCTCCTGGCTCGCCATAGCCAGGCGCTGCTCAATCTCCTGCGGGCTCTCCGTGCGGCGCACGGTCAGCCGCCAGCGCAACTCCTCGGTGCTGGCGGGAGCCAGGAAGATGAACACCGCCTCCGGGGCCAGCCGCTTGATCGTGGCTGCTCCATCAACGTTGATCCGCAGCACTACATCCCGTCCGCTGGCCATTGCCTGGCGCACCTCGGATTTAGGAATGCCCTTGTACTGGCCATAGACCTTCGCCCACTCCAGGAGTTCGTCGTTGCGGATCATCTCCTCGAAACGCTCCACCGAGACAAAGTGGTAGTCGTAGCCGTCAATCTCTCCCGGACGGATGGGCCGGCTCGTCGCTGTCACCACGAAGTGGAAAGGGAAGGCCAGTTCCCGCATACGCATCAGCACCGAGTCCTTCCCCACTCCCGACGGCCCTGAGATGACAACCAGCAGCGGCACGGGTGGCTTCCCGTCAAGCAGGGGATTGCGGAGCAGTGGGGACATCTGTAGCGCGCGTCCTCGTTTCAGGTGTGCCGTCGCTGGCTTCAGCGCCCGCGCGAAGCCTCGTCACAAATGATCACTGGCACTCACGATTTGCTATGATACCATCAGGGTCTTGTAGTAGTGGAAACCCGTATGTACTTTGACGCTCTAACGCTTGCCGCTGTTGCCGATGAACTGCGTGAGACTGTGCTCGGCGGACGGGTGCAGCGGGTGATCCTTACCGGTCCCCTCAGCCTGGGCCTGGAGGTCTACGCCCACCGCCAGCGCGTGCAGGTGCTCGCGTCGGCCCATTCGCAACTGGCCCGCGTGCACCTGGTACGCGAGCGGCTCACACGGGGAGTTGAACAGGAGACGCCACTGCTCCTGCTGTTGCGCAAATATGTGCTGGGCGGGCGGATCGTAGGCGTCGAGCAGCCGCTGCTCGAACGAGTGCTTGTGTTAAGTATAGTCAAACCACTGTCTTTCCGCAACCGCAATGCGCCTGCCAGCGATCCTGACTTTGATGAGGCTGAATTCGAGGCCGATGAGGATGATGCCAATCCCTCGACCGCCCTCGACGTGCTGCGCTGCGACCTGGTTATCGAGCCGCAGGACCGGCGCAGTAACATTATTCTGGTGGATGATGATAACCGTATTCTCGACAGCGTCAAGCGCGTCACCCCGCGCATGAGCAGCAGGGTGGTGCTGCCGCGCCACGTCTACGAATTGCCGCCACCGCCCGATAAGCGTGACCCTGCCCGCGCTACCGCTGCCGGTATCGCCACCCTTGCCACCGGGCGCGAGCGCGACCTGGCCCGAGCGTTGGTAGCGGCCTATCGCGGGGTTTCCCCGCAGGTGGCTCGCGAGGCGATCTTCCGCGCCCTGGGGCGCGTTACCGCCAGCGTGGATGAGCCGCTGCCCCATTACATCCTGGCGGCGCGGCTGCGCGAGTTGTTTGCCGCCCCTCCCGAGCCGACTCTGGCCCTCGACGAGGAGGGACGGCCCGCGGCCTACGCGCCCTACGCCCTCACCCATCTGCCGCGCACCGTCGCTGTCGCCAGCATGAGCGAGGCCCTGGAGCGTTTCTACCTTGCTCACGAGCGGTTGACCGGCCACCAGCAGCGACGCGAGGCCCTGAGCGGGCAGCTTCGAGCGGCGCGGGCGCGCCTCGAACGCCAGCGCGCTCAGATCGCCGCAGAACTGGAGAAGGCCCGTGAGGTGGAAACCCTGCGCTGGGAGGGTGAGATGATCTTTGCCTTCATGCATACCCTGCGCCCCGGCCAGGAGGCGCTCGAAGTGGAGGGACGCCGCATCGCCCTCGACCCGCGCCAGAACCTGGTCGAGCAGGCTCAAGCCCGCTTCCGCGCCTACGATAAGGCCCGCAGCGCCCTCAGCGGCCTCCCGGAGCGGCTCGAAGCCGTCGAGAACCGTATCCGCGGCCTTGATGAGCTGGAGGCTCTGCTGCAGCTTAGCGACGGCTACGACCAGATCGAGCAACTTGCCCGTGAGGCCGAGGAACTGGGCTACCTCCACGAAGCCACTGGCATTGCCTCCGCGCGCCGTGTGGCCCGCCCCGCCCGCCTGCGACCCCTGCAACTTCTCTCCGCTGACGGCCTGGAGATCGCTGTAGGACGGAGCGCCCTCGAGAACGAACACGTCACCTTTCGCCTTGCCCAGGGCAACGATCTCTGGCTCCACGCCCGCGGTCTCCCTGGCAGTCACGTGATTGTGCGTTGCGGCGGGCGCGATGTGCCGGAGACGACTCTGGTGGAAGCCGCCGGTCTGGCAGCCTACTTTAGCCCGGCGCGGGCCGAGCCGGCGGTGGAGGTGGATGTCTGTCGCCGCGCCCTGGTGCGCAAGCTGCCCGGCGGCCCCCCCGGTCTGGTGACTTACCGCGCCGAGCGTACCCTGCGTGTCGCCCCGCGAGCGCCGCGCGCCCGCGGCGCAGCGCAAGGCTCCATCAGCCGGGACGGGACGGGTTGACGCTACCCGTTGCCCTCGGTACAATCGGGCAGGGGGATGGAGAAATCCGGTTTCCCCCAGATCACAACCAACCCTGTTAACTCTGTTAGGGGTGCGGGGAAACCCGGTGGCCCCGCGATCATAGTCAGCCCTTCTGCCTGGCAGGGGCGCGGGACCACCGGGTTTCGCCAGTTCATAGCCGACCTCCAGCCGGTCAGGGGTGCGGGGAAGCCCGGTTTCTCCATATCTCTCCAACCAACTCTGTGAATACCCATGCGGCTTTGCCGCACAAAGACGGGATGCAATTGTGAGGGCGACGCCCTCCCGGACCTCCTGCGCGGAGCCTGTTATGTTCAAACGCCCCAGACCGAAAGAGACCGAGCAGGATCGCCTCTGGCTGCGCCAGTTAAAGGCGGTGATCGAGACCCAGATCGCCCGGCGCCCTTTTCTGTTCCAGATGCGCGCCGTGGCGCGCCAGCTCCGCTACGAGCGCGCGCACTGGCCGGTGCTGATCCCTTTCTTGCTGCTAGTCTTCCTGGTGGTTTACCGCCGCGAACGCGCCCGCGTCCTGGAAGTCGCCCGCCGGCTGGCCCAGTAGGGCAACCTTCCAAGGTTGCCGCAGGGCGACCTTCGGGGTTGCAGTAGCGTAACCTTAGGTGCGCAACCTTGTAAGGTTGCGCTACTATGGCGCCCCCGGAAGCGGTCGCGGGTAAGGTTGCGGCGCCACCTGGAGCCGCACCGACGCCTCGGCCAGGATGACGTTGGTGATGTCGTTGCGGTCGAAGATCATCACCACGATCGGGCCGCCCTGCGGCGGCAAGGTGAAGGTGAGCTGGGCGCTGAAGATGATCGGCGCACCCACGATGCGTGGCTGGGGGACAGTGAACTCACCGGCCCCCAGTTCGCGGTTGGCCCCGTGGGTAACGCGGTATAGAAGCCGGCCCTGGTAGGGTGTCAGGGCGACCTGCCCGTCAATCGTCATCGGGCTGCCCACCAGCGTGTCGGTGACCGGCGCGGTGATCGTGATACGCTGGTTGCCGCCCTGCCCGACCGGCGCCGTGGTCGGCGTCGCCGTGGCTCGCGGTCGCACCTGGAGCCGCACGTTGGCGCTGGCGAGGATCTGGCCTGCCCCGTCGCGGTCGTAGATCTCGACGATGATTGCCCCGCCCTGAAGCGGTTCAGCGAAGGTGAGCGAGGCGACGAAGGGCACGTTGGCGGTCTGGCCTGGAGCCGGGCGCACCGGGAAGCTGCCCTGGCCGAGGTTCTCGCGCGCCGGGGTGCGAATGACGTAGTACAGCTCGCCAAACTGCGGCGGCAGGGCGGCGCGACCGGTGATGACTACCGGGCTGCCGACCACTGTATCGGCGGGCGGGGTTTCAATGGTGATCGCCTGCCGCGTCGGAAGCGGCGTGGGCGTGGCGGTCGGCGGCGGCCCGGCCACCACCAGCGGCAGGGTGGCGCTGGCGCGCACCTGGCCATTGCCCGGGTCGAGTTCCAACAATTCAAGGGTGATCGGCCCGCCCCCCGGCGGCAGGTTGAAGAACACCTGGGCCGTGAAGCGCCCGCCGCCCTCCTGGGTGCCGGCCACGCCGAACTGCCCTGCGCCGATCTGTTGTCCCCGCGCGTCACGCACCCGGTAGGTGAGCTGGCTGCCCAGCGGGAGCCGCACTGTGCGCCCCACCACCGTCATCGGGCTGCCCACCTGCTGGTTGGCTGGCGGCGACTCGATGATGATCGCCTGCTGCTGCGGAGCGACGTTCAGGTCAATGCGCGCGCTGGCGGCGATCTGGCCTGTGCTCGCGTCCTGGTCCACGATCTCAATTGTAATGCGCCCGCCCGCTGGCGGCAGCGCGAAGGTCAGGCTGGCGTTGAAACTGCCCGGCCCGTCCGGCGCGCTGGCGACGGGGAAGGCGCCCTGGCCGATCTGATTGCCGGCGGCGTTCAGGATGCGGTAGCCCAGCGCGCCCTGGAAGGGGGAGCGCGCCGTTCGTCCGGTGATCACCACCGGGCTGCCCACAGTAGTGCCCGGCGGCGGGGTGTCAATCAGAATGGCCTGCGGCGGCGCGATGACCAGCACCAGGCTGGCGCGGGCCACTGGCGGCGCGCCGCCGGCCCCCGGCTCGAACACCTCCAGGGTGATGTCGCCAGCGCTAGGAGGCAGGTTGAAGGTCAGCGAGGCGTTGAAGACGCTCGTGCCCTCCGCCGTGGCCGACACCGGGAAGGCGCCGCTGCCGAGCAGTCCCCCCGCCGCGTCGCGGAAGGCATAGCTCAGGCTGTTGCCGGCGGGCAGCCTTGCCGTGCGCCCGGTGATCACCACCGGGCTACCCACCACCGTGCGCGGCGGGGGCGACTCAATCACGATCTCCTGCTGTGGCGCGGGCGATGCCACGGGCGTGGTTGTTCCGGGGCCGGGGGTGGGCGCCTGGGCCGCGCTGAGGCGCAGCATCACCGAGGCGATCGCCCGGATCGTGCCGTCGGCCGCGTTGATCTCCACCACTTCGAGCCGTCCCATCCCCGGCTGTGCCAGCGTGTAGGGGACGGCGCCGCTGAAGGCCCCGGGGCCGTTCTCCGGCCCCGTGGTGGTGAAGTAGCCCTGGGCCAGTAGCGCCCCATCGGGGCCGAAGAGGCGGTAATTGAGGTTGCGCTCGAAGGGTTGCAGGGCGACCGTACCGCTCACCGCGATGGGCGAGGCGACGGTGGAGTCGCTCAACGGCGTGAGGATGGTAATCTGCTGGGTCGCGCCTCCCGGCAAGGCGGGCGTCGCCGTGGGCTGGCGGCCCAGGGTCCCGCAACCGGCCAGGAGCAGGCTTACGCAGCACAGCGCTACGATGCGCCATCGTAGCTCGCGCCGCGGACGAGCGGTTAACCGGCACATATCAGGCACCTCGTGTAGCCACGGCGGTCGCTGCCGTGGCCATGAACCGCGGGAACACTACTTCAAGTACGCGCGGAACCAGGCCACCTGCTCCTGCGCCGCGTAGAGCTGGTTGGCCGGATCTTCCAGACCGTGCCCCTCGCCGATGAAGCGGAGCATCCGCGCTGGCAACCCCCGGTTCACCAGTTGCAGGTGCAGGTTCTCGTTCTGGGTGATTGGTAAGAAGTCCTCGGTGCCATGAAACGTGAGCACCGCCGCCTTGATTCGGGCAGCGTTGTAGGCCGGCGAGTCGCGCCGGTACTCCTCCGGGATGTTGTAGGGCGGCAGGCCCTGCAGGTAGGGAACCAGTCGGTCGTAGCCGCGTGTCCAATCGGTTATCAGATCGATGAACGCGCACTGGGGGTTGGCCGCGGCGTAGAGGTCGGGGTGGCGCACCACGCTCTGCAGGGCGAAGTAGCCGCCGTAGGAACAGCCGGTAATGCCGACCCTGCCCTGCCGCGTCCAGCCGCGGGCGATCATCTGGCGCACGATCTCGGCCTGCTCGTCAATGTCAAGCGCGCCGAAGTTGCTGCCGTCGGCCAGGGCGTTGAAGACTGCCGGGGTATAGCCGGCGCGCCCGGCCAGTGGGGTGATCAGCAGCGGAAAACCCATGGCCGGCAGGAGCGTGGAGGGGTTTTCGACGTTCACCAGCCAGCGGTTCACCATAGCTACGCCCGGTCCGCCCTCCTGCCACACCACCAGCGGCGCATGACGGGGCGGAAACGGAGCATCGGCGGGCTGGACGAGCACGCCCACGCGGGTCTGGCCGTTGCGCAGAGTGAAGCGCACCGGGTCCTGGCGCAGATTGGCGAACAGCCGCAACTCCTCGTTGAACCAGGTCACGCGCTTGAGGCCCTGCCCGTCCCAGCCGAGCCGGTAGATCTCCGGCGGCTCGGTGTAGGAGCTGAACATAAAGACGATCTCACGGCTGGTATTGGTGGGGTAGATGTTGAAGTACGAGCCGGCCCGGTCAGCCAGGTTACGCAACTCGCCGCTGACGCGGTTGTAGTAGTAGGGGTGGCGGTCGGTGCCCTTCTGGGCGCGGAAAATGATCTCGTCGGGAGAGATAAATTCCGCCGCGGCGCGCGAGAAGGCCCCGCTGCTAAACAGATCGCTCTCCAGCCGTCCAACCTCCTGGCCGGAAAGATCGTAGAAGCGGAACGAGGTGCGTTCCGAAAACTGCGGCGTGTAGATCGGGTGGCGCCGGCCCTTGAGGCGCGCCGGGTGCCAGGCCTTGACCATCAGCGTGCGATGATCCGGTGACCAGGCATGGGCGGCCAGGATGGGCGGCAGCGTTCCACTCGGCTGGATGATCTGCACCGCGCCGCTGGCCCAGTCAACCATGTAGGTGTTGTTGTACTGCAGAATGGGGTTCTCGGACGGGGCCAGGTTGCCGGTCACGTCGCGGTAGACCTGCTCGGAGAGCAAAGCCCCGTCCAGCTCAGGGCGCTCCTGGTCCGGGTCAAACAGGCCAAAAATTGATATGGCGAACCGGGACGAGTCGCGCGTCCAGGTCTCACCGAAGAGCACCGACGCAGCAGGCACGGTGGTCATGTAGCGCAGGCTGCCATCGCGGCGATCAAAGAGCGTCAGGTCAAGCGTTTCGGGCGTGGCGGCCACCTCTCCTGTCTCGCCCTCGTGGCGCATCCACAGATGATCGAAGGCCGGGTGGCGACGCATCCGCTCAACAGCCTGTTGCAGCCTGGGAGGCAGAGGGATTGCTTCCGCACGGGCGGCGCCGGGAGCCATGCGGGCAATCGGCACGCGGATCGGGCGCGCCATCTGCGCGTCCTCCTCAGCTTCGGGCGGCAGGAGCACCAGGAGAAAACGATCAAGGTCGGGCGCGACTGAGACGATATCGCAGTCTGGCGGCAGGGTGATCCGTTCGCCGCTTACCTTCAGCGTGTCGCGGTTGATGCGCAACTTGACAAAGGCTTCTTGAAGGGAGTCGGCGCGTTCATCAATCGCCAGCGCCCCCAGGTGCTGCCCGTCGAGCCAGGCGAAGCGCGAGAAGCCTGCCAGCGGCAGCGGCGTCAGGCGCCCGAACGCCTCCGGGTCAATCGTCCGTATCGTCCCATCGCTCAGGTTCATGAAACCTACCTGCTCTTCGGAGACGACGAGGATCGTCTGGTCGTCGGGACTGGGCGGGCTGAAGGGCAGGTAGAGCGCCGTCTGCGTCTGGATGCGTTCGAGACGATCGACCTCCTCGGGTTCCAGCAGATCCTGCTGCTGGCCAGACCGCGAGGCGTCAATGTTGAGGACATTGTTTCGTGCTTGCTGGGCCTGGGCCGGGGCGACGACTGCCAAGCAGGCGAGGATCAGCAACAGGGGCAACCACCGCGGGAGGTGCATAGAGATGTGCTCCTTACATGACGACATAGTGTAAAGCAGAATCGAATAAATAATATCAAATTTTTGGGGAAAATGGTATACTATGTAGCGAATAGTCTTTACGGTTCGGCGACACCGGCAAGTGTTGCCCCTGATGGGTCGTCACCGCAGGGGCGCGAAGGCAGCGCTGATATGGAGTGCGCCGAGGCGCGGCAGTTGCTTGACGCGGGGGTGGCGCCAGGGTCCACCGATCCGCGTCGCGCGGCGTTGGGGTTCCATTTGTCTCGTTGTGCCGCCTGCCGCGCTTATCGGGAGCATCCGGGGGATCTGGGGCTGCTCGCCGCGCTGCTGCTGGAGTCGCCGCCACCTGCCCCGCCTGCGCCGCTACCTCCCCCTATGCCCCGCACGAGTCGTGGGCGCGCTCGTCCGGCCCAAAGGCGCTACGCGGCCTGGGTTGCGGCGATCGCCCTGCTGGCCGGTTTGGGTCTCGTGGTGGGACGTATCGCCGTGGCTGCGTACACCATCCAGAGCAATCTGGCAGCAATGCGGGTGACCGGCGCGCCCCCGGTTGTGGCGACACCGGCGTTGCCGGGGGTCGCGACGTTGCCGTCCACTCCGACAGCGCCGCCCGTTCGCCCGGCGACCGGCGCCGCCCCCGCCGAGGCAGGCCTCGCTACTGCCGTGGCGCCCGGGTTGACCCTTTCCGTGACCGCCCTGCCTGCCATCGGCGCCGGCGCCACGCCGGTGCGCCTGCCGGCGATTGACGGGCGGCCCATTCCCACCTTGCCCGCAATCAGCGCCACGCCGGTGCGCCTGCCAGCGATCGGCGGGCAGCCCCTCCCCACCCTGATGCCGACTGTCCCGGTGCGGCCGATCCCCCGCGAGCCGCTTAACATCCTCCTCCTCGGCAGCGACCGCCGCCCCGGCGAGAGCTGGCAGACCCGCTCCGATGCGATTGTGGTCGTGCGCCTGGACCCGGCCCGGCAGCGTATCGCCCTGCTCTCGATCCCGCGCGACCTGGTGGTGAACATCCCCGGCTACGGCTACGCCCGCATCAATGCCGCCACTGTGTACGGCGAGTCTGATCCGTATTTTGGCGGCGGGATGGAACTGGCCCGCGCCACAGTGAGCGAGTTATTGGGCTTGCCCATTCATCACGTCGTGCGCGCCGATTTTAGCGCCTTCATCGCCGCGATTGACGCCATCGGCGGGGTGGACGTGGTGGTCGAGCAAGAGTTGTACGATCCGGCCTACCCCACCATGGACTACGGCTACATGGTGGCGCACTTCCTGCCGGGGCCGTACCATATGGACGGTGAGACGGCGCTGATCTACAGCCGCATGCGCCACATGGACAGCAACTACGCTCGCAATCGGCGTCAGCAACAGGTGCTCGTCGCCGCCTTCCAGCGCGTGCGCGAACAGAACCTGATCGGCCAGGTGGAGATGCTGGCCGATCTCACCACCGCTCTGCGCGACCATATCCAGACCGATCTGAGCGTGGAGCAGATGATCGGCCTGGCCTGGGCCTTCCGCAACGTTGCCCCGGAGATGATTGAACGCTACGCCATTGATGAAAACCGGGTCTATGAAGGGGCCATTCCGGGCGACCCGTATGCGACGCTGCCCCTGCCGGGCGCAGTGGAGACCGTGGTGGCGCAGTTTGTGCAGGGAGGGGAATGAGCGCCCTGCGGGAAACCAGTAGCGCAACTCTCCCGGTTGCGCTCAACCGCGATCCGCCGGGTTGCGCCTCACCGCCGCAGATAGACGGCGATGGCATCGGGGACGGGACGCTGGGGCCGCGGCCAGAGAGCTTGCCCCCGCCAGACCGCCTGGGTAGAGGTGTCGTCATCGCCGCCGAGGGCGTCGTAGCAGCCCATATCGCGCATGGCGCGCGCCAGTTCCACCCCCGTGATGCCGGCGGAATTGGCCAGCACCAGGAACGAACGCCCGCCCGCCAGATCGCCGACGCAGACGGCGGTCTTTGGATAGGCGCCGCTGTACACGGTAATACGCCAGTCGAGTTGCACAAAGTCCTCCCCCAGCGGATTGAAGGGGAGAAACTCGTCGGTCTCAGCGCTGACGGCAGGATTGGCGATCTTGCCTTTCCAGAGGATCACCGGCCCGCCGCCCACGGCCTGCTGGCAACGCCGCAGTTCCTCAGCGTCAAAGAGACCGATCATCGCCCGCCAGTCGGCAGTGATACACAGCGCGCCGCGCCAGGGGTTTACCCGATGCACCACGCCGTTAATCACCACGCTGCCCTCGTTGGAGGTGCGCACCGCGCCGTGGAAGCCGAAGGCCATTGCCCAGAGGAGGTCCATGCCCTCGCGGACGGCGAAGGGTGCGCGGACCATCTCCACTACTGGTTGCAGGTGCCGCCGCCCATCGAGCCAGATGGTGTCGCCGCTGGCGTCGCTGCCGGGAATGGCCCCGTCGGCGTTGATCACCTCGACGTGCACGCGCTCATCTAGGCGCGCCACGGCGTACAACAGCTCGCCGCCGCCGACGCCGCGCCGGTAAAATTCCACCCGGCCCTCGCCGGCTCGCTCTTGCAGGGCGCTCTCGCGGTTGAACGCTTCCAGGCGTTCGTGGGCAGCCAGGGGCGCCCGCCGCGGCGCCAGATGGTCAACCAGACCTTCCGTTCCGGCCTGGCTCGCCATGGCCGCCGTCAGCCCATAGCGCGAGAGCACCGTGGCGTCAGGCGTGAACCAGGCAAACAGGAAGTACGCCCCCAGGATGGCGAGGAACATCTGGGCAATAAAATAGATGGTTCGCCGCGACATTCGAGCACTCTGTGCCATCAGGAGGCGAAAGGATTTTTCGAGACGGAACGCAGCCCTCCCCGTGTCACCTCGGAATGATAGCGTAAGGTTGATGCAGAGGGTGCATGTTCAGATGCGCCGCCGAGCACGCGGATGAACGTAGAGGGTGAACTTTTTGAAGCCCTTCACAGCCTCTGCAGTGCAAATGTGTTCGGCAGATGTGAACATATATTACAGATGGTCAAGTCCTGGCCTCCGGTTTTCGCTGTTTCTCGCGCCTATGCTGCCAGAACCGGCAAAAAACCCAATCCCTCGGATGGCGTAGCCGCTCCAGATCTCCTGCCGAGGGCATACTTGCGTCAGTGCTACATGGTAACGTAGGCGTGAACCGCGGTTATGTGATATTATAGCACAAAAGTTCTGATCATCTGCCGGAGGAGGCGCGCATGGCTCGCCCAATCTCCCTCGCCCTGCTGCTGCTCGCGCTGCTCGTTGCCCTGCCGCCGGGCGCGCTCGCTCGCGCCCAGCCCGCCGACGGGCTTGACCAGCCCCTGCTCGCCGCCAATCTGTGCGGCGCGGGCGATGGTTCCGAGACCCACTTCACCATTGCAGCCACCGGCGATACTTTTCCCCACGACAACATCCAGGCCGTCGGCGAGAGCCAGGGCTACGACGTGCTCTTCGATGTCGTGCGCCCCTTCCTCCAGGCTGCCGACCTGGCGTATACCAACTTCGATGGAGCGATGCTCGAAGGCTCCCCTATCAGCGGCTATCCCCTGTTCAACTTCAATCCGGCCCTGGCTACGGCGCTGCGCAACGCCGGGATTGACGTGGTCTCCACTGCCAACAACCATATTCTCGACCGCGGCCCTGAAGGCATCGACGCCACCCTGCGCGTGCTGGAGGCTAATGGCATCCTGCAACACGGCACGGCCCCGGTTGGCGCCGTCCGCCCGCCGTATTTGCCGCTGACCCTCACCCGCGACGGCGTTAGCCTGACAATTGGCTTTATTTCAGCCACCTGGGGCACCAACGGCATCCCCGATCCCCACGGGCAGGTCAATCTGCTGTACGAGTCGACTGAGTACGGCCAGCAGGGGGGCGTGCGCCAGAGCATCCTCGACGCCATCGCCCAGGCTGACCGGGAGACCGACCTGGTGCTGGTCGCGGCGCACTTCGGCTTCGAGTATCAGTTCTACCCCCACGAGAGCCAGATTGATGCCGCGCGGCGCATGGCCGAGGCCGGGGCCGACGTGATCATTGGCGCGCAGTCGCATACCCTGCAACCGGTGGACATTCTTGACGTTGGCGGGCGCAAGACGCTGGTAATCTACTCCCTGGCGAACTTTCTGGCCTCCCAGGGCGCCTTTCAGTCCAGCTCCTACTCGGCCACGTCAGTGATCTTCTACGTCGGGCTGGCCCGCGGCGCCGACGGCCACGTGCGCGTGACGGGCTACCGCTATCTGCCCATCATTCACATTGACAATGACACGCGCCCGGCGCCCATTCAGCCTGGCAGCGCCGACGACGTGATCGCCCACGTGCGAACGATTATGCGCGATCCCGGCGGCCTGCGGCAGGTGTCGCCGGAGCCGCCTGCGCCCGGCGCGATCATTCCGGTATGCCCTTCGACCACCCTGGCCGAAACGCCAGAAACGCCGCTCACCGGCGACTTTGCCCAGCACTACGCCACACTGGGCGAAACGGTCCCTCGACCGCTAACTGACGCGATCGCCGTGCTGGGGTTGCCCCTGGGGCCGCCGGTGACTGAGCCTGCCGGTGATTGCGCCACGCCCGTGCCGGTGCTCTACACCGAGCGGCAGCGTCTCGAACTCCACGCCGCCGAGCCGTGGCCCTATCGCGTCTCTGGCTCGCTCCTCGGCGTCGAGACCTTCACCCGCCGCTACCCCGGCGTGGCGCTCCAGCGGCGCGCCGATCTCGCAGCAGCAGACGCCTTCGCCGATCCGCGCTTTCGGGCCTTCTACGAGCAGTTCGGCGGTCTGCCCATCTTCGGCTATCCCATCTCCGGCCCGCTCAACGAGTATCATCCCGAGACGGGCGCGCCCGTGACGGTGCAGTACTTCGAGCGCGCCCGCTTTGAAGTCGCGCCCAACGTCCCTCCCGGCGCGCCGTTGACCGATCAGGTGCGCCTCGGCCTGCTCGGGCGCGAGTTGCTGGCCGCCGGTGGCGTGGCTATGCTCTGCCCCGGCGCTCCGGCGACTGACCTGAACGCCCCGGCGGGGACGGACCGCGCCGGTCGGAACGGTGATGGAGCGCCGCGCAGCGCCGCGGATGGCGGGCGCGGGTGGTTCGGTGGCCCGTTCAACTGGAGGTTTAACGGGGATGGCTGGTGGTTGCCGATGCTGGCTCTGGCCGCGCTGCTGGTGGCGCTGGCAACCCTGGTGGGGTTCGCGGTGGCCGACTGGCGCTCCTTCCGCCGCCACGGCGCCCGACGGCGGCGCGCCTACCGGCGCCGACGCAGCGCCTTTGAACGGCTGGGTCAGGCCCCTGCTTCCCCTGTTCAGCATGCGTCTGCCCGCGGGCCCCGAGAAACCCGCGCCTCGGCCCATACTGGCACGACCGTCCGCCAGGCGCCGCCCGTTCCGCCGCCGCCCGCCCCGGACGAAGATGACGACGCGTTGCTGCGGCGTCTGTTGGAGGAGTAACGTTTCGAGCAAGGCAACGCAGGGCAAGCCTCAGGTTTGCCCTGCATCGTTTTCCCCTACCGCAATACCGCGCTTAACGTAGTCGGCTGCAACCCCAGAGCCTTCATGCGATCGAGGTAGCCGGGCAGCGCCGCGGCGCTGCTGTGGCGTCCGTGCAGCAAGAGAATGGCCCCCCTGGCCTGGGCGGGATCAGCCGCGACGCGCTCCAGCCAGGCTGGAAGGCCTGCGTCGTCGGCGCTCCAGTGGTAGGCGATGTAGCCGGCCCGGCCGATCGTCTCGACCATCTGCGGGGTGGAGTCGCCGTAGGGGAAGCGGAAGTACGGGCGAGTGCTGGCCCCGGTGATCTCGCGCACGATGCGCTCCGTTTCCGCCAGTTCGTTGACCGCGCCGTCGGCGCCAATGGCCGAGAAGGCCGGGTGGGTCAACGAGTGATTGCCAAGCTCGTGGCCGCGACGCACGATCGCCTTCGCCGCCTCCGGGAACGACTTTACCCAGCGACCGGTCACGAAAAAGGTGCCCTTGATCTGGCGCGCGTCGAGCGCGTCGAGGATGGCGTAGAGGCTGGCGTCGTCAATTTCAATATCGAAGGTCATCGCCACCAGTGGCTGGTCGGGGTTGCCCTGTTTAATGATCGGCGCAGGTGGCAGACTCTCGCCGTCGTGGTAGACCGGCACGACCAGGGGCCGTCCAGGGCGCAGCGCTTCGCCTGGCGCCAGACGATTGAGGGCGGCGAGAGCGGCAGGGTCGCTGCCGGCGCGCCGGGCGACGCTTTCCAGAGTGTCACCGGAGGCGACCACGGTGCTGAAGAAGGTTCGCGGTTCGGGGACGCTGGCGGGACCGGGCGGCGGACCCGGCCGGGCCGACGGGCCCAGGGTAGGCACAGGCGTCAGACCTGGTTTTTCGTCCCCGGCAGCGTTCGATGGCAGCACCCGGCTCACCAGGGTGATCAGCACCAGAATGGCTGCGGCCAGAGCGATCAGTTGCGGCTGGAGCAGCGGATTGTGCGAGTGTGCTGCCCGAGGCGGGTGTTTCATCGGCTTGCCCACCGTGGTCGTATCCACCACAAACGCGCGCGCCGCTTGCAGGGCGCGACTCATCGCCATCGCGGCGCGGCGCGGGCGCAGGGGCGCGCCGACGGGCATGCGCGGGGGTGTGGCAGCAACCTCTGGCGGTGGTTCCGCGCGCGCCGGACGGGGAACGAACGTGAACAGCGCCTCAGTGCCCGGCACGAGCCAGAGGCGCGGCGCGCCCCATGCCCCCGCTTGGCCCTCCAGCGCTGCCCGCCCATCGGTAACCGCCAGATCCACAGGGTCGCCTGCGGCGATGGCCGTGTAGCACGGCCCGCAGAACGCTGCAACCTGCGCGGTATCGAGACCGCCAAGGGCGATGGCGCTGATGCCAAGATCGTCGTGCAGGCGGTTGGCCACCGCGCTCAGAGCCGCAGCATCGGCGTCGGCGCTGGCCGCCAGCGTCACCAGGCGCAGATCGGCATGGTCGGAGAGCATGCTGGCCAGCCCTGCCCCGTCCAGACCTCGTCCGAGCCGCAGACGCGCGGCGTCTCCCTGGCCCCAGGCATCAGCGGCGATGATGTGCAGCATGTGGCAGGGTTCTTCGGCCAGGGCCTCGCGCAGGGCGAGGGGGTCAGCGTCGCGCAACAGGTCAATCACCATGCGCCCGGAGCGTGCGGCCTCGGCGAGGGCGTGGCCCAGGGGGGCGATGGCCGTTTCGGCATCGGGCGCGCAGGCGATCAACAGGCGAACCGGGCCGCTGAGGGGCAAAGGGCGCGGCGGCGGGCGCAGTTCTCCCGACCGCACCAGCGTGTAATCCTCGCGCACGGCGGGGCGCCAGAGGCGACTCTGGCCGAGAGTGGCCAGTTCCCATGGCAGGTCGGCCAGGTCCGGCGCAGCATAGAGCTGGATCTGAATGCGCGCGCCGGCCTCGTCGGCGCCCCGGGCCACGTCAATCAACAACTGCCGCACCGGATTGGGAAATAAGGACCGCCCGACGGCCAGGCTCAGCGCATCGGGGTCCGCCTGCGGGTCGGGCAGGGCCAGGGGCGCCTCGGCCCCCCGCCCGGCAGCAAAGGCCCGCACCACATAGTTCGCCGGACCACGCCCGCTGACGCTCAGCTGAAAGGGGATCACAGCAGAGCTCATATTCGTTAACGGTTGTCTCGGTGAAGGTTGACACTTGTAGAGCTACTATAGCATACCAACAAGAACTTTACTAGCCCTGGCGCATGAATTTCTGTCAGGGGTTTTAAGAGAGGAACCTTGCTGGCTGCTGGAGCAACACTGTGGGCAACCTTCCGGGTTGCCATTACGGCGCAGGCACTGCAAAAACAGGTTTCATGACGCTGTTTCCCGGCTTTAGATGGCAAAGCCTGGCGGCTGCAACTGCAAGAAATGTGTCCGCAGGACTACCTTATTCATGTATCCCTGCCTGTCTTTGGCAACATCAACACAGGCGCTCGATGAGTCCGTGAACCGGGTTTTTCGGTAAACATCCGCCCCATTCCCAGTCCCCTCTCGCTTCGCGGGCTGACAGAACCTCCGAGCCAGAGTGGTCTCTGCCTCATCGGGACGCCCTGATGCGCGGGTCTGCCCTCTCCGCTCCCGCGCGGCAGAGGCCTGCCCTGAGCGTAACCGAAGGGGGAGAGAGTGAGGATGACATCGTGTATCCCGGCATCATAAACCTCCTCGAAGCTCATGCGTTCTGTCCGTCCCTGCCCCCTCCCTCGCTAAAGTGAGGACGCCTGGCGTCGCCTCTTGCCGGGGGAGGCCGGGCGGAGGCCGGAAATGCAAGGAGACTCTGTTCACCGACTGGTAAAGCGGCGTCAAGGAGTGTGCCGGGAAAGACGAAGCTCTCCCTACACTTCCATCGGACAGGAGCGCGAGGAAACCTGGTTTCTCCACGCCCCTACAGCCGTCTCTTTATCCTGTGAGGCGCCGGGCGCCTTCGCCCGATCACAACGGGATGAAGCAGCATTCTCCTGGGAGGACGCAGCCTTTCCCAAATTTCCGGTCTCCAGCCGTTTTCTTAACAGCCGTTGATTGCAGGATCGTTATATAAGTCGCCGACTCGACTGTCGGACAACGACAACAGAAACATTCCATCTCGAGAGGAGGTGCGTATGAGCGATGGCTCCCGGTCGCGCTTTCCGCCCGACTCGCGAGAGCGCCTGCAACATCCGGGATGGGAACACTACCACCGAGCAATTGAGCTTCTTGAACATTCTGAATGGTTGCTGGCGCTCCAGTCGTTAGCAATCGCCGAGACCGAGTTTCGCGCCCACAACGACCAGCCGGGGATGTGGCGCTCCTTAAGCGGCCAGGCGCTGGCGCACTGGTGCGTGGGTGATACGGCCCTGGCCATCGCCCGCGTATCGGCAGCCATTCGCATCGCTGAAACCGCGCAGGACATCCTTGGGGTCGGGTTGACCGCCTGGCAGATGGCCATGCTGATGGTGCTGCAGGGCGACTATCAGCGGAGCGCTGGCTTCCTGATGCATGCGGCGCGCGCACTGGAGTTGCGCGGGGCCGCCAACCAGACATCGGACCTGAAGACTGCGGCGCATCTGTGCCTGGAGATCCTGCGCTGGCAAGACCTGTACAAACACGGTCTAATCGCACCCGGCACCGCCACCGAGGTCACGCAGGCCGTGCAACGCGATCTGCAAAAACGCCTGGCCCAGGCCGCCGCCGATCTGCGCGCTCACACCGGCGAACGTCTGTGTTCGGTCCAGGCGCCGATGCTGACCCTGGGGCCAGGGCCCGCCTCCGAACTTCTAGTGCCGTCCATGTCGCTGGGACAGCGCGTGGCGCGCTGGTGGCGCGGCTTACGGGCGGGTCAGGTCCGTCCGGCAACCTTGCCGCCCGTTGTGACGCCGGTTCCTACGGCGCCCCCGCTACCGTTCGCCAGCGCTTCGCCCTCCTCACCGGCGACGCTGCCGCCCGCGCCAGATACTGCTCCCTCCGCCGAACCCCTCCCCACTCCCCAGGTTCTTTCTTCTTCTCCCTCCCATCCGTCAGATCCTCCCGCCAGCATGTCGCCTGAGGTCGAGCTTCGTCCGTCTCCACAGCCCCACAGCGGGGCCAGGATCGCCGTCACGTGTTTCGGCCATTTCCGCGTGACGATTGACGACCAGCCGGTGGAGCGCTGGGAGAGCAGCCGCGCCCGGACCATCTTTAAGTACCTGGCCGTCCGTCGGGCTACGCCGGCGCCGAAAGAGTTGCTGGCCGAACTGTTCTGGCACGAGTCAGAGCCGGACCTCGCCCGGCGCAGCCTGCACCAGGCGATCTACTGTCTGCGCCAGTCCCTCAAACGCGTGGCTCCCGACCTGGCGATTGTCATGTTTGCCAATGACTGCTATTACCTGAATCCTGAGGCGATGATGTGGATTGACGCCGAGGAGTTTACGCGCCTCATCTCCGCGGCCCGGACGCACCTGGCGGCGGGCGAGCATGCGGCAGCGATGAATGCCTATGCAACCGCGGTGGATCTGGTACGTGGCGAGTTTCTGGAGGAAGAGCGTTACGAAGCCTGGGCCGAAGAGTTGCGCCATACCTATCAGGCCATGATCAGCGAGGCCCTGCACCGCCTGGCCAGTTACTACGCCGGCCAGCGCGAGTTCGCTACGTCCATCCTGTACGCCCAGCGCATTCTCGCCCAGGAGCGCTGCGATGAAGAGGCCCACCTGCTGCTGATGCGCGCCTATGTGGCCCAGGGCCTGCGCCATCTGGCAGTGCGCCAGTACCAGATCTGCCTCAATGCCCTGCGCACCGAACTGGGCCTGGATCCCTCTCCCGAACTCGAACAGTTCTACCGCCAGGTTATCGCGGTCGAATAGCCCCCGGCGGCCCGCTCCGCTGCTCCTCTCCGCCTCCTTCCCCATCTCCCGGCCACGCTCGCCCGCTGTTCGCACAGCTTCCGCTCAGACGAGCCTTGCCTGCTCTTGGAAACGCTCACGGCGCGCTGAATGCGCAATCGCCGCCCGTGGTCCCGCTCGTCCGGTGCTCACGAAACGCTCAACGGGTGCGAGAGCGTCGCTCGCCGGTCGGTCACGAACCACCCGGAACGGGAAGGACAGGCCCTTCCAGAAACTTTCACTTCTCGCTCAAGGTGAGAAGGGTGGCGCAACCAGGTTTCTCCACGCCCCCGCCTGAGGGCGCTTCGACGGTAACGCAACCCTTCGGGTTGGGAGCTGGGGAAACCCGGTTTCCCCGCCCCCCGCCACGACCATCCAGTCGCTCTGCGAATGGCCCTTGCAACCCCAGACTGACTCTGTAACCCTCCGCGTCCTCCGCGGTGAAGATCAGCAAGCAGCGTTCAGAGATGACTCATCACTCCACTTGATCAGCGGCGAGCCGGATTTGTGTGGCCGTTAGCAACGTAACTGAGACGCCGGTGAGCGGAGCTTCCTATCCTGGCTTCCGTGACGATGCAGCGGGCATCGCTCGAGACGTATCAAACTGGAGGTGTAACGATGACAGCAGTGGCAACCCGTGGCGAGTTGGCAGTGAGCCGGAGCGGCGCCATCGAGGTGTCGGCCGAGCAGATCCGCGCCGCGATTGAAGCGAAGCTCCAGGCCATCCACGACGAGATGATGGCCGGGGGAGCGCCTCAGATTGCCGGCCCGGCCCTGTGGTGGGACATGTATGCCTACGGTCCGTTCAAGCCCCCCGTTCCACCCTTCCCCGCCCCCAACCAGGTCGTGCGGCTGGGTGAGACCGTCTACGTCGCCTCGATCCTCTACCTGAACGAGTTCTTCCCCGTGCCGACCTCCGCGTCCATCCTGTCCAACTTCGCTCTGCCCTACACCATCTCGTGGGACACCAACAACGTTACGACCCTGTCAAAGGAGCTTGCCCTCTCCGGCTCGCGTACCAGCAACTTCGTGCCCGGCCAGGCCTGGTACGTGGACATCATCGAACTCAAGCCGGAGCATGAGGGCATCCACGAGGTGAACCTGCGCGGCCGCATCACCGGCTGCAATGGCGAACTGGCGCCTCCCTTCGCGGGCTACGCCGCCCTGGTCTACGAGTTCGACAGCTCGCTCTTCACCCTCGGTTCGCACTCGCGCTACCAGGGCCCGGTCCGCTTCGACGTGTACCGCTAGGCATGCCCGCAGGCGTCGAACGTCCTTCCGCGCGAGCATGGATGCGGGGAACCTCGGGTTCCCCGCATCATACGGGTAGAGGTTTATGGCAAGCCCGTACAGCACATTGCCCGTATGGGGCATTGGAACGCCCGGGCTCCCCTCTCCAGCGCGCGTTTAAGGGCGGACGGAACACCCGAGCGAACACTGCCGCTCCCGCATTCGGACGGCCCCGAGCACGGCTCTGGCCTCCCCTCTCCCGCACGCGGGAGAGGGGCAGGAGGAAAGGGTGAAACGGCGCATCCCGGCGCCATGAAACACATCTACGCTCATGCGTTCTGTCCGCCCCTAAACCCGTGCGCGGGAGAGGGGGCCCAAGGGGGTGAGGGTCGTTAGCGGGTAGGAATACGAAAAACGCCCTTTTCATTCAAAAAAACCTTACACCTGTGAGACTCCTCGCACCCCCTGCCTGAAGAAAGCTCCTCCCTATGATAAGCGTTGACCCGCGCCAGATCGAACAGGCCCGTCTCAGCTTGCAGGGCATGGTTCAGGAGTATCTACTTAGCCCTGAGTACAGTATCAATCTGATTGACTTCGGGTTCCCCCGGCGTACCGATCCGGTTACGCGGCGGCGCTTCTGGGACACTGAGAGCGTGAGCCTGCGCTTTCATGTGACCAAAAAATACACCCTGGATGAACTTGAGGCCCTGAAGCTCAAAGTGTTGCCCCGGCGCATCGGGCAGTTCGAAACCGACGTGATCGAAGCCGAGTACAGTGTGCCCCTCCTGGCGGAGGTTCCGTCCGGTGCGCGCACAGCGCCCCGCGCGCGGCTCTGCGGCGGGCTGGGCATTTCGGCCTTCGCCGATATTCATGGCACCCTCGGCGGGATCGTTCGCGATCGCCAGACAGGCGCCCCGATGATCCTGAGCAACTGGCACGTGCTCTACGCCACCCGGAACGCCCGTACTGGCCAGCCGATCTACCAGCCAATCTTGCGTTCGGGCAAACCCCAGACGGCCATCGTTGCTCGCGCGGCGCGCGAGCGGCTCTCGGCCCCCGTGACCGGCTCTTTCTCCCTGGATGTGGCCGTGGCTGAGCTGATTGACCCCCGCTCCGAGCGATGGGAAAACTTCCAGCTCGAGATCGGCACGGTCGCCGGAGTGACCAGGCCGCAGTTGGGGATGCAGGTCGTCAAATCCGGCTTGACCAGCGGCAGAACCTCTGGCGTGGTCACCGGCATTGAAGGGTACGGCAAGATGACCTACCAGGGCAACTGGTTGCGGCTTATCCAGCGCGTGGTCACCATCAGCCGCTACCCCCTTGATCGCAGTACGGCTCTGGTCAGTATGCCGGGCGACTCGGGATCGTGGTGGCTCGACGCCGCCACGCAGCGGGCCGTTGCCGTGCACTACGCCGGTCTGCGCGATGGCACCCGCGGTCAGGGCATGGATATGCAGGCGGTCCTCGACGCGCTGGCGGTGGACCTGGCGTGAGCCGCGCGCCTGCGAAATATGGCAAAACCCGCCGTCGCGAACGGCAGGGTCTGGGATGGCTTCGCCATCCCAGAAATCCTCCTCGCCGACCATTCGTGTACTGGCGCTTGTCGGATGCGCAGATGAGCCTCTCATATGCGAACAGGAGCGAGCAATGAGCGAATCTGAGGAAACGCCCCCGGCCCGGAGCGGGCCGGATCCATCAGAAGGCCACAGTCCGCCGACAGTCTGGCGCGAACGGGCAGCGTTCCACGTCACCATTCACTCGGCAACCGTGGAGGGAGAGGCTCTCGTCTGGGAGACGCGGGCCGATCAGGAAGAGCGTGGCATCTCGATGGTCTGGTCAGGTCTGCCTGGCCAGGAATTGCTGGAATGGATGATCCAGATGGTTGGACTGAGTGAAACCTCCGAGGCTGGCCGTCCGCCGGCTGAGGTTTCCGAGGCGACCCTCACCGGGGCGTCGGCTCCAGGCGATGCGGCTGGAGCCGTAGCGCCGGAGACGCCGGTTGACGATCTGACCCGCATCAACGGTATCACCGCCACGACGGCGCAGCGACTGCGCAAGGCCGGAATTGGCACTTTTGCCCGACTGGCGGCCAGTACGCCCGAAGAGCTGGGCGAATTGCTTAAGCGACCGGCGGAGTCGATTGCGAAACGCGGCTGGATCGAACAGGCTAGAATGCTGGCAGAGAGCGGCGCCGCGCACGTTTCGCCAACCGGCTTGACCGAATCTCCGGAAGAGACAGCCGCGAATGTGGTGATCGAAGTGCATCTCGACGCTACTGGCGACATACTCGACCAGCGCATTATCCGCGAGGGCGAGCCGCTCGGTTCGGAACCCCTGCCTGGAGAAGGGCGGTTGGTGCGCTTCTTCGCCCAGGCGCCGGCCCCGCAGCACGAACTGGCGCGTGGCGGGCTGTATGAATTGTTCCTCGACGAACTCGCTCTGGAGCGCCTGCCTGACCCGTCGCCGGCTGGCGTGACCCGGCTATGCGCCCGTTCGACCCTCCATGTAACCGCGCCTGGCGGAGGGCCAGGCGCGCCGGCATCCTACATCGTGTTCGTGGTTGCCTCCAATCTCGAAACCGGAGCGACAACCCTGCTCCAGAGCGCGCGCGGACATCTGGATCCCACGGTCGAGGCCGTGCCGCTGGAACTGACCTTTGAATTGCCGCCGGTGGGGCGCTATCACACGCTTCTGGTAGCCATGCTGGCCGATATGACCGCCCCGACCGCGGTGGCAGGGCCGCGGTTGCGGGTGTTGCCGTAAGCAGGGGCGACCTGGTTGCTCCATCTCCCCGCTGCCGGGCGCCGCAGTTAAAAACCGGTCAGGTCGAGGCCTTCGTCTTCAAGCGCCTTGAGCGCCTTGAGCCAGGGGCGGAGCCAGTCGTGTCCCCGATCATCGTCCGGGCTGGCGCCGCCGGATCCCTGGTTTTCGCTTGCCGCGAAGGGGTGCAGCTTGTCTGCGACCGGGGATGGCGCCATCGCCGTCCCGGCGAGACCGCCGCAGTGAGTAGCCCGAGTGTTCCCCGGCGTCAGCACCTGGATGCGCCAGACCGGTCGAAGCTGAATCTCCAGCCGGTGGCCGCAATCGGGGCACACCCACTCTTCCGCGCCCGTCGCATTCATTCCTGCTCGCTGCATGACGTGGTGTTCGTGCGTGACCATGGTCCTCTTGAAAACTCCTTACTGTCCGTCGCCTTCGCGTAAAGGCGGCTTATCCGCAATCCGAAATGATAAGGAATGCCTACAGGCTGGTAACCAGCCCTGGCCGCACCTCCACCCCTTCACGCCATGCCTGGCGCCCATCGGGATGAGTGAAGGCAATGCTGTAGAGACCGGGCGGCAGTTCGACGGCTCCGAACCAGCCGTCGCCCGCCGCGGTAAGGTCCCGGAGCCAGGCGCCGTTGTGGAAGAGCGTCACCCTGGCGCCAGGGGCGATCTGCCCGTCAATAACAGCGATGCCTTGCAGATGGCCGCCGGTGGGCGCGACGATCCACGGCCAGGCCGGGACCACGGCCGGCTGCGCGAACACGGTCGCGCGCAACTGGTCCATAAACGCTCGCCGCGCGGTGTCGTTGGAACCGGCGAAGGGCCTGGCGTAGGAGAAGAACGCCACCCCCGCCGTGCCGCGCCCCCGATCGTCGGCGGCCAGCGCCCGCTGCACCTGGCTCACGTTCTGCTCAGGCGTGTTGAGCCACGCGCCGATGCCGGGCACAATCGCCCGCCGCCCCGCCCGCTCGCGGCTGAAGCGCAACCAGCCGTCGTACCAGTCGCGCGACCGGGGGTTCCCCTCGGCGAAGTAGTACATCGGAACGGCGAAGTCGAGGATGCCCTCCTCGAGCCAGGCCGGCCAGTCCTGGAAGACGCGATCATAGGCCGCCGAGCGCCACCACTCGCCGTTGTTGCCCAGGCCCCCCCAGGCGATGGTCGCCGCACTGACCTGAATGGCCGGGTTTTCGGCCTTGGCGCGCAGGTACAACCGCCGGGCCAGTTCGCTCACCCGGTCGCGCCGCCACTGCGACCAGGCCGGATCGTCAGGCGTGGGGCGGTTGTCGAGAGGCCGGCCCTGGGCCTGATTGAAGCGCTCCACACTCACCTGGTTGTAACCGTACTCCTTGCCGGCGAAGCGAATGTAGTCCCAGTGGATCCCGTCCAGCGCCGGGTATGCTCGCAGCAGGTGCTGGACCAGCCGTTCCAGGTAGGTGATGGATTCGGGATGCCCAAAATCCAGGTCTCCCACCTGAATGCCGCTGTAGGTCGCCGTGGTCCAGCGTTCGGCGCCCCTGGCTTCCGGGCCGTGGGCGGTGCAGACGTGCTGCGGGTGGTTCCAGAGCGGATCAGACGGGCGACAGGTCACCGAAATGACCAGCCAGGCGTGGACCTGCACGCCGCGCGAATGGGCCTTTTCAATCAGGTACTCCAGGGGATCGAACTCGTGGGCCGGCGCCAGGCGCGGGTCGGCGCCCCGCGGCTCGAAGGCCCGGTTGTACCAGGCGTCGCCGTGACGGCGAGCCTGCACGAAGATGACGTTGGCGCCGGCGCGCACGACGTTCTCGACCAGTTCGTCAACCTGCGGGTGGTTGTAGAAGCCAGGGTTAAGGTTATCCACCCAGAAGGCGCGCAGTTGCGCGAGCGGCGCCTGGGCCGCCGCCGGGCGGGAGGCGGATGGGGCAAGAAGCATCACGAGGAACAGGAAGGTGGTCAGCACGAGCGCAACATAAGGGCGACGGCGGATGCTCTCAGGTGTAGGGTTTTTCGAGCGAGAAGGGGTTTTCGGCATTCCAGCGCGCTTACGACCCTCACTCCCCCGCCACCCTCTCTCGCGCGCGGGAGAGGGGGGAGTTGGGCGTCCCGATGCCCTGGATGGCGTATGCGACGCGAGGATGCGCCGGAAAACCCTATACCTGAGAAGACGGCGGATGGGGGATGCGCGCATAGGGCCTCCTCCGGGCGGATTTTTGTTGCGGCATTATGCATAGGCGCGGGGTTCTTGTCAACTGTGGCGCAAGCAAGCCCTGCGCGGGAGCGTCTGGGAAGGCGCTGCGCTCCCAGGTAAAAAGCCCGAAATGGCGCACGGGTTCCGCCCCCGAATTCCTGCCCATCTAGACCGGCGAAGGCGCCCGACGCTCCGCAGGCGCCATTCGCCGGAGCAGCGTTCAGAATGCGGGGCGACTCTGAGTAGTTCATAGGACAAAAGCGGCGGGTCCGGGAGGAGCATTGCCCCTCCCGGACCCGCCGCTCGATTTTCTGCTCGCTGGACTTCAGGCAGCCATCATGGGGGTGCGAGTGGCCATGCTGCGCAGCCGGGCGATCCGCTCCGCCGTGTCGGGGTGGGTGCGGAACAGACCGGCCAGCCCGCCCACCAGGGGGTTGACGATGTACATGTGCGAGGTGGCAGGGCTGGTCTCCATTGGCAGGCGCCCTGCGGCCCACTCTAGCTTCTCCAGGGCGCTGGCCAGGGGGAGCGGATCACCGAGGATGCGCGCGCCGCCAGCGTCGGCCAGGTACTCGCGGGAGCGCGAGATGGCCATCTGAATGATCACCGCGGCGATGGGCGCAAGGATCATCATCAGGATGCCACCGACCATCTCGGCGATGCCACCGCCCTCTTCCTCATCACTCTGCCCGGTGAGGCCGGCGAACATCATCCCCCACATCGCCATATCGGCGAGCATCGTGATAGCGCCTGCGATGGTTGCGGCGATGCTGGAGATCAGCGTGTCGCGATGCTTGATATGGGCCAGTTCGTGGGCGATGACCCCGGCCAGCTCATCGCGGGTGAGCAGGCGCGCGATGCCGGTGGTTACCGCGACCGCGCCATTGGCGGGATTGCGGCCCGTGGCAAAGGCGTTGGGCGTCTCGCTCTCAATGATGTAGACCCGCGGCTTGGGGATGCCCGCCCGCTGTGAAAGCACCTCGACCATCTGGTGCAGTTCCGGCGCCTCGGCCGGGCTGACTTCGCGGGCTCCGCTCATCCGCAGGGCCAGTTTATCGGAGAACCACCAGGCGCCCATATTCATCGCCACGGCGATCACCAGGGCGATGATCATACCCGCCTGCCCGCCCAGGGCGCCGCCGATGACAATGAACAGCGCCGTCAGGCCGGCCAGCAGAATAGTTGTCTTGAAAGTGTTCCAGATTTGCATAGCATCGCTCCAGAGCATTCTCACTACTATCAGTCCGTTGCCAGAGGAGACTTCGTCTCAGCGGGAGAAGCGCAGACCCTCTCTGCTTGTCCCTTGCCGGTGCGACGCGCGCCATTGCTCCGCCACACCGGCAAGAGAGAATTGCGGAGGGGCGAAGCTCCTCCGAGCCTCCTCAACGGCGAGAAGGCGCGCTGCGTCTGGTAGTAGATATACCTGATGCCTGGGATGAACAAAAGAGCGCTGATCCCTACGTGCCAGGGGGAGAATCTCATCATTGGTCCCTGTCCCGGACAGGCCCGTGAGGACAACCCTTCGGGCTATCCCCAGTGTCAGGAGCGGAAGGGGAAACAGGAGCTGCCGGCCCCTCAGAGCATGTCCGGCGGGGGGACCAGACCGCGCTGCACGGCGACGATGGCCGCCTGGGTGCGATTGCTCACGCCGAGCTTCTGGAAGATCTCGCTCAGGCGATTGCCGACCGTCTTTTCGGACAGGCTCAGTTTGAGGGCGATGGCGCGATTATCATCGCCCTGCGCCACCAGGGCCAGAATGTCGCGCTCGCGGGGGGTAAGCAGATCGGCGGCCACCGGAGTTGCATCGCCGCGCCGCAGCAGGTCGAGCACGCGAGCCGCGGCGCTGCCGGCCAGGGTCGCCTCGCCGCGGTGGACCACCTGAATGGCCTCGATCAGTTCGCTCGAGTCGGCGTCTTTGAGCAGATAGGCGTTGGCCCCGGCGCGCAGGGCCTCGAGCACCGTTCGCTCGTCGCGGTGCATCGTCAGCACCACGGTGCGGGTGCGCGGACTGATGGCGGCGATCTGCCGCGCCGCCTCGATGCCGGTGATGCCGGGCATGGAGATGTCGAGGAGGGCGATGTCAGGCCGGTGCTGGCGGGCCTGAGCCACCGCGGCGAGACCATCGCTCACCTCGGCCACCACCTTGAAGCCGCCCTTGCGCTCCAGCAGCTCGCGCAGTCCCTGGCGGAACATGGTGTGGTCATCGGCAATCAGAATGGTGATCTGCTCGCTGCTCGTGGTCATAGGCTCCTCACTGGCCCGCTCTGGAATGGCGCCCGCTCAATCGCGCGGTGCAGGACACAGCCGGTATCCTCGCGAGAACCGCGAAAACCGAGTCTTCAAGGCCATGATACCACCTTCGGAAGGGTTTGGGAGAGCAAGGCCTCCCGGCCTCGACGTTCCTCGCCTTGCGAGGGCGCAACGGCGCCGCATCAGCCGCTGATCGCCAGTTGAAGGATGGTTGGGCAAGGTGTGCAGGTTCGTCACCGTTTGCGGCGCTCTGTCTCTGTCCCCCCCGGTTCAGGGGCCGACAGCGCATCCGGGGATGGCAACGCAGGCAGAGCGCTTCTGACAGCTTCACCCGCACTTTGATAACAGATTACGATCCCTTGTCGTTACCGTGTAAAGTTAACATAAAGATGACATTTACATCTGAAGGGCAATTGTTGCCGAAAAATGCTTGAAATGGTGGGGCCAGTGGGTTATAATGTGGGGCACAGTGGGGAAAAGTGGGATAAAGTGGGGATAGAACACACGTTTGCATCAGTATGGGTGTCACACCATGGTGATGCGAACGTCCGGGGCCGGGTCAATGTTCCTGGGCGAGTTCGAGCACACCATTGACGAGAAGGGCCGCGTTGCCATTCCCGCCCGCTTCCGCGAGGAACTGGGCGAGGGATTTGTGTTGACGCGGGGCTTCGATGTGTGCTTGCAGGGGTTTCCGCGCCCGATCTGGCAGCAACTCTCGGAGCGTATCAGCAGCCTGCCAATTTCCAGCGCCGAGGCGCGCAACATGCGCCGCATCCTCTTCGGCTCCGCCGCCGAAGTGGAGATTGACCGTCAGGGCCGCATCCTCATTCCCCAGAACCTGCGCGAATACGCCGGGCTGGCCGAACAGGTCGTGATTACCGGGATGAACACCTATTTTGAACTCTGGTCGAGCGAGCGCTGGCGCGAGGTGCAGGCCAATCTGGCCGACAATGGCGCGGCGATTGCCGAACAATGGGCCAATCTGGGAATCTGATGCCATTTTGGATTTTGGATTTTGGATTTTGGATTGGCGTTAATGGCGTCCCGGTGCAACTTTGGGATGAGGCTTGTGGGCCGTTCGACAGGAACTGGTTCTGGCAGGGTCGGGCGACGCACTGGACGTGAAAGGGCCGTATGTTCAGGAGCAATAGCTGGCAACTGACGTTCGCTCCCCGCCGCCTTCCGGCGCCGGGGCTGGCCCGCGCCCGCGCGCCCTGGCTGCCGGCCGGTCGCGCCATCAGATGGGCGCTGGACGAGTCCCGGCCAGCCCCCTTCCACCACGTTCCGGTGCTGCTGGAGGCGGTGCTTGAGGCGCTGCGCCCGGCGCCGGGGGCCCTGGTGATTGACGCGACAGTGGGCGGCGGCGGGCACGCCCTGGCGCTGCTCCGCGCGGCCCAGCCCGGCGGCCGGCTCCTGGGGATTGACGCTGATCCGGCGGCCCTCGCTGCGGCCCGCGCTCGCCTTGACGCCGCCGGTCTGCCTCCGGGCAGCTTTGTGCTGCATCACGGCCGCTTTGTTGATCTTCAATCCATTGCGACGGCCTACGGCTTCGCGCCGGTTGATGCCGTTCTGCTCGACCTGGGCGTCTCGTCATACCAGCTCGACACTCCCGAACGCGGCTTCAGTTTCTCCGCCGAGGGGCCCCTCGATATGCGCATGGACCCCACCGGCGGCCCGACCGCCGCCGATCTGGTCAACCGGCTCGATGAGCGTGAACTGGCCGATCTGATCTATCGCTACGGCGAAGAGCGCGCCTCGCGCCGCATCGCCCGCCTGATCGTCGAACGGCGACGCCAGGCGCCCATCACGACCACCGCCGACCTGGCCAGCCTGGTGCTCCGCGCGGTCGGACGGGGCGGGCGCGAGCGGATTCACCCGGCCACGCGCACCTTTCAGGCGCTGCGGATCGCGGTGAACCGCGAACTCGAGCAACTCGAGGCGGCGCTGCCTCAGGCCGTGGAGTTGTTGCGCCCCGGCGGCCGCCTGGCGGTGATCAGCTTCCATTCACTTGAAGATCGCATCGTCAAGCAGTTCTTCCGCGCCGAGTCAGGCTATGGCGGCAGCGCTGGCGAGCGCCCGCCCCGCCTGACAATCATTACCCGTAAGCCCATCGAAGCGGCGCCGTCCGAGGTGGCCGCCAACCCTCGCGCCCGCAGCGCTCGCCTGCGGGTCGCCGAACGGCGCGCGTGAGCGCCCGCGCTAGCGTACAGGAACAGGAGCTCGCAGATGGCCGTCAACACGCGTCGTCTCTCATCCATTGAAAGCGCCCGTGCACGGCGCCTGGCCCTGCCTCGCTACCTGCGCCTTGATGGCGCGCGCTACCTGCTTGGCATGGTGATCCTCCTGTGCCTGATGAGCCTGATCGTGCTGGTGCAGACCGGCGTGGTCGCCACCCGCGGGTACGCCATCAGCACCCTTGAGGCGCAGAAAGTCAGCCTGCTGCGCGAACGCACCCGGCTGCAGGAGCGGCAGGCCCGCGCGCAGTCGCTCGAACGCATCCGCCGCCGCGCCGAGCAGATCGGCATGATGCCGGTGCAGGACAGGCAGATCCGCTACATCGAATTGCCCGCCGTGGCGGAGAGCACGCCCGTTGCGCCTGATACTGGTTCCGATTGACAGGATGTAGGGCGACCCTCCGGGTTGCCCTGCTGCAAGCCCGGATCCTGTGACTCCGGCAACGTCTGGGTAAAAGGTTCATGAGCGTCCAGAGCACATCGCGTTTCAACCAGTCCGCTGCGGTCGCCGCTGGCAGACCGTGGGTGCGCCTCTCGCGCTGGCGCATCAATCTGCTGCTCTTCCTGTGCCTGGTGTTGATGGCCCGCATCGTGCTGCGCCTTGGCGAGTTGCAGGTGTTGCGCCACGCCGAGTTGCGCGACCTGGCCAATCGCGAAATTGCCCGGCAGATCACCCTGATGCCGACCCGGGGCACGATTACCGATCGCCAGGGGAACGTGCTGGCGATAGATGTTGATCGCGAGAGCCTCTGGGTGGTGCCGTCGCAGGTGAACCAGGAACGGGCGCCCCGTCTCGCCCTGACCCTTTCCACCCTCGTCGGCAAGCCGGTCGAAGAGATCCTGGCTGCCCTTACTGCCACCGATCGCTACTGGCTGCCGGTGGCCCGCTGGCTCGAACCCGAGGTGGCCGCCCAGATCGAGACGCTCAACGAACCGGGCCTGCGGCTGGAGTATGAGCCGCGGCGGGTCTATCCGCAGGGAACCCTCGCCGCCCACGTGGTCGGTGCGGTGAACTTCAACGGCGATGGCATCAGCGGGATCGAGGCCTTCTACAACTCGCAGCTTAAAGGCATTACCGGCACCCTGGAGGCCGAATTCGACGGCGCCCGCAATCCTATCGCCATCGCCCCCTCGCGCACCGTGCCGCCCCGCCACGGGATCAACATCCAGACCACCCTCGATCCCTTTATCCAGTACATGATCGAGCGTGAGTTGAAGAAGGCGGTTGAGGAGCATGACGCCGACGGCGGCTCGATTATCGTCATGGACCCGCGCACCGGCGCCATTCGCGGCATGGCGAGCTGGCCCATCTTTGACCCGAACCGCTACGGCGACTACCCGCCGGAGATCTACGGACGCAATCCGGCGGTCAACAATCTCTATGAACCAGGCAGCACCTTCAAGATCGTCACCGTGGCCGCCGGGTTGCAGGCGCGGGCCTTTACCGCCGATACCACCGTGAACGACACCGGCGTGATCTACCGCTACGGCTACTCGCTCAGCAACTGGAACAGCGGCGCCAATGGCCCGCTCACGCCCGAAGGGGTGCTGTACTTCTCCAGCAACGTCGGCGCGCTGCAATTGAACGAACTGATCGGTCCTGAGAAGTTTTACGCGCTCCTGCGCGATTTCGGCTTCGGGCGCCCCACCGGGGTTGAGCTCGGCGGCGAGGAGCAGGGGATCATCAATAGCTGGGGCAGCCCGACCTACAACGACCTGAACTTCCTGACCAACGCCTACGGCCAGGGCATCTCCGTCACTCCATTGCAGATGGTGCAGGCCATGGCGGCCATCGCCAATGATGGCGTGATGATGCGGCCCTATGTGGTTGAACGCCGCTGCGATGGCCCCGTCTGCACCGACACCGAGCCGGTGGAGGCGGGACGGCCGGTAGAGCCAGGCGTGGCCTGGACGGTGCGGCGGATGCTGGTGCACTCGGCCAACCATTACGCGCCCGTGGTCTGGGCGCCGATCACCGGCAGTTATGCCGATGCCTGGCTCGTGCCCGGCTATCAGGTGGGCGCGAAGACGGGCACCTCCAGCATTCCTATCGAGGGTGGGGGCTACGACCCCAACTACACCATCGGCTCGGTGCTGGGCTTCGGTCCGCTCGATAATGCCCACTTCGCCGTACTGGTGAAGATTGATCGGCCCAAAGATGACATCTGGGGCGTCGGCACGGCCATCCCCGTCTTCTATAAGGTGATGGACGAATTGCTGCGTTACGAACGCCTCCCGCCCGATCCGGCCCTGGTCAGTCCGGGGCAATCCTAGCGGGCGCCGGTTTATCAGCTTCTTCTCATTAGGCGCGGCTGCGCCGCGGCGAATGGGGAAGGAGAACATGGACTATAATTGCCCTCGGTTTTTCCCTGGTTTCTGCCGGGACTGGAGGGCAAGGTGCTGCCGTTGATTGATGTCTTGATCGGGGTGCAGCCGCGCTGGTCGCGCGCGACGCCGTCGCTCCCGGCCTTCTGGCAAACGGTGAGCTTCGGCGAGGCGGTGACCGACTCGCGGGAAGTGGAGCCGGGAACGCTCTTCCTCGCCCTGGCGGGCGAACGCACCGATGGACACAATTTTCTGCCCGATGTGCTGGCGCGCGGCGCGCGGGGGGCCCTGGTCACCCGCGCCGCGGTCGAGGCTCGACGCGCGACCCTTGACGGGGTCGCCCGCCCCTGGGTCATCGTCGAACCTGCCACCGCCGATGGCCTGGCCGAGGCGCCGCCCGATGCGTGCCTGCTCATCGCCGTAGACGACCCGCTGATGGCTGTTCAGCGCCTGGCCGTCTACCATCGCCGAAAGCTCACGCCTACCGTTGTTGGTATCACCGGAAGCGTGGGCAAGACCTCCACCAAGGAGGTCGTGGCGGCTGTGTTGAGCCGCCGCTTCCGAACCTTAAAAAGTAAACGCAGTTTTAATAGCGAGGCCACCCTTCCGACCACCCTGCTCCGGTTAACGCCCGACCACGATGTCGCCGTGCTGGAGATGGGGATGTGGGCGCCGGGCGAGATCCGCTTCCTGGCGGCCCTCGCCCGGCCCCAGGTCGGGATCGTCACCAATGTCGGCCCGTCGCATCTGGAGCGCCTCGGCAGCCTCGAGGCCATCGGCTGGGCCAAGAGCGAGTTGCCCGAGAGTCTGCCCGCCGAGGGCTGGGCTATTCTCAACGCCGATGATCCGCGCGTGCGGGCCATGGCCGCGGCTACGCCGGCCCGCGTCTTTACCTATGGCTGCTCTCCCGATGCCGACCTGCGCGCCGAGGCGATCGCCAGCTTCGGCCTGGAGGGCATCGCCTTTGTCGCCCATCACGCCGGCGCCAGCGTGCCGCTCCGTTTGCCCATGATCGGCAAACATCATGTGTACACCGCCCTGGCCGCGGCGAGCGCTGGCCTGGTGCTCGGTCTGAGCTGGCACGAGATTATCGAGGGTCTCTGTGACCGGCAAGCCGACTCGCGCGTCAACGTGATGACAACCCCCGCCGGCGCGACCCTGATTGACGACACCTACAATGCCGCGCCACTCTCGACCCTCGCGGCCCTCGATGTGCTGGCCGACCTCGATGGTCCCCGCATTGCCATCCTCGGCGATATGCTGGAACTTGGCGCCGTCGAAGAAGAGGGGCACCGCCGCGTCGGGCGCCGGGTCGCCAGCGTCGCCGAGCGCCTGATCACCCTTGGGCAGCGAGGGCGCTGGATCGCCGATGAGGCCCTGAAGTCTGGCATGCCTCCCGAACGGGTGCTGGTCTGCAGCCGTCACGAAGAAGTAGTCGCCGCTGCACGCCCGCTGCTGGCCCCCGGCGTTCGCGTGCTGGTCAAAGGCTCGCGGGCCATGGAGATGGAACGCATCGTCGCAGCTTTACAACGGCGACTGGAGGAGGAGTGAGGTGGACGTCCTACGTGCGGTGCTGGTGCAGGATATGGCCCGCGCGCTGCTGCTTGCCGCAGCCGCGTTCGCGCTGACCCTGATCGTCGGCGCGTGGTACGTGCCGTTTGCCCGCCGGCATAAACTCGGCAAACAGATCCGCGCCGACGGCCCCCAGAGCCACCTGGCTAAAACGGGCACCCCGACAATGGGCGGCATCATGATCGTCAGCACGGTCGTGATACTCACCGTGCTGTTCAATCTGGTGGATCGCTGGTCAATGCTGCTGCCCCTGGCTGTGCTGGTGAGCTTCGCCGTGCTCGGCGGGGTGGATGACTGGATGACCCTGACCGGCTCGCGCTCCAGAACCTATGGCTTTACTGTTCGTTATAAGTTCTGGCTGATGATGGCGGTGGCCTTCATCGCCTCGCTGGCTCTCTACCTGCCGCCGCCGTTCGGCCTTGGACACGAAGGGCGCTTGCAGATCCCCTTCGTTGGCGAGCGCGATATCGGGGTGTTCTTCATCCCCATCGCTACGCTGATTATCGTCTTCATCGCCAATGCGGTAAACCTCACCGATGGCCTCGATAGCCTCGCCGGCTGGAACCTGACCCTGGCCTTCGGCGCCTATGGGGTGATGACCTTCCTGGCCGAGCCGCGCCTCACTAACCTGATGGCCTTTAGTTTCACCCTGGTCGGGGCCTGCGCCGCCTTTCTCTGGTACAACGCCCACCCGGCGCAGGTCTTCATGGGCGATCTCGGCGCGCTGTCCCTCGGCGCAACCCTCGCCCTGGTCGCCCTGCAGTCGCAGCAGTGGCTCCTGCTGCCGGTAGTCGGCTTCGTCTTCGTCATCGAGGCGCTGTCGGTGATCATCCAGACCGGCTACTTCAAATGGACGAAGTGGCGTTATGGCCAGGGCCGCCGCATCTTCAAGATGGCGCCGCTGCACCATCACTTCGAGTTGCTCGGCTGGAGCCAGGTGCAGGTGACTCAGCGGTTCGTGTTGATCGCCACGGTCGCGGCAATGATCGGCATCTCGCTGGCCATTCTCTTTGCTCCGCCGGCGCCAAAACAGGCCGAACAGAATCCAACCACCCTCGTGGTTGAGACCAACCCGTAATGATAGACCTTCGCGGCAAGCGCGTGCTGGTGATGGGCCTGGGGGTCCACGGCGGCGGTCTGGGGGTCGCACAGTGGTTGTTGCGTCAGGGGGCGGCGATCACCGTTACCGACCTGGCCTCCCCCGAAGCGCTGGCCGCGCCCCTGGCCCTCCTGAACGCCGCCGCCGCCCGGATCGGGGCCAGCGTAACTTATGCCCTTGGCGAACACCGCGCCGAGGATTTCACTTCCCACGATCTGATCGTCGCCAATCCTGCCGTTCGTCCCGACTCGCCCTGGCTGGCCCTGGCTCGCGCCGCCGGGACGCCGGTCGAGACGGAGATGACCCTCTTCTTTCGCGCCTGTCGCGGCCCCATTCTCGGCGTTACGGGCACCAAGGGCAAGACCACCACGGCTCTGCTTCTCGCCGCGATGCTGCGCGAAGACTTTCCCGATACGGTGGCGGCGGGGAACATGCGCGTCTCGGCCCTGGCGGCCCTCGATAACATCGGCCCTGCCACGCCCGTAGTGCTGGAACTGTCGAGCTTTCAGCTTGAGCGCCTCGGCGCCGCCGGCCTCAGTCCGCCCTATGCGCTGGTCACCAATCTCTCGCCCGACCACCTGAACTGGCACGGCTCGATGGAGGCCTATGCCGCTGCCAAGCGCCAGATCTACTGGCATCAGACCGCCGATGGGGTCGTGGCGCTCAATGGCGCTGATGATGCGTCGGTCGAGTATTTTCCGCCTCCCGACCCGGGCGGCCGGCTGATCCAGGTCTGCGCCGGCCCGGCCTGGTCAGGGGCCGCCTGCCGCTACCCCCGCTCGTCGCGACGTCCCGCGGCGACCGTGGTGTTGCGTGATGATCAGGTGATCTGGGACGACCCGGACGGCGCCTTTGGCCCGCCCTCGCCGCCGGGAGGTGAAGCGCTCTTCGCCCGCGACGAGGTGCGACTGCCCGGAGCGCACAATCTAGCCAACGCGATGATGGCCGCCGCCCTGGCGCGGGCCTTCGGGGTCGCCGCCGCTTCCCTTCGCGCCGCCCTGCGCGGCTTCGGCGGCGTCGAGCATCGTCTGGAACTGGTGCGCGAACTCGACGGGGTGCGCTACGTCAACGACACGACCGCCACCAATCCCGCTGCCGCCCTCGCCGCGCTGGAGACCATCGCCCCGCCGGTGGTGTTGATCGCCGGGGGCGCCGATAAGCAACTTGAGTTCGCCGCCCTGGGCGCGGCGATTGCCCGGCGGGTCAGGGCCCTGGTTCTGCTGGAGGGCAGCGCCACGCCGCGCCTGCTCGAGGCCGTGCGCGCCGCAGCCTCCGACCCGCCGCTTATCGCCGGGCCGTATGACGACTTCGCGACGGCGATCCAGACGGCCCGCAGCCTCGCCGCGCCCGGCGATACGGTGCTCCTCTCGCCCGGCTGCGCCAGTTTCGGCATGTTCCGCAATGAGTTCCATCGCGGCGAGGAATTTCGGCGTCTGGTGGGCGAGTTGTAAAGCTGCGATCCGGGGTCGCTGCGCGGTCTTGCGTAACACGAGGTTCCGGCCAGCCCCTCTCTCCTGCCTTCCCCCGTTGGGCCTGCCCCTTCCACCAGCGGGAGAGGGCCGGTGAAGAGGCCGAACGACGCTCCGACCCTCCAGTTGCCGCCGGTTCCCGTTCCGGCTATGCTGTAGCCTATGACACAACCACCTGACGAATCCGATGACCTGAACGGGGTTCTGCGGCGCCTGCAAGAGGAATTCGGGACGCGCCGGTTCACGGAAGAGCCTGAAGATGAGGATCCCCGCCCCTCTCCGCCAGGAAGCGACCCGCCGCTGCAAGCGGCCGGGCCGCCTCCGCCACGGACGCCAGTGTTGCTGGCCAGGCGGCCCCGGGCTACCTGGGTGTTAATGGCGGCGATTCTGTTGATGTACGGCCTGAGCGTCCTGCTCAGCGGGGCCCTGTTTCAGCCCGATCTGCGGGCGTTGCTCGCGCTGGGGGCCAAGGAGAACAGCCTGATTGATGCCGGCCAGTACTGGCGCCTCGTCAGCGCCACGTTTCTGCACGCCAACCTGGTGCATATCTTCTTCAACAGTTTCGCCCTCTACGTCCTTGGCCCCGAAACGGAACGGATCTACGGCACGCCGCGCTTCCTGGCCCTCTACTTCCTGGCCGGGATCGGCGGGAGCGTGGCGTCGTACCTGCTCTCACCCGCACCCGCTGTCGGGGCCAGCGGGGCGATCTTCGGGCTGATCGGCGGCCTGGGGATCTTCTACTTCCTGAACCGCGCCATCCTGGGCGAGTTCGGGCGCGCCCAACTGCAGAGCATGGTCGCGATTGCGGTGATCAACCTGATCATCGGCTTTTCCTCCGCGGGGGTGATTGACAACTGGGGACACCTGGGCGGGCTGATCGTGGGCGCGCTGGCGGCGCTGGCCCTGGCGCCGCGTCTGCGGCTGGATCCGCGTTTCTCCGCGCCGCTGCTGGTCCGCAGCGCGCCGCCGTGGGGATGGGCCGTCGCGGCGGCGCTGTGCATCGCGATGATCGCGCTCGCCGTGCTCCTGCCGGGGGCCAGATGAGCGCGCCTGGGCAATCAGGGGGAACCTGTGACCGAACGCACCTCCCGACCGGATTATGTGCTGCTCGCCACTGTAGGCTCACTGGTGGCTCTGGGCCTGGTGATGGTCTATAGCGCGAGCTTTATTGAGGCTTTCCGCGATCACCAGAATCAGTACTATTATCTGGTGCGCCAGACGATCGGCGCTATCATTGGCGCGATCGGAATGTATGTCGCTATTCGGATCGATTATCGAATCTGGCGAAGGTATTCGGTGCATCTTATGGCGGCGGCGCTCCTGCTGCTCTTCCTGGTGCTGATCCTGCCCGATTCGATGACGAAGGTGAATAACTCGCGCTCGTGGATCCGTTTTGGCGAAGGCGTGCTCGGCCTGGTCAGCGTCCAGCCCGCCGAACTGGCCAAGCTGGCGATTATCATCTACTTCGCCGACTGGCTCTCACGGCGCAGCGAGAAGCTGAGCAATGTGACCTATGGTTTGATCCCCTTCAGTGTGATGCTCGGCCTGGTCTGCGGCCTGGTGATGCTCCAGCCCGACCTGGGCACCACGGTCGTGCTGGTGCTGATCGGCGGGGTGATCTACTTCGCCGCCGGCGCCAATCTCTGGCACGTGGCCGGCGCCGCCGCGCTGGGGGTGGGGGCCTTCTGGTTCCTGGTCTTTGTGATGGGAGTGCGCAACTATCGCATCCTGGCCTTTCTCGACCCCTGGAAGTACTACGACACCTTCGGCTTCCAGCCTATTCATGCCATGCTGGCCCTGGGCAGCGGGGGCATCTTCGGCCAGGGGCTGGGCCAGGGGCGCCAGAAGTTCCAGTGGCTGCCGCAGGCCTATACCGATACCATTTTTGCTATCATTGGCGAAGAACTGGGATTGATCGGCGCCCTGGCGGTGATTGCGGCCTTCGTGGTCTTCACCTATCGCGGGTTTCGCATCGCCGGGCGCGCGCCAAACCCCTTCGCCGCCCTGGTGGCCGTGGGCGTCACGAGCTGGATCTGCCTCCAGGCGCTGATCAATATCGGGGTGACTACCTCGCTGTTGCCCTTCACCGGGTTGACGCTGCCGTTTCTTTCATATGGCAATACGTCGCTCTACACCAGCATGATCGCCGTTGGCATCCTGTTGAACATCTCGAAACATACTGTGCAGCACCACTCGCAGGAGATTACCGATGCCCCGCCTCTTCGGCGCTTCCCCGCTTTCCTCGCCCTGCAGCATCGTTTTGTCTGGCGGGGGCACGGGCGGTCACGTGTACCCGGCTCTGGCGGTCGCCGCGGCTATCGCCGCCGCTAGGCCAGGCTACGAGGCGCCGCATCTGGTGTATGTGGGGAGCGTCGGTGGTATGGAGGAACGCATCGTGGCCAGCGAGAGCCGGTTGCCCTTCCGGGGGCTGCCCGCGGCGGCCCTGCGCGGGCGCGGGCCGTTGGGTATGCTCCGTGGAGTTGTGACCATCGCCGCTGGCGTGCGCGCGGCCCGGCGCCTGCTCGCCGAGGTGCGCCCGGCGGCCATTCTGGGCACCGGTGGCTACGTCTGCGTGCCGCTGTTCCTCGCCGCGCGCAGCCGCGGCGTGCCTACCCTGATCTATCTGCCCGACGTTGTGCCCGGGCTGGCCGTGCGCTTCCTCTCACGCATCGCCACCCTTACGGCGACGAGCGTCGAGGAGTCTCTGCCGCGCCTCGGCCTGCGGCCCGGCCATCCCCGCGCCCTGGTCACTGGCTACCCGGTGCGCCCGGAGTTGTTCGCCCAGGACCGGGCAACCTGCCGGCGGGCCTTCGACCTCTCGGACGATCTGCCGGTGCTGCTGGTGTACGGCGGGAGTCGCGGCGCGCGCAGCCTCAACCGGGCGATGGAGGCCTTGCTGCCGGATCTGCTCGCCCACTGCCAGATCATCCACGTCTGCGGCCGCGAAGGCGATGAGGTCTGGCTGCGGGAAGCGGCAGAGCGCCTCCCGGCCGGCTTGCAGGCCCGCTACCGGCTCTTTCCCTATCTCAGCAGCAATGCCGGGTCGCATTCAATGGTGCGCGCTTTCGGGGCGGCCGACCTGGCCGTGTGTCGGAGCGGCGCCTCCACCCTTGCAGAGTTGCCCGCCGCGGGACTCCCGGCTGTCCTGGTTCCGTACCCGTATGTTCATCAAGATGAAAATGCGGATTATCTGGTGCGTCGCGGCGCCGCGGTTAAGGTGCCCGACGGGGAAATGCTCGGCAGCGGGCCGCCGCAGGCAGGGCCGCTTTACCAGACCATTCTCCGCCTGGTCCGCGATCCGGCAGAACGCGCGCGGATGGCTGCTCGCAGTCGGGAGCTGGCCCGGCCTGACGCCGCGCAGAACCTGGCTGAGGCACTGCTTGGTCTCGCTGCAAGGAGGGGTGGCTGATGGATCTTTCTAGAGCAGGCCAGCTTATACCAATCGCCCAGGCTTCGATCACCCTGACCCTTACCGGGGCGGCCCTCTTGTTGATCGTCCTCGCCATCGGCGGCTACTGGGGCTTCCAGCAGGGCTTTCGCAACATGCTTACCGTGACCCTCTGGACGATTGCCGCCTATGTGCTCACGGTGCAGGGTGGCAACTTCGTGATCGGGGTCATCAACCGCCTCTGGCAGAATGGCCCCGCCCTGATCGCCTTCTTGCTCGGCCAGGACCCTGACGCCGCACCGCAACTCGATCCGCTGATCAGCCCGACGTTGCAGATCCCGCTCTTCTTCCGGTTGATCACCTTCGTGGCTCTGGTGTTCCTGGGCTTCTTCTTCAACAAGACCGCCGGCTGGCGCGGCAACCCCAGCCCTAAAGAGCCGCTAGCCCAGCCTCTGGGTCTCTTCGCGGGCGCGCTGGTGGTTCTGCTCTGGTCCAACGCGGCGGTGAACTTCTGGACAGAGTATCGGGAGGCTGGCGGCGCCCGGCTCGCTCCGTTGGACAGCTTCCTGAACACCCTGCCCGACGTGCGCGCCTTCATCCCGTCGCTGATTACGATCTTCTTTCTGATCTTGATCATCCTGGTGATTGTCAACTTCCCGAAGGTCTGGAAACCCTGAGCCGGGAGGCGCGAAAGGGTCAATCTCTGCCATCGGGTGGGGGCGTGGGGAAACCCGGTTGCCCTGCACGCTCGGAGGGGCGCGCACAAAGGCATGCATTACCACATCATCGGCATCGCCGGGTCGGGCATGAGCGCCATTGCTGCGATCTTGCTCGACCAGGGCCACACCGTCAGCGGGTCGGATCTGAATGCCAACCGCCTTACCGCGGCCCTGGCCGTCCGCGGGGCCGTAATCTACCAGGGCCACGCTCCGGCCCACGTCGCCGGCGCTGATGCAGTGCTGGCCACCGCCGCCGTGCGTCCCGACCATCTGGAGCTCGTCGCGGCGCGCGACGCGGGCATTCCCGTGCTCGGTCGGGCCGACCTGTGGCGCGAGTGGTCGCGGCAACGGCTGGTGGTGGCCGTCGCCGGCACCCATGGCAAGACGACCACCAGCGCCATGATCGCCGTGGCCCTGCGCGGGGCCGGTATCGAGGCGGGCTACCTGATCGGCGCCGAAGTCCCTGACCTGGGTGGCAACGCCGCCTGGGGCCGCCCCGAGGCGCCTCTGGTGATCGAGGCCGATGAGTACGACCGGGTTTTCCTGGCCCTGCGCCCCGCCATCGCGGTGATCACTAACGTAGAGTGGGATCATCCCGACATCTACCCCTCCGCCGAGGAGTACGCCGCGGCCTTCGCCCGCTTCGCCGCCCTGGCGCCTTCCCCCGACCGGGTGGTGCTCTGCAGCGATGATCCGGGGGCCCTTGGCCTCGGTCTGGCCGGGGCGATGCTCTACGGCATCGAGGAGGCCATGGCCGCCGATCCGGTCTCGTGCCGCCTGGCGCCATTCGACTGGTCGGCCAGCGGCGTGGCGCCCACTGCTGACGGCGGCGTGCGCTTCGATCTGTGGCGCTACAACCGGCAACGCTTCGCCCAGCAGCGCCTTGGCAGCCTCAGCCTGCGCCTGCCCGGTTCCCATAACGTCCGCAATGCCCTGGCGGCCCTGGCCGTCTGCGCGCTGCTTCAGGCGCCCCTCGACGCTGGCGCGCGCGCCCTCGCCGCTTTCCGCGGCACGGCGCGGCGCTTCGAGATCAAGGGCGAAGCTGCGGGCGTTACCGTAGTTGATGACTACGCTCACCACCCTACCGAGGCCCGCGCGACGCTGGAAGCGGCGCGGATGCGCTTTCCAGGTCGGCGGCTGGTGCTCTACCTGCAGCCGCACACCTTCAGCCGCACCGCCGCCCTGCTCGATGAGTGGCCCGCCGCCTGCGCCGCTGCCGATCTGGTGCGCGTTGGCGATGTATACGCCGCTCGCGAGCAGGGCGACGCCCCGGGCCTTGCCCGCGCCCTGGCCGAACGGGTCGCCGCCCTCGGCCTCGACGCTCGCTACGCTGGTGGCCTCGAAGCCGCCGCCCGCCTCCTCGCCGTCGAGGTGCAATCGGGCGATGTCGTGCTCACCCTTGGCGCCGGCGATGGCGACCGCGTCGGTGTCCTGCTGCTGGAGCATTTGCGTGCCAGATGATTGAGTGCCGTAGCGCGCCATAATCCAGAAGCACCACGCCCAATCTAAAATCCAAAATCTAAAATCCAAAATCCAAAATGAATCTCACCACCGCTCCGCTCCCCATCCGCGAACACGAGCCGATGGACCGCCACACTTCCTGGCGCGCTGGCGGCGTCGCCCGCTACTATGCCGAAATCGGTGCCCGCGCCGAGGCGCTGGCCCTGGCGGCCTGGGCGCGGGAGCATGCGCTTGCCACGATCTGGGTGGGGCGCGGCACCAATCTCCTGGTGCGCGACGCGGGCTATCCCGGCCTGGTCGCGGTGTATCGGGCCCAGCAGTGGCGGATTGACGAACACGGCGATACCGCCGCCTTGAACGTCGAAGCCGGCGCGCCGATGGCCGGTCTGGCCCGCCGCCTCGCCGCTATGGGCTGGGCCGGCCTGGAGTGGGCCGAGGGGCTGCCGGGGGCCGTCGGCGGGGCTGTGGTCGGCAATGCCGGGTGCTACGGCGGCGATACCGCCAGTGTGCTGCTCAGCGCTGAGGTGCTGGTGGACAACGTGGTTGAAACCTGGCCCGTCGAACGGCTGGCCTACAGCTACCGCACCAGCGCCCTCAAAGAGGCCTGCATGTCTCCAGGCGCGCTCCCGCCCCTGGTGCTCTCGGCCACCTTCCGGCTCACCCGCGACGACCCGGCCAGGCTCATGGCCTCCATGCAACGCATTGCTGCTGAACGCAAGCGCAAAACTCCCGCCGGAAGCTCCTGCGGCAGCGTCTTCAAGAACCCGCCCGGCGACAGCGCCGGGCGCCTCATCGAGCGCGCAGGGTTAAAGGGACGCCGGGCGGGCGGGGCGATTATCAGCCCCGTTCACGCCAACTATATCGTCAATACCGGCGGTGCCACCGCCGCCGACATCATGACCCTGATTGACCTCGCCCGGAGTGAAGTGCTGCGCCAGTTCGGCGTCGCCCTGGAGCTGGAGGTGTGCGTGTTGTGAGGGCGAGGACGTGGAAAAAAAGCATCGGGTTCCTCTCTTACCGGAGCGTGCGGGTCCCGGCAACAACCAGATCGCCCTCAACGGGCAGGGGCAATGAGGTAACCCGGTTTCCCCATCGCTCTCAACCGGATCGGGGCATGCGGGTTCCGCCAGACGCTCTAGCGTTTCTCGCAAAGATTGACCCCAACGATGGTAGCGCGAGCCAGGCGGCTCGGCATCCTCAGGGGATCGATCATTCCCGGTCAGGGCGATCAACAGACTGATCCCAGGAGAAGCAACGCATGTCCGGCAAAATGACCGTCGCCGTCCTCTTCGGCGGCCAGAGCGGCGAACACGAGGTCTCCCTGGTCTCCTCTCACGCCATTATGACCAATCTGGACCCTGCGCGCTACGAGGTATTACCGGTGGGGATCACCAGAGAGGGCCGCTGGCTGGCTGGCGCGGGCGCCCATGCCGCCCTGGTCGCCGCTGCTGATCCTGCCCGGCTGCCGGCAGGCGTGAACCTCTCCGCCGACGTTGCCGGGCCGGTGATCGAAGACTTTAACCTCCTGCACGCCGCCGGCCAGGTAGACGTGGTCTTCCCCGTGCTGCACGGGCCGATGGGCGAGGATGGCACGGTGCAGGGCCTGCTGGAACTGGCGGGCCTGCCCTACGTCGGCTGCGGCGTGGCCGCGAGCGCGGTGGGGATGGACAAGGCCCTGATGAAGGCCGCCTTCGCCGCCGCGGGCCTGCCATTACTCCCGTGGCTTCTGGTACGCCGCGTGGACCTGGCCGATGTCGAGGCCGTCTGCGCGCGGGTCGAAGCGGCGCTGCGCTATCCAGTCTTCGTCAAGCCGGCAAACATGGGCAGCAGCGTTGGCGTCAGCAAGGCGCGGGATCGCGACAGCCTGCGGGCGGCCCTGGCCGAGGCGGCACGCTACGATCGGCGCATCGTTGTGGAGCAGGGCATCCCGGCCCGCGAGATCGAGGTGAGCGTGCTCGGCAACGACGCGCCCCAAGCCAGTGTGGCCGGTGAGATCGTGCCGTCGGGCGAATGGTACGACTACACCGCCAAGTATCTTGCCGGGGACTCGCGCCTGTTGATCCCCGCTCCGCTGGAGGCTGATCTGGCTGAACAGGCCCGCGACCTGGCCCTGCGAGCCTTTCTGGCCATTGATGGCGCCGGCCTGTCGCGGGTTGATTTTCTGCTCAACCGCGAGACCGGCGTCCTCTGGGTGAACGAGGTCAACACCATGCCCGGCTTTACACCGATCAGCATGTACCCGCAGTTGTGGGCCGCCAGCGGACTGGCCTATCCCGAACTGCTCGACCGGCTCATTCAACTGGCGCTGGAGCGCCACGAGCAACGCCGGGCCACGCGGCCCGGATAACGCTCAACCTGGCTTCTCTCGCAATCGGCAATCAAAAGGCGACAATCGGACTATGGAATATAACACCCCCAATACCCGTGAACGCATCGCGGCGCGCCGCCAGCAACGGCGGGCCGCGCCACCCCCTCCGACGCCGCGGCGGCTGCCGGCAGCGCTGGTGTCAGGCCAGCAGGCTGTGCCGGGCGCCCGTCGCCTGCTGACATCCTGGCTCGCGAATGGCCGGCTCCTCTCCCTGGCGATCTGCATCGTCGCCGTCGGCATCATGGCCTATGCCCTCACCTCCCCGCGCTTCAGCGTAAGGCAGATCCGCGTCGAGGGCAACCGCATCCTCGAAGCCGAACTGGTGGCCGACCTGGCCGACGCGTTCGGGCGGCCTATCTGGTTCGTCAAACCCGCGGCCGTCGCCGCGCGCCTGCACGAGAACGCCTACATCGCCTCGGCTTCGGTTGACCTGGCCCTGCCCGATGTGATGCGCATCCGTATCGTCGAACGTCGCCCGGAAGTGCGCTGGCAGGCGGGCGGCATGCACTACCTGGTGGATGGAACCGGCAAGGTCCTCGGTCTGGCCCGCGAAAGCGCCGCCGACGACGTGCTGGTCATCGCTGACCACTCGCACCTCGAATTGAAGCCCAACGACCTGGTGGATGTTGACGCCGTACACCTGGCCCAGGAACTGGCCCTGCGCCTGCCGGTGGAACTGGGCTTCACTCCGGTCCAGATCGGCTGGGACTATGGCCTGGGCGTGTTCGTGCGCGGCCCCCTTGGACAGACGATCGTCTTTGGACGAAGTGAGAATCTTGATCGTAAACTGGCCATATTGAACGTATTGTTACAAGATCAAACTGCATTTACCTATCTCGATCTACGTCCGTCGAACCCGTTCTACCAGAACCGGGCGCCTGCCACGCCGGCCCCGGTCAGCACTCCGGCCCCCTAGGGTCCTGAGCGTGGAAGAGGGCAACCCTTTCCGCGGTTGCGCGCCAACTGCGAAAAGATGAGAGAACGCTATGCACCGGACCATCGTTGGAATTGATGTCGGCACCACCAAAGTCTGCACCATTGTGGCCCAGGTATCCGACGCGGGCAAACTCAACATCCTTGGGGTTGGCCTCACCCCGAGCAAAGGACTCGACAAAGGCGTGGTGGTCAACATTGACGACGCCGTCAATGCCATCGCCGCCAGCGTCGAGAAGGCCGAACGCCTGAGCGGCTACCGTGTCGCTACCGCCTTCGTGGGCGTGAGCGGCCGCCACATCTCCTCGCTCAACAGCCGCGGCGTGGTGGCGGTGCAGCGACCCGACCGCGAGATCACCCGCAACGACGTCGCGCGAGCGGTCGAGTCGGCCCAGGCGGTCGCCATTCCCACCCAGCGCGAGATTATCCACGTGATCCCCCGCGCCTACGTGGTGGACGGCAATGAGGGCATCCGCGACCCCATCGGCATGAGCGGCTTTCGCCTGGAGGTCGAAACCCATATTGTCACCGGCGAGGTGATGGCCATCCAGAACCTCATCCGCAGTGTGCAAAAGGCGGGGTTGGAGATTGACGACCTGGTGCTGCAACCGCTGGCCTCCGGCGAGGCGGTGCTTACCGACGAGGACAAGGATCGCGGGGTCATGCTCGTTGACATCGGCGGCGGCACCACCGACATCGCCATCTTCGTGCAGGGCGGAGTCTGGCACACCAGCGTCATCTCGGTGGGCGGCAATCACTTTACCAACGACATCACCTACGTGCTGCATACGCCTCACAACACCGCCGAGTATCTGAAGATCCGCTACGGCAGCGCCATCGCCGAGGAGCCGTCGCGCGAGGGTGAAGAGGGCGACACGGTCGAGATTGACACCCTGACGGTCGGTGAAAAACAGAAAATAAGCCGGCGCCTGCTCAACGAGATCATCCAGGCCCGGGCCGAGCAGGTGGTGGAACTTATATACAACGAGATCAAGCGCAGCGGCTACGAGGGCCTGCTCCCGGCAGGCATCGTCCTTACCGGCGGAGCGGCCCAGTTGCATCGCTTCGACGAGCTGGTGCGCGAAATGCTGGGCATGCCAGTGCGCATCGGCGTGCCCGCCGATCTCAGCGGCCTGGCCGACTCCCTTGACAGCCCCACCTACGCTACCGGCGTAGGTCTGCTCCGCTGGGGGGCGCGCCACGGACTCTCGATGCTCGGACCTGCCCATCGTTCGGAGGAGCGGCAAGGCTGGGGTAATGTCTACGAACGTTTCAAGGGCTGGTTGCGAGAGTTTCTGCCCTGAAGGGCCTGCCCCGTGGTGCAATTCTCTCGATTGCACCATGGTATTCGACCATCATCTACCAGGAGGAATAACAATGGTTGACCGCACCAACAATGGCCTGACGCTTGAGGATTTCGCTCAGATCAAGGTCGTAGGAGTCGGAGGTGGAGGCAGCAATGCCGTGGATCGCATGATCGCCGACGGGGTGCAGGGGGTCGAGTTCATTACCGTCAACACCGACGTGCAGGCGCTGATGCATTCCCTGGCGCCGACCCGCATCCGTATCGGCGATAAGCTCACCCGCGGGCTGGGTTCGGGAGGCAACCCGGTGATCGGCCAGAAGGCCGCCGAGGAGAACCAGGAAGACATCTACGAGCAGCTCAAGGGGGCGGATATGGTCTTCGTGGCCGCCGGCATGGGCGGCGGCACTGGCACCGGCGCTTCGCCCATCATCGCGGGCATCGCCCACGACCTCGGCGCGCTCACCGTGGGCGTGGTCACCCGCCCCTTCACCTTCGAGGGCAACCATCGCCGCAAACTGGCTGAGGCCGGCATCGAACAGTTGCGCCCCGTGGTTGATACTCTGATCGTCATTCCCAATGATCGCCTGCTCCAGATGGCCAGCAAGAACACCTCCTTCACCCAGGCCTTCCAGATGGCCGACAATGTGCTGCGCCAGGGCATCCAGGGCATCGCCGACCTGATTACCCAGCGTGGCTTGATCAATCTCGATTTCGCCGATGTCAAGACGATCATGGCCCAGCAGGGGTCGGCGCTGATGGCCATCGGCTATGGCAAGGGCGACAGCCGCGCCGTTGATGCGGTGAACCAGGCCATCGCCAGCCCCTTGCTTGAAGTCAGCATTGACGGCGCCAAGGGCGTGCTCTTCAATGTGACCGGCGGCGAGGATCTCGGCATTCTTGAAGTCTACGAGGCCGCCGATATCGTCGCCAAGCAGGTGGACCCCGACGCGCACATTATGGTCGGTGCAGTGATTGACCCGACCTTCCCGCCCGGCGAGATCAAGGTCACGCTGATCGCTACCGGCTTTGACCTGAGCAAGCCGAATGCCAGCACGCAGCGTTCGCGCTCCTACCCTACCGTGGCGACCAGCGCCGGCCACGCCACCGCGCACTACCCCCAGCCTGCTCCAGTGTCGCGCCATCCGCAACCCGCGCCGCAGCCGCGCATCGCTCCTAGCTTCAGTAGCGGCGATGATCTTGACATTCCGCCCTTCCTGCGGAACCGCCATCGCAAGTAGCACGTCGTCCTACACCGGAGGGTGGGGGGGGTGGGGAAACCCCGTTTCCTTACACCCCTGCCTGCGGGAGGCTGTGGGAGGGCGACAGCCCTGGTGATGGCAATTCGCTGCTTGACAATCCCGCCGTACCTCGCTATAATACGCGTCCAACTTTACAACGGGGAGGGGTGAAAACCCCTCCCCGTTGTCACCTTAAGCGCATGGTACGATACGAATTCGTAGTAGCCAGGCTCGTATGGTGTAAAGGATTTTACAACGGGTGTCGCCAGGCGTTCCGGAGTTCGCAGTGGAGTTCCCCGATGAAGCCACGTCGCTGGTACAGCAGCCGCGAGTTCAACCCGCACCCTGACCCGCCGCCGGCGCCTCCGTTACGCGACCTGACGTACTGGCGTTCGATGGGGCGCACCCGGCAGGAGCAAGGTCCCGTCATCAAGCCCGCGAACCCGCAAGCAGCCGCCGCGCGCGGCGGCCGCGAGCGCGCTCTGCGCGCCCCCCGCCCGCCTCGGCGCATCAATACCGCCTGAAGGGGGAAGGCCCGGCCTTCTCAAACGCTGTTGGCAAGCAGCCCACGTGTTCCCTGGTTGAGCACCGTAGGTAGTGCAAACCCTGTGGCCTGGTTCAGGGCCTTCCAAGCATCATTTCCATCAGTGTTCTAATCACCCCCGGCAGGCAAATGATCGCGCCGGGCCACGCCTTCCTTAATCGCCGCCATCGCCACGGCGTGGGCGATGACCGGCACCACCTGGCGGTTAAATACGCTGGGGATGATGTACTCCTCACTGACCTCCTCGGGTGGAATCACGCTGGCCAGGGCCTCGGCGGCTGCCAGGCGCATGGCAGTGGTCATATGGCGGGCGTGCACATCCAGGGCTCCACGGAAGATGCCAGGGAAGCTCAACACGTTGTTGATCTGGTTAGGCTGGTCAGAGCGGCCCGTCGCCACCACGCGGGCATACTGGCGCAGCATCTCCGGGTCGCCTTCGGGAATGGGATTGGCCAGAGCGAAGACGATCGGATCCGGCGCCATCCTCCGCACCATGTCAGGGGTCAGGAGATTACCCTTCGAAACGCCGATAAACACGTCGGCGCCCTCCAGGGCCTCGCGCAACTGCCCCCGGCGGCCGTCGCGGTTCGTCTGCGAGGCGACGATGCGCTGCATAGGGGTCTGGGTGGCGTCGTCGCCCTCACGCAGAATCCCGTGCCGGTCCACTGCGATGATCTCGCCGATCCCGGCTTCGAGCAACCCGCGAATGATTGCCGTGCCGGCTGCGCCGACCCCGTTCACTACCGCCCGCACCTCGCCCAGGCGCTTGCCCACCAGCCGCAGAGCGTTACTCAGCGCCGCCAGCACCACCACCGCCGTGCCGTGCTGGTCGTCGTGCATCACCGGAATGTCCAGGCTCTCGTGCAGACGCCCCTCGATCAGAAAGCAGTTCGGCGCGGCAATATCCTCCAGGTTGATGCCGCCGAAATTGGGGGCCAGTTGCTCGACCGTCTGTACGATGATCTCCGGATCTTGCGACCGCAGGCAGATGGGCACGGCATCAATGTTCGCCAGTTCCTTGAAGAGGATGGCCTTGCCCTCCATCACCGGCAGCGCCGCCTCCGGCCCCAGGTTGCCCAGCCCCAGCACCGCGCTTCCATCACTCACCACCGCCACGCTGTTGGCCTTCCAGGTCAGCGCGAACACCTTCTCCGGCTCATCGGCAATCGCCTTGCATACCCGCGCTACACCCGGGGTGTAGGCAATCGACAGGTCATCGCGGGTCTTCAACGGCACGCGACTCTGCGTCGTCAGCTTGCCTCCTAGATGCGCCAGAAAGACCCGGTCGCTCACCTGCAGCACCTGGATTCCCGCCAGGTCGTTGATCGCTGCGACGAGGGTGGCTCCATGCTCCTCGTCCTGCACGCGGACGGTGATGTCGCGTACCATTACGCTGCGCTCAGCCCGGACAATATCAATTGCGCCGATATCGCCGCCTACCTCGCCGATGCGGGTGGTCAGCCGGCCGAGCATTCCGGGGCGATTCTCGATCTGACAGCGTAGCGTAAGGGTATAGGCCACTCCCATCGTCATAAGCACCCTCTCTCTTCCTGCGTCCAAACGCGTTGCCTTGAAAACCATGCCAGCGGCAGGGTTTAGAAGGTCGCCTCCCCTGGAGCATCCTGAGAACCTGTCCAGATACCTCCTGCGGAAAGGTCCGGGAGGGCGCGCCCTCCCTTCTCAGGTGTAGGGTTTTCCGGCGCATCCTCGCGTCGCATGCGCCATCCGGGGCATTGGGACGCCCAACTCCCTGAGCGGGAGAGGGGGGCGGGGGGGGAGGATCGTAAGCGCATGGGAATGCCGAAAACCCCTGCTCGCTCGAAAAACCCTGCACCTGAGAACGCGCCCTCCCGGAATGTTAGCCGACGCCCTGGTTATTCAGGCAGGCTCTCCATGAAGACAGGCCCCGCGCGGGAGGGTCTGGAAGGGCTGCGCTCCCCCAGCACCGTCCTCCGGGACACCGGATACAAAAACGCTCGTCGCGGAATATGCGACGGCGCATTCGTATATGGTACCATAGTCAATAGAACCGCGCAATTGCGTTCCAGATTGCACAAACGGTTGCGCCGGCACGCGCTATGCAGCTTCCAGACGACTTGCAGGAGATGTTCAACGCCCCCTTTGAACCGCTGGCGCGGCGCGTCGTCGCCGAAGCCACGGTGCTCGATGACCGCATCCTGTGCATTGACCACTTCCTCAACCACCGCATTGACACCGCGCTCATGCGCGCAATCGGCGCAGCCCTCGCCGAGCGCCTGGCCCCCCTGCGCCCCGAACTGGTGTTGACCGCCGAGGCCGGCGGCATCGCTCCCGCCCTCGTCACCGCCCTGGCGCTGGACGTGCCCATGGTCTACGCCAAAAAATACGCCCCCGAGGTCGAAGCCCCCGCCCTGTCGCGCCTGGTCCCCTCGCCGACCCGTGGCGGCCAGGCCCGCCTGGTCATCTCGGCGCGCTACCTGCCACCTTCTGCCCGCGTGGCCCTGGTTGACGACTTCCTCGCCAACGGTCGCACCGCCCTGGCCCTGGCTGAACTGGTGGTCGAGGCCGGGGCCACCCTGGCGGCGGCCGGCTTCGTGGTCGAGAAATGCTTCCAGGGGGGCCGCGCGCCCCTGGAAGCCCTCGGCGTGCCCGTGGCCGCCCTGGTCCAGGTCGAACGCCTGGAGGCCGGGCGAGTCGTCCTGCGGGGGGGCGGGGGGGGTGGGCGGGGGCGCCGGGGGGGGGGGGGGGCTGGGGGGCGGCGCGGGGCCGCCCGGGGGGGGGGGGGGGGGGCGGGCGCCCCCCCCCCCGGTACACCATGAAGGTGGGGAAACCGGGTTTCCCCGTACCCCTGCCGGAGGGTGAAGGAGGGCTGCGCCGTCGCGCCCCTGGCGGGAGGGTGAAGGAGGGCTGCGCCGTCGCGCCCCTGGCGGGAGGGTGAAGGAGGGCTTCGCCGTCGCGCCCCTGGCGGGAGGGTCCGGGAGGGCGCAGCCTTCCCAGAAAAAAACTCTTTCATTGTCATGAACAAGCGGGAGCGCCATGTTTGAACCAACCAGCCGCTACGCAACCGTCGCCGACGCCCGCCTGACCACGCGCGACGCCGATCAGCGCGAGCGGGTGATCGTCTACAAGCGCCGGCGCTTCATCCCCGACGCCGGGGCCGCGACGACCCTGGTGGAGCATACGGTCACCCAGGGCGAACGCCTCGATAATCTCACTGCCCGCTACCTGGGCGACCCGACGCTCTTCTGGCAGGTGTGCGACGCGAACGGCGCGCTGCATCCCGCCGAACTGGAGGAACTGGGCCGCGTGGTGCGGATCGCCTTGCCGGGGTTGTGAGGTCTGGTCCTCACCCTCCCCCCAACCCCCTCCCTCTCCACCGTAGGTGGAGAGGGAGGGGGCGCGGCGCCGCACTCGCCCGAGGGAGGTTTGGAGGGGCCGGCACGGAAGCTGAGCCCATCCCGCCAGGCGGGAGGCGCGGCGCCGCACCCGCCCGGGGGAGGTTCGGAGGGGCCGGAGGCCCCTCTGAAAGAAATCGCTCCACCCTGGCAAACAGGGTTTGATGCGAGGAGGAACACCTGAATGTTCGCCAGCCAGCTCGGCATTCGCCTCGTTCTGCTCCTCGGCAAGACCGTGCCCCTGCCCGCGCCGGCCAGCGTGATGAATGCGCTGCAGCGCGTCAGGGTGATCAATGATGCCGAGGGCCAGGACGGCTTCCAGATCACCTTCACCCTGGGCAAGGACAGGCTCGGTGAGTATGGCTTGCTCGCCGGCGGGGCGCTTGATCCCGACCGGCGCGTGGTGATCGGCGTGCTCCTCGGCGCCAGACTGGAGCCGCTAATTGACGGGGTGATCTACCACCATCAGGTGAGTCCCGGCGCCGAATCGGGCACGTCCACCCTGACGGTCTCGGGACGCGACATCAGTGTGCTGCTCGACCTGGAGGAGAAGAATGCCGAGTACCCCAACCGGCCCGATTTCTTGATCGTGACCGAGATCCTGGCGCGGTACGCGCAGTACGGGATTGTTCCCCAGGCCCGGCCCACCACCGACGTGCCAATCGAACTCCATCGCGTGCCGCGGCAGCACGAGACCGATCTGCGCTTCATCCGGCGCATGGCCGCGCGCAATGGCTTCGTTTTCTACCTTGAGCCGTTGACCCTGGGCGCTACCACGGCCTACTTCGGGCCGGAGAATCGCCTCGGTCTGCCCCAGCCGGCGCTGACGGTCAATATGGGCACGGCCACCAATGTCAATAGCCTGAGCTTCACCAACGACGCCCTGGCCCCGGTCGGGGCGCAGGGCAGTATCGTTGAACCGATCACCAAAACGAGCATCCGCATCCCGCCGCTGCCGTCGCTGCGCGTGCCGCCGCTGGCCGCCTCGCCCGCTGCACCCCGCCGCACCACGCTGCTGCGCCGCACCGCCAGCCAGAACCCCGGCCAGGCCGCCACTACCGCCCTCGCCGCGACCTCCCGCGCGCCCGAGGCGCTCAGCGCCACTGGCCAGCTTGAGACGGTGCGCTACGGGCATGTGCTGCGGGCGCGCCGCCTGGTTGGCGTGCGCGGGGCCGGGCTGAAACACGATGGCCTGTACTACGTCCGTCGCGTCACCCACGAGATCGAGGTTGGCAAGTACACCCAGGAGTTTACCCTGAGCCGCGAAGGCACGGGCACGCTGCTACCGGTGGTGAGGGTTTCATGAGCGATGAGATGGTCGAAAGGGACGCGACGCCGTTCTTCGGCAAGTACCGCGGCGTGGTGACCGATATTCAGGACCCCTTGATGATGGGGCGGATCAAGGCCCGCGTGCCCGATGTGCTGGGTGAGCGCGAGAGTGGCTGGGCCATGCCCTGCGCCCCCTTCGGCGGCAGCGGTATGGGCTTCCTGGCCCTGCCTGCGGTCGGTGCGGGGGTGTGGATCGAGTTCGAGTACGGCGACCCGGATTATCCGATCTGGTCGGGCTGCTGGTGGGGGTCGGCCGCCGAGATGCCGCCGGTGCTGCTGGCGCCGCCCTACAAGAAGTTGCTGATCAAGACCGAGGGCGGCAACAGCATTCTGCTCGACGACACCCCCGGCATCGGCGGCATTACCCTGGAGACGTCTGGGGGCCAGAAGCTCAAACTCAGCGCCACCGGCATTGAGATTGACAACGGCATGGGCGGCACGATCACCCTGACCGGCCCGCAGGTCTCGATCAACAACGGTGCGCTGGAGGTGACGTGATGCCCGGTTTCCTGCTGCACCAGGGCGCCGGCGTGCTCTGCGCCCACGCCGGCCAGGCCCAACCCACCGCGCCCAACCCGCGCGTGCGCGTCGCCGGGCAGCCCGTGGTCACCCAGGCCGCCCCGTATACGGTGGCCGGCTGCCCCTTTAACGTCTCCGGCGCGCCCAGCCCCTGCCTGACCGCCCAGTGGGTGACCGCCGCCCTGCGGGTGCGCGTGAGCGGCCAGCCCGTGCTGCTCCAGGACAGCCAGGCCATCTGCGCGCCCAACGGCACGCCGCTCACCATTGTGATGACCCAGACGCGGGTCAGGGGACAGTGACCATGGTTCAGGTGGATTATCCTTTTCACTTCGACGGCCGCGGCCGCACCGCGAGCACCACGCCGGACGAGCATATCCGCGACCTGATCGAACAGGTCCTCTTCACCACCCCCGGCGAACGGGTCAACCGCCCGACCTTCGGCAGCGGCCTGCTGCAACTGGTCTTCGAGCCGAACAGCGAAAGCCTCGGCGCCACCGTACAACTGGCGGTGCAGGGGGCGCTCCAGCAATGGCTGGGCGAGGTGATCCTGGTCGAGGCGGTGCGGGTCGAGAGCCAGGAAGCGACGGTGCAGGTAACGGTCCAGTATGTGGTGCGCCGCACCCAGCAGCGCCAGGTGGCCCGTTTCGAGCGCCAGGTTTGATCTGAGGAGGACGGGAGGGCGTAGCCCTGCGGGGAAAGGCCGCTTGCCTCCCGTGGTTGCGCGCCTCCCGGCGGGGAGGGTCCGGGAGGGCTGCGCCCTCCCGGGAAACGTTCCTTTCATCCCTTTGTCGTGGGGCGAAGCCCCGAAGACGCAACAGGAGTGTCCAATCCGCATGGCGACCCAGTATCGCTGCGAAAACCAGGCCCGCCGCCAGATGATCATCGGCAAGCCGGACCTTAACGGCATTGACTATCTCGAAGTCGCCGATGATCAGAGGACCCTGCGTGTCGTCTGCATCAACCCCGTCGCCCTGCCCTTCACCGGGGCAGCGCTCATCATCGGGGGCGCGCGGGTGCGCGGCGCGACCGTGGCCGAGGGCGACTCCGGCGTGGAGCGAGTGGTCGCCGAGGGCGACGTGCGGGTCGCCAACGTCGCCGTCGCCGGCAGGGTGATCAGCGTTACCGTCAACCAGCCGGGCGATTTCTCCACCTATACCCTGCGCCTGGTGGCCGCGCTCACCGACCTGCGCCCGCCCCCCGGCTTTGACCGCCAGCTCGTCGAGGTGCGCTTCTCCTTCAAGGTGGACTGCCCCGCCGACTTCGACTGCGCGCCAGCTGAAGACTGCCCGCCGGAAGCCCTGCCGGAGCCGGAGATTAACTACCTGGCGAAGGATTACGCCAGCTTCCGCCAGCTTATGCTCGACCGCCTGAGCGTGATTATGCCCGGCTGGCAGGAGCGCAACCCCGCCGACGTGTTGATGATGCTGGTCGAGACGCTGGCCTACGTTGGCGACCACCTCAGCTACTACCAGGACGCCGTGGCGACCGAGGCGTACCTGGGCACGGCTCGCCAGCGCATCTCGCTGCGCCGCCACGCTCGCCTGCTGGATTATTTCATGCACGACGGCTGCAATGCCCGCGCCTGGGTCTGCTTCGAGTACGCCGGCGCCGGCCTGACCCTGGAGGCCGGCACGCAACTGCTGACCCGTGGTGCGGGCGATGACCCGCGCGTCGCTCCGGGCGCCCTGAAGCGGGTACTGGCCGAAGAGCGCCCCGAGGTCTTCGAGACGCTGCACCCCATCACCCTGCAAGCCGCTCGCAGCGCGATCCGCTTCCATACCTGGGGCGACGCGGAATGCTGCCTGCCTGCCGGCGCGACCCGCGCCACCCTGGTGCGCCGGCCCGGCCTGACCCTCCAGGCGGGGATGGTCCTGATCTTTGAGGAAGTGAAAAGCCCCACTACCGGCCTGCCTCAGGATGCCGATCCGGCCCATCGCCACGCCGTCCGGCTGACCGCCGTCGCGCCTGCCCGGGACGAGTTGTATACGCTCGACCCGGTGAACCCCGGCGGCCCGCCGATCCCCCGCGCCAATCCCGCCGATCCGCCTCTGGAGGTGCTCGAGGTCGCCTGGGCCCTCGAAGACGCTCTGCCGTTCCCCCTCTGCCTCTCGGCCATCTCCGAGCGCGACGAGCCCCTCGGCGATGTCAGCCTGGCACGGGGCAATGTTGTCCTGGCCGATCACGGGCTGCGCATTGCCCCGTTGGAGGACCTGGACCCCGTCCCCGCCAGCGGGGTCTATCGCCCGCGCCTCCAGCGCGGCCCGCTGACCCGGCAGGGCCACGTACCCGACCCGGAGGATCGCGACCGGCTGATCCTCTTCGACCCGGCCGCGCCGGCCAGCGCCGCCATGCGCTGGGAGATGCGCCACACCCGGCCCGCCATCCGCCTGCTGGACGGCACGACGGTATGGACCCCTCAGCGCGACCTGCTCGCCAGCGACCGGTTCGCAACCGAGTTCGTGGTCGAAGTCGAGCGTGACGGCGCGGCCCATCTGCGCTTTGGCGACGACATCCTGGGCCAGCGTCCCGCGCCGGGGGCGCGCTTCAAGGCCGAGTACCGCGTTGGCAACGGAACCGTCGGGAACGTCGGCGCGGGCGCCATTGCCCGGATCGTCCATACCGACCAGGACATCACGCGGGTGTGGAACCCCCTGCCCGCCGCAGGCGGCGTCGAGCCCGAGGCGATGGAGCAGGCGCGCCAATTCGCGCCACCGGCCTTTCGGGTGCAGGAGCGGGCCGTCACCCCCGCCGACTACGTCGAGGTCACCCAGCGCCGCGCCGATGTGCAGCGCGCCGCCGCGAGCTACCGCTGGACGGGTAGCTGGTACACCGCCTTCGTGACCGTGGACCGCCGGGGCGGTCTGCCGGTGGACGCGCGTTTCGAGGCCGACCTGCGCGATTACCTTAATCGCTACCGCCTGGCCGGTTACGACCTGGAGATCACCGATCCCGTTCCCGTGTCGCTGGACATCGTCCTGCGGATCTGCGTCGCGCCCGGGCACTTCCCCGCCGACGTGAGGCAGGCGCTGCTACGGGCCTTCAGCAACGGCACGCTGCCCGACGGTCGCCGTGGCTTCTTCCATCCCGACAACTTCACCTTTGGCCAGCCGCTCTACCTGAGCCGGCTCTACGCGGCGGCGCTGGCGGTGGAGGGGGTCGCCACGGTGGAGGCGCGCAAGTTCCAGCGCCGGGGCCAACCCGCCCGCGGCGAACTGGCCGCCAGGGTGCTCACCGTCGGACCCTACGAGGTCATTCGCCTGGATAACGACCCGAACTTCCCCGAAAACGGGAAGATCGAGTTTGAGGTGATGGCGTGAACATAGGGCAGGGTGTAGCGGTCCTCTGCCCTTCCACCGGGCCGGGGCGCGGGGAAACCTGGTTTCCCCGCCCGGAACGCGGAGGGTCGCGCTACAACGGTTCCCTGTCGGGCAGGGGCGTGGGGAAACCTGGTTTCCCCCTCCCTAACCCTCCCCCGCCGGGGGACAACCGGGCGCCTCCCCCAGCGGGGGTAGGCAGAGAGGGGGAGCAGAACCCTGGGAACGGTAACGTGCCCGTGAAACCATGATTATCATGTGAGAATCACATGCCTGCTGACCTTCAACTGAACCCGTGCGGCTGCTGCGAGGGCCTCACCCGGCTGACCCCGCGGAACCCGGCGAACCCGCCCGGCCTGTCGGCCCTGGTGTACCGCGTTGGCGCCCACGGCGCCTTCAAGCGCAGCATGCTCGCCGGCCTGGCCAGCCCGGGGGGCCTTCCCACCCTCACCACCCGCGCCGATGACGACCCGAGCATCGCCCTGTGCGACGCCGCCGCCGCCATGCTCGACGTGCTGACCTTCTACCAGGAGCGCATCGCCAACGAGGGCTATCTGCGCACCGCTACCGAGCGCATGTCGGTGCTGGAACTGGCGCGGGCGATTGGCTATGAACTGCGCCCCGGCGTGGCCGCCAGCACCTACCTGGCCTTTGAACTGGAGACCGCTCCCACTGCTCCCGCCGTGGTCAATCTCCCCGTTGGCGTCAAGGTGCAGAGCCTGCCTGGCCCGGACGAGCAGGCGCAGACCTTCGAGACGGTTGAGCAAATCGAGGCGCGCCGCGAGTGGAACCAGCTTCGTCCCCAGACCTTCCGCCTGGCGCAGCCGGGCTTCGCCGAGGACCGCCTGTACCTCAAAGGAACCGCCACCGGCCTCAAGCCCGGCGACGCCGTGCTGCTCATCGGCGACGAGCGCCGGAAGGACGCCGGCAACGAAAACTGGGATTTCCGCCGCGTCACCGCGGTGAAGCCGGTACCCGCGGCTGACCCGGAGGCCGCCTATACCGTGGTCGAACTGGAGCGCGGCCTGGGTTCCTTCACTCCCTACAAGGAGCCGCCGAAGCTCAATCCCCGCGTCTACGCCCTGCGCCTGCGCGCCAACCTCTTCGGCCATAACGCCCCCGCCTGGAACACCCTGCCCGCCTCCCTGCGCGTCGGCGAACTCGTTCCGCAGGCAAGCGGCCCACCCGTGTTCCAGCAAGGCCCGTATGCCGGACGGCAACAAAGCTGGGCCGAGGCCCCCTTTGCCGCGGGTACGACAGCTATCAACCTCGACGCGGTCTACGGCCAGATCACGCCGGGAAGCTGGGTGGTGCTGGCCACGGCGGAGTGGGCCGAGGTGTATGCGGTGCAAACCGTCGCCGAGGAAACCAGAACCGACTACACCCTTAGCCTGAAGACCACGCGCCTGAGCATCTCCGGCGAGAACATCAACCGTTTCTCGCCGCGTAGCGCCAGTGTGTACGCCCAGAGCGAAGAACTGCCCCTGGCCCCCCGGCCCATCCGCGATCCGCTGCAGGGCAACCGGATCACCCTGGATCGGTCGCTGCCCGACCTGCCCCCCGGGCGCACCCTCGTCGTCAGCGGTAAACGCATGCGCGTCCGTGTGGTGCGGCCACTCGAACTGATCGCCGCCGACGGCATCGGCAAGGTCGCCCTCCAGTCCGGCGACAGCCCGGTGCTGGAGGAAGCGCCGGCCACCCTGCCTTCGGGACAGCAGACCTGGAAACTGACCGACAGGAACGGCTTTACCGGTAGCGTCACGTTCAACTCCCCCGCCGCGGCCGGCCGCGCCCTGGAACTGGTTCCCTCCCACGACGACGATCCCGTTGTCAGCGAAGCGGTGGTGATCAAAGAAGTCGTTCCCGGCAGCGACCCTACCGAGATCGTGCTTGCCGATGCGCTCCTGCGCGCCTACGATCGGGCCACGGTAATCATCTACGGCAATGTTGCCGCCGCCACCCACGGCGAAACCCGCCAGGAGGTCCTGGGCAGCGGCGACGGAGCGCGCGGCTTCCAGTCCTTCACCCTCAAACAGAAACCGCTGACCTATGTCTCCGCGGCGACGCCCGCCGGCGCCGAGAGCACGCTACAGGTGCGGGTGAACGATGTGCTGTGGCGGGAGGCGCCCGCGCTCTACCGCCTGCCGCCGCGCGAGCGCGCCTACATCACCCGCATTGATGACGCGGGCAACGTCACCCTGACCTTCGGCGACGGTCTCACCGGGGCGCGGCTGCCCACCGGCAACGAAAACGTCGTGGCGACCTATCGCACCGGGATCGGCGCGCCGGGCATGGTGCGCGCCGGCCAGCTCTCGCTGCTGATCACCCGGCCCCTGGGGGTGCAGAAGGTGACCAACCCGCTGGCCCCCACCGGCGCGGCCGACCCCGAATCGCGCGACCAGGCCCGCCAGAACGCCCCCTTCACCGTGCTGACCCTGGATCGCATCGTCTCGCTCCGCGATTTCGAGGATTTCGCCCGGGCCTTCGCCGGCATCGGCAAGGCCCAGGCCACCTGGCTGTGGGACGGTGAACGGCGCGTGGTGCACGTCACCATTGCCGCCGCCGCCAGCAACGGCGTGGACCACACCATCGATCCGCGTTCGAAGCTCTTCGCGAACCTGGCCGCGGCCATGGACGCCGCCCGTGACACGGCGCAACGGCTGATCGTCGCCTCCTACGAGCCGCTCTACTTCCGCCTCAAGGCGCGCGTGCTGATTGACCCGGCCTACCTCGCCGATAAGGTGCTGGCGGCCGTCACCGCGACCCTCCGCGACGCCTACGCCTTCGAGCGCCGCGCCTTCGGCCAGCCGGCCCACGAGAGCGAGGTTCTGGCGCTCATCCAGGCCGTCGAGGGCGTGCAGGCCGTCTTCCTCGACCAGTTCTACCTGCGCGGCCAGACGCCCGCTCGCCAGACGCCGCTCCTCGCCGCCCGCGCGCGCTGCGACCCTGCCGCGCCACCCGGAACGTGCAACGTTCGCCCGGCGCAGTTGCTGCTGCTCGACCCTCGCGGCATTGATCTCACGGAGGCCGCGCGATGACCAGGTACACCAGCGAACGGCTCTACCAGCTCCTGCCGGCGATCTACCGCCTGCGCGACGCCGAGCAGGGCTACCCCCTCAAGGCGCTGCTGGCGATCATCGCCCGCGAGATCGGGATTGTCGAAGAAGACATCGCCCGGCTCTACGCCAACTGGTTCATCGAGACCGCCGATGAGTGGGTGACGCCCTACATCGGCGACCTGCTGGGGGTGCGCGGCCTCCACGACTTCGAGGCCCCCGGCTTCACCCGCCGCGCCTTTATCGCCAACACCCTCGGCTACCGCCGGCGCAAGGGTACGCCGGCGATGCTCGAACAACTGGCGCGCGACGCCACGCTGTGGAACGCGCGGGTGGTCGAGTTCTTCGAGTTGCTGGGTACGACCCAGTACCTCAACCACCTCCGGCCCCACAACCTGCGCACCCCCGACCTGCGCCAGACGAACGAGCTGGAGTTGATTGACACGCCCTTCGACGCCAGCGCCCGCACCGCCGATGTGCGGCGCATCGCCAGCGGCCGCGGCAAGCACAACATCCCCAACGTGGGCATCTTCCTGTGGCGGCTGCAGGCCTACTTCGTCACCCGCGCCACCCCCCGCGCCGTGGCTGACCCGCCCGACGGGCGCTACACCTTCAGCCCCCTCGGCAACGACGCGCCGCTCTTCAACCGCCCGCAAACCGAGACCACCATCACCCACCTGGCCGGCGAGGCCAACGTGCCGGGGCGCCTGCGCCGCCGCGCCCTCTACGATGACCTGGAGCATTACCGCCACGCCCTGACCAGCGGCCAGGGCGCCCCGGTCAGCGCCTATCTCGACCCGCGCCAGCCGGTGATTGAGGTGTTTTTCGACGGCGCGGCCCTCGCGCCGGAGGAGATCAGCATCTGCGATCTAAGCGGTTGGAGCGCCCCTGGCTGGCAACCGCCCTTAAGCCGGAGCTTCACCCGCGCCAGCGATGGCTTCGCCTTCGAGACGAAGGTGGCCGTGGACCCGGCCCTGGGCCGCCTGGCGGTGCTGCGCAATCTGACCAGCCCGCCCGCTGACGTCGCCGTCAGCTACGCCTATGGCTTCAGCGGCGACCTGGGCGGCGGCCCCTACGACCGGCGTTTCGCCCCGCGCCCTGGAGATCCTTCGCCAACGGCATACCACAACACGGTTGCTGTTCCCGAGGCCCTCGGGCGACTCTACCGCGTCTCGGCGAGCGCCTTTGGAACCATCCAGGCCGCCCTCAACCAGTGGGCGCTCGACGGCCATCCCGCGGCGGTGATCCAGATTGACGACAACCGCACCTACACCGAAAACCTGAGCCTCTCTCTGGCCGCCAACGACCTGGTGATCCAGGCCGCCAATCGCCGGCGCCCGGCCCTCATCGGCAATCTTAGCGTGACGGGCAACCAGCGCGCGCGCCTGGCCCTCAACGGCCTGCTCGTCGCCGGCAACCTGACGGTGGTGGACGATGCCAGTCTGCGCCAGCTCGATCTCGTTCACTGCACGCTCGTGCCGGGCGGCCGGCTCGATGCCGCCGGCGAGCCGCTCCAACCGGTGTTGCCGGCGGTGCTCGTTGGCGCCGCCAACACCGCCCTGACCCTGAACGTGACCCGCTCCATCACCGGGCCGCTGCGCCTGCCGGAGCAGATGGCGGCCCTGCGCGTCCAGGATAGCATCATCGAGTCGCCCCTCCGCGGCCACCCGGCTGAACTGACGCCGGCCCTGGTGTCGGGCGATCTCAGTGCGTTTCCCGCAGGTCTGCCGGCCGCGCCGGCGCTGCGCGTCACCATCGGCGGCGATGGGCCGCATCCCGTCACCCTGAGCGCGGCGCCGGCCAATCTCACCCAGGCCCGCGACCGGCTGCAGAGCGCCATCCGCAACGTTCGCCCGACGCGCGCCTTTGGCGAGGCCCGTGTCATTACGGTGGACAACCGGCTGGTCATCCTTCCTGGCGTTCCGGCTGAGGTGACCATTGATGCCGCGGAAGGCGACCCCTCCGCCAGGTTGCTGGGCCTTAGCCGCGACACGGCAGCGCAACGGCTCGCCGTCATCAGCGGCCCGCTGGCGCCGTTTCCGGCCCTGAGCGCCCCGGCGCCCGCCGTGACCGCGGCCTTTGGCGCGGAGGCGCACACCATCACCCTCACCCCGTCCCCCACCACGCTGATCCAGGCCCGCAATCGCCTCGGCGCCGCCCTGCGCGCCGTCAGCGCCGCACCCGCCTTCGCCCGGGCCCTCGTCGGCAGCCTGAGCGACCCCGATCGCCTGGTGATCCTCCCCGGCGCCGGCGGGGTCGTGCCGGCCTTTGATCACGCCCCCGGAGACAACACCACCCTGGCCGAGTTGGGGCTTGCGGGGCCGCTCTTCCTGCCGGCGATCGGCGGCGACGCTGCCGGCGCCCTGCCCGGCCCGCCCACGACCCTGGAACGGGTGACCGTGCTGGGGCCGGCGCACGTCAAGGAACTTACCCTGGCCTCGGAGACGATCTTCAGCCACCGCGTCCACGTCGCGCGCCGGCAGGCCGGCTGCGCGCGCTTCAGCTACGTCCCGCCCGGCGCGCAGACCCCGCGCCGCTTCCGCTGCCAGCCGGAGCTGGCCGTTGCGGCCGCCCTGGAGGCCGAAGCCGCCCGCCTCGGCGCCGCGCTGACCGCGGCCCAGGCCGAGAGCATCACCCGGAGCGTGCTAGGCCGGCTGCGGCCCGCCTTCACCTCCACCCGCTACGGCGATCCCGCCTACGGGCAACTCGGCCCGACCTGCGCGGAGGAGATCCGCACCGGCGCGGAAGATGGCGCCGAAATGGGCGCCTTCGCCTTCTTGAAGCAACCCCAACGCCTCGCCAACCTGCGAACCAGCCTGGAAGAGTACCTGCGCTTCGGCCTCGAAGCCGGGATCTTCTTTGTGACATAACACCTATTCCTGTTGCACAGACTGCGTTCGCATCATCGCCAGTCTCACTGGAACGCCATAGGTGGCAATCTACAATCCACAATCCGAAATAAGGAGCGCTATGAAAGGCGATTTTACCCGATCGACCTTCAGGCCCGAAAAGCACTACAGCGGCGTGCGGCTGCAACAGGGCCGGGTGCAACTCGACGCCGACTGGAACGAGCAGATTGACATCACCGCCCATCGCGTCGAGACCGAGGCCGCCGATGTAATCGGCGCCTGCGGCGCGCCCCTGGACGCGGCCGGCTTCGCGCTCACCGGCGGCGCCATGCCCGCCATCGGCGCCGGACGCTACTACGTCAACGGCATCCTCTGCGAGAATGAGGCCCCGGTTGCCCTCGATCAACAACCCGACCTGCCGGGCATGGCCCTGAGCGGCCTGGCCGACGGCTTCTACCTGGCCTACCTGGACGTCTGGCAGCGCCACATCACCGCGCTGGAGGACGAACACATCCGCGAGGTCGCCCTCAATGGGCCGGACACGGCCACCCGCACCCGCACCGTCTGGCAGGTGAAGCTCCTCGGCCCGTTTCTTAATCCCATCACCTGTGTCAGCGAACCGGCGGAATGGAAGGCCCTGCTCGACCAGAGCCAGAACGGCAGACTGAGCGCCCGGGCCGCGGAGAGCGCCACCGCGCCGGGGCCGTGCGTCGTGCCCGAGGGCGCCGGCTACCGCCGACTGGAGAACCAGCTCTACCGTGTCGAGGTGCACGCGGTAGACGCCAACGGCAAGATTACGCGCCTCAAATGGAGCCGCGACAACGGCGCCATCGTCACCCGCTGGCTGGCTCAGGAGGCCAGCAAACCCGAAGCCCTGACCGTGGCCAGCATCGGGCGCGACGAGGTGCTGCGCTTCGCCGCCGGCCAGTATGTCGAGGTAATTGATGAGCAACGCGAGTTGCGCGGCGAAGCGGGCATCCTGGTGCGCCTGGCGAACGCCGAGGACCAGATCCTGACCCTCGACACCACCGACCCGAACTGGACAGGCGTGAAGATCGCCGATTTCCCGCCCAGCGTCGCCGGGCGGCCCAACCTTCCGAAGGCGCGGCGCTGGGACGGCGTGCTCGCCAATCCCGCGCTGAACACATGGCTGGAACTGGAGGACGGAGTGCAGATCCGTCTCTCAGCCGGTCGCTACCGCGTCGGCGACTACTGGCTCATCCCGGCGCGCACCGTCACCGCCGATGTGGAGTGGCCCCGCGACGCGGGCAACGACCCGATCCCCCAGCCCCGCGCGGGCATCGCGCACCATTACTGCAAACTGGCCGTTCTCAACCGCAGCGGCGGCGCCTTCACCGTTGCGCAGGATTGCCGCCAACTCTTCCCCCCGCTCACCCGACTGATGACGCTGCTCTACGTGGGCGGCGACGGCCAGGAGGCCATGTCGGGGCAGCCCCTGCCGCAGCCGCTGCGCGCGCGGGTGCTCAACGGCGCGACGCCGGTGATCGGCGCGCGAGTGCGCTTCACCGTCACCCAGGGCGGGGGCAGCCTCACCGCTGCCCAGCCAGTGCTCACCACGGGACCCGACGGCATCGCCGAGTGCGGCTGGACGCTGGGCGCGACCGGGGCGCAGCAGGTGACGGCAGTGTTGCTCGATGCGGGCGGTGCGCCGGTACCCGGTCAGGTGTTGCGTTTCGGCGCAAACCTGAGTCTGGCCCGGGGCGGCTGCTGCGTCTGCGTGGGTCCGGGCGGCGACTACCAGCGCCTGGATGAGGCCCTCAGGGACCTGATCGGGCGCGGGGAGCGCAACATCTGCATCTGCCTGCGCCCGGGAGATCAGGAGATTGGCGCAATCGGCATCGAGCGCAACCCCAATGAGCCTGAACTGCACCTCAGCGTCGCCGGCTGTGGCCCGGGCAGCCGCCTGACGCTGCGCGAGCCGATCCGCTTCGTTGGCCTCACGTCGGTTATCATGCGTGATCTGGCCCTTGACATCGCCTTTCCCGTGGCCGGCGACGGCGCCATAGTCATGCAACATTGCTCCGGCATCGAGGTGCGCGCCTGCCAGATGTCGGGCGTCACCGACAAGGACGGCGCGTTGCTCCAGATCATGAACGCCGACCGGGTGCACCTGGAGGGGAACGTCTTCGAAGCATTGCTGCTAGATAGCCTGGCGCCCGCGCGCGATCTCTTCGCCCGCAGCCAGGCCGAAGACCTGTCAAAGCCGTTCAACCTCCCCGAGCAGGGTGAGTTCCGCCTGTCCGCCTTTCGCCGGGGCGCGCTGCAGGCCGCCCAGGCTCTGATCACCCTGGACCCGCGCACCCGCAGGGAGATCCAGAGCGCTCTGCAACAGGCCTTGCGCCAGTTCGCCGGGCAGAGCCAGGGCGAGCGGCTCAGTTACGCCAAACTAATCCTGGCCCTTGCGGCCGATGTGCTGCGGCTGAGCACGATCTTCGACCTGCTGCTGGATATCCGGCGCGCCGCGGGAAAGGTTCGCCCTGGCACAGCGATCATCCTGGAGCAGGCCCGGCGCATGGACGAAGCCGGGCTGCAGTTATTACAGTCGAGCATTGACGTTCTGGACCAGGACGACCGTTACCGGCTGACAGACAACGACATCGCCGGGGTCCTCAGCCTCTACGGCCCGCCCACGCCGCCTTCAGAGGTCAATGAACTGCTGAATGTTGACATCATCAAGCAGTTGTTCGGGCGCCTGCGCGAAAACCAGATCCGGTTCAACGCCGGCTTCCTGGGCACGCTGTACCTGCGCGGCAATCAGATCGCGCGCGTGGCGGTCAGCCGCGACATCGTCAGGGCGTTGCAAGAGGCGGCGATGGCGCAGGAGAGCTTCATCTTCCCCTTCGACCTGTTCAGCCGCTGCCCGTGGAGCGACAACGTCTTTGAAGGCGCGCAGAGCCTGCTGGTGTGCCGCCACCTGAGCATGCAGAGCAACGAGTTCACCGGCGCGGCCGCGAGCGCCGGCCTCACAGGCGCGCCCGATGTGACCGCGACCATCATTGCCGATTCGACCATCTACGTCGCTAACCACGGCGCCAGCGAGCGGGTCCCGCTGCTACGCGACATCGCGCGCCTGAGCGATCGGGTCGCCAATCAGGAATTGAGCATTGCCGATGGATAATCGGCAGGGCCAAAGGATTGGGCCTGGCTGCGCCAGGCCCAATCCTTCGGCCCTACGCGCGCATCACCCGCAGCGCGGTGATCGTCCGCGGGCCGGGCCAGGTGAGCAGCGTCCCATCACAGAAAACGATGCGCCCCTCGCGCACCGCGGGTACATCGGCGTAGGGCGCGAAGGCTTCAAGGTCACGCTCACTAAAGGGGTACGGCTCGCTCGGCAGGAGGATCACCTCCGGGCGCAGGGCCATGAATGCGTCAAGCGGCGCGCGCGGGTAGCGACCAGGGAGTTGGAGAGCGCAGTTGGCGGCGCCGCCGAGCCGTAGCAGATCGCCAGCGTAGGTCTCGGCGCCAACTGCCATCCACGGGTCGCGCCAGATAAAGGCGATGGTCGGGCGCGGCGTGGCGGGCAGGGCGCGCTCCGCCGCCTCGATTGCCGCGCGCAGTTCCTCCAGGGCGGGAGCAGCCTGGTCAGCCGCCCCCAGGGCCAGGGCCAGGCGCCCGAGTTGCTCCGGCACATCGGCCACGCTGCGAATGGCGGTTACGTACACCTGAATGCCGGCGGCAGCAAGGGCCAGAACATCGCGCTCGCGGTTCTCCTCCTGGTCGGCGATCACCAGGTCGGGCCGCAGGGCGACGATCCGCGCCCGGTCGGGGTTCTTGGTGCCGCGCAGGCGCGGCAGCCCGGCCAGCCCCGCCGCAGGCTCGATGCAGTACTCGGTGACGCCAACAACGCGCGCCCCCAGGCCCACGCTGAACAGCCACTCCGTCATACTTGGCACGAGCGAGACGATCCGCTGCGGCGGCCCGTTGAGTTCGATCCGCCGCCCAAGGGCGTCGGTCAGCATAGCTGGCTCCTTTGCACTCCTTAGCTCCCCTGCGGTGAGCGCCTGTTCGGCAGGCGTAAACCCCTTCAGTGCCTCAGCGCCTCAGCGCCCTAGTTGCCGCCAACCCGCTCCCCGTGCTATACTGCCGCTGTCGTGACCGGGGCCCAGGAGTTACATGTGAGTACCATCGCCGAAGACGTTGCGCGCCTTATCCCCGAGGTGGATGAATGGCCGCTGTTGCGGGGCATCCTGGTAGGGTTCGTTCTCGGCGCGGCGGCAGGGGGACTGGTTGTGCTCGGGCAGCGTCTCGCCGAACGGCAGGTCGTCCGGCGCTATCTTCCTCCCCCTCCGCCAGCGCCCTCTCCCCCCACTGAGGGTGAAGGCTCACCATTGTAGGGGCAGATGGTTCCTCCGCTGGTGCAACCCTCTGGTTTGCACCAGCGGAACGTCACGTTTTGCATGTCTCCCGCTCTGTTCTTATGCTGCTCTTATGAGTGCCGTGCGTCTGGAATGGTATACTATTTACGCGATAATTGCTTCGTTAGTCGAACGGAGATGCAATAATGATGTGGTTTGATCCCCTCTACTTCGTATTTACCCTGCCAGCTTTGCTCCTGGCGCTGTGGGCGCAGTTTCGCGTCCAGGCGGCCTATCGCAAGTGGTCGCAGGTGCCCAACGCTCGCGGTCTGAACGGCTTCGATGTGGCTCAGACGCTGATGCGAAACGAAAATCTCTCCCATGTTCAGGTGGAGCGCATCGGCGGCATGCTCACCGATCACTACGATCCGCGCGGTGCAGTGATGCGGCTCTCCGACGGCTCCTTACAGCCCTCGGTCGCCGCGATGGCCATTGTCGCCCACGAACTCGGCCATGCCGCTCAGGATCAGGAGGGCTATTTCTGGCTGCGGGCGCGGGCCGGCATCGTCGGAATCGCCAACCTCGGTTCGAACCTGGGGGTTATTCTGTTCTTCATCGGGTTGATGCTAACCGCCTTCTCCGGCAGCGGCTTCGGCTACACCCTCGCAACCGTCGGCTTGATCCTCTTCTCCGCCGCCGTCGTGTTTACCCTGGTTACCCTGCCGGTTGAATTCAACGCCAGCGCCCGCGCCAGAGCGATGTTGCAGCGCAATGGCCTGGTCACCAGCCAGGAAATGAACGGGGTAAACGCTGTGCTCAACGCCGCCGCGCTGACCTATGTGGCCGCGGCCGCGCAGGCGATCGCTCAGTTGCTCTACTTTGCCACTTTGCTTGCAGGACGACGGGAGGACTAAATGGACGAAGATCTGCGCCGCCGGCTCGTCTATGGGTTGCTCAATCTACTCCTGGGCCTCGCCGCAGCCTGGCTGGCCAGCTACCTCACCAACAAGATCCTTGGCGCGATGGACGCGCAAAAGAAACTCGAAGCCTGAATCGAACGAAGCCGCAGGGTTGCCCTGCGGCTTCAATGTAGGGAAGCCCGATTGCCGCGCCTCTCCCTACGGGCGCCTACCTGCCAACCGCGCGCTCCATTCCCCATTCCATCAGGCCGGCTTCCAGCATCTCCGCCATTGTCCGCGCATCAATCTCCAGCACTACCTGAGCGTTCCGCGGCGCGCGAGCGCTGGCCTGGCGCAGCGCCTCCAGATAGTCAAAATCAGGCGCCGTCACGTTCATCGCCAGGTGCTCAACCCCGTGGGTTCCAAGCGCCAGCATGGCCTGATGTTGTTCGCTCAGAGCTATAATCGTCTGACCGCGGGTCAGTTCACCCTCGGTCACGACCCGCACGGTCGCGGGTACGGCCACACCCAGGTCGGGATGCACAGCATAGATGGCCGCCGCGGCATCAGGAACGGGAACGGGCGCCATCTGGCGGTTCACGGCCCGGGCATAGCTCTCGAATATCTGGCCGAGGAAGCGCCCGACCGCGCCACCTTCGTGCTGTAACCGCATGGCGAACGTCCGGTCCAGTTCCAGAGCCCGGAAGGCGTCGCGGGTGACCAGTTCGACGTGCAGGGAGCTTTCGAGCACCAGCGCCAGGGCGTGCGGATCGGCGAAGGCGTTAAACTCGGCGGCGGGCGTAATCGAGCCGGCGCCGTGGGCGCCGGCCAGGGCTACCAGCCGCACCCCGACCAGATCTTCAGGGTAGGCCTGTACAGCGCGGGCAATGTTCGTGAGGGGCCCCAGGGCGATGATCGTCAGGCCGGGGTGCGCGCGCGCCGCTGCGGCGATGGCCCCGGGCGCGCCCGCAGGTAGCGTTTCCAGATCGTGAGGGCGCTGCGCCCCCCACAGCCCGTCGGGGCCGTGGGTCAGCGCGCCGGCGCTGGTGCGGGGATAGACCAGCGGGGCCGAGGCGCCCATCGTCACCGGCGCCTCGCGTCCCAGCGCATCGAGAAGCGTGAGGAGATTTGCGGTCGTATTCTGGACGCTGCTGTTGCCAAAAACGCTGCTCATCCCGACCACCTTGACCTCGGGACGGCGCAGTAGCCAGGCGATGGCCAGGGCGTCATCACAGCCGACATCGGTGTCGATGAATACGGGCATCGGCGTCGTCGCGCTGTGCGGTTCCTGCCTCATACTCGGCTTTCCTCCGTATTGCCGTATTGTCACGGGATGATGGTGCAACCAGTATACCGGGACGTGATGGGAGGAGGCTGACTGTAACCAGCGTCACAAATGACAATCTCGTCAACCGCCGACGGCGCGGGCGTTCTCGCCGGCCAGCACCGCACGGGTGCGCCTGGCCACCGTTGCGGGCATGTCTCGCAACATGCTGGCCAGGGCCTCCAGATCGGCCAGGTCGTTGACGCCGAACCAGCTCGGAAGGATGGCGACGGAAAGGTCCAGCCCGCGGGCGGCGCAGAGCAGCGCCTCGGGATTCTCGTCCCGCGCGGGTAGCGTGCGGAGCAGCAGTGGTTCGGCGCTCCTCAATCCCAGGAGATACCACCCCTCGCGATCTTGAGGGCCAACCACCACCCCGGCCCCCGCAGCCAGGTGGGTGAGCGCGTCGCGCAGGCGCCACGGCGGCAAATGAGGGAGATCGCCGCCGACCACCACCGTCGGCTCACCTCCCTCCAGCGTCTCCTTGAGCAGCGCGGCGAGGAACTTCGGTCCCGCTCCCGCCAGCGTGCGTACCGTCACGTCTGCCGAGGGGAGCACATCCAGCCCCACGTGCGGAGCCCGGGCAATCAGCACCCGCGCGCCATTGATCTCCCGTGCCACATCAACGGTATCGCTGATAAGCGCCTCGAACAGCGACATGGCTGCCGGGCCAAGGGGACGAGCCAGATCCCTGCGCCGCAACGTATCGGCAAGGACGATCAGTGTTGGTGTCATAGTCTGCTCCCTGTATGCCGTGAATAACCCGCCGCCACGCCGCTGGTGATCGTTCTGGTACACGGCTTGCCGCGAGGATCCCTGACCTCTCGGACCTTCCCGTTCAGGAACCTGCCGCACGAACCATCGAGTACCGCTATCGTACTCGCTGTTCCACTCTCCTGCAGCGGAGGGGATGAGCGAAATGTCACCCTGTGGGAAGCAGTATAACACAGCGCGTTATACATCGACCGGTGGTTCTCGATGCGAAGGCTGAGTTGTCGCATAGGTCGTGCACACGCCGCTCACTGCATATTGTTGCGCATGCCATATTCGACAGGAAGAAAAGAGATCGTTACCAAAGGTTGCACGGCCTTTACCTCGTGCAAGGCGGCGCAAATCCTATACTAGCCTTGTTACGATGCTTGTTGCTCGATACTCACAGAGGAGGCATCCTCATGGATGTACGTCCGGACCTTGAAAGCGCTGTTGGCGTTGCCGAACCGATCCCGCAAATAACCATTGACGGCAATGAGGCCGCGGCAAATGTGGCATATATGCTGAGCGAGGTGGTGGCGATCTACCCGATCACCCCCTCCACGCCGATGGGTGAGATGGCGGACGCCTTCGCCGCGGCGGGCAAACCGAACCTCTGGGGTACTGTTCCTACCGTCTACGAGATGCAGTCCGAGGGCGGCGCCGCCGGCGCCCTCCACGGCGCGATGCAGACCGGCGCGCTGACCACCACCTTTACCGCCTCCCAGGGTCTGCTCTTAATGATCCCTAACATGTACAAGATCGCCGGCGAACTTACCCCGACGGTCTTCCACGTTGCTGCCCGATCGCTTGCCGCGCAGGGATTGTCAATTTTCGGCGACCACTCTGACGTCATGGCAGTGCGCGCTACCGGCTGGGCGTTGCTCTCCTCCGGCTCGGTTCAGGAGGCTCAGGATCTGGCGCTGATTGCCCACGCCGCTACGCTGCAATCGCGCGTGCCCTTCGTGCATTTCTTCGACGGGTTCCGCACCTCGCACGAGGTCAACAAGATCACGCCCCTGGACGTCAGCGTCATCCGGGCAATGATTGACGATGAGCTGGTGCGGGCGCACCGGGCGCGCGCCCTCTCGCCCGAGCATCCGGTCCTGCGCGGCACGGCCCAGAACCCTGATGTCTACTTCCAGGCCCGTGAGAGCGTGAACCCCTTCTACATCGCCTGCCCCGGCGTCGTCCAGCAGACGATGGACCAGTTCTTCGCCCTGACCGGGCGCCGCTACAATCTCTTCGACTATGCCGGCGCGCCCGATGCCGAGCGGGTGATTGTGATTATGGGTTCCGGTGGCGAGGTGACCGAAGAGGTGGTCCGCTTCCTGGCCGCCCGCGGCGAGAAGGTAGGCGTCGTGCGGGTGCGACTCTACCGGCCTTTCGCCGCCGAGGCCTTCGTGGCCGCGCTGCCGCCTACCACGCGCGCCATCGCCGTCCTTGATCGCACCAAGGAACCGGGCAGCGCTGGCGAGCCGCTCTTCCTCGACGTGGTCTCGGCGGTCTATGGCTATGGCAGCGGTCACTTCCACAATGGCGGCGGCCCCCATCGGCCGTTTCCCACCATCATCGGCGGGCGCTACGGCCTCTCTTCCAAGGAGTTCACCCCCGGCATGGTCAAGGCCGTCTTCGATGAACTTGATGCGCCCCATCCGCGCGACCGCTTCACCATCGGCATCAACGACGACGTGACCGGCACGAGCCTGCCCTACGACAGCAGCTTCGATGTCGAGCCGGAGAGCACGGTCCGTTGTGTCTTCTGGGGCCTTGGCTCCGATGGCACGGTGGGGGCCAATAAGAACAGCATCAAGATCATCGGCGAGGAGACCGACTACGAGGCCCAGGGCTACTTCGTGTACGACTCGAAGAAGTCCGGTTCGGTGACGATTTCGCACCTCCGCTTTGGCCCCGAGCCGATCCGCGCCCCCTACCTGATCGGCGACGGCCAGGCCCACTTCGTCGCCTGCCACCAGTTCAGCTTCCTCGAACGCTTCGAGGTGCTGCGCTACGCCCGCCCCGGCGGCGTCTTCCTGCTCAATAGCCCCTACGGCCCCGATGAGGTCTGGTCCAGACTGCCGGTTGAGGTGCGCCAGACTATCCGCGAGAAAAGTCTGCACTTCTGGGTGATTGACGCCACCTCAGTTGCAGCGGCCACTGGCATGCGCGGGCGCATCAATACGGTGATGCAGACCTGCTTCTTCGCCATCAGCGGCGTGCTGCCCCGCGACGAGGCCATCGCTCAGATCAAGCGCAGCATCAAGAAGACCTACGGACGGCGCGGCGATGCGGTGGTCAAACAGAACTACATGGCCGTTGATCAGACCCTCAGCCGGCTCTACGAAGTGCCGATCCCGCCGGTCGATCCAGAGCAGAACGGCTACCATATGCGCCCGCCGGTCACTCCCGGCGCGCCGCCCTTCGTGCGCGAGGTGCTCGGGGCGATGATCAGCCTGCACGGTGACGACCTGCCCGTCAGCAAGCTGCCCTTCGACGGCACCTATCCCACCGGCACTGCTCGCTGGGAGAAGCGCAACATCGCCATTGAGATCCCTGTCTGGGAGCCGGACATCTGCATCCAGTGCAATAAGTGCGCCTTCGTCTGCCCCCACGCGGTGATCCGCCCGAAGATCTACGCTCCCGAGGCCCTTGCCGGCGCGCCGTCCGCCTTCAAGAGCGCCGACGCGCGCTTCAGGGAGTTTCCGGGCTACAAGTTCACCCTCCAGGTCGCTCCGGAGGATTGCACCGGCTGCGCCCTGTGCGTCGAGGCCTGCCCGGTGAAGGATAAGCGCCAGACCGGGCGCAAGGCCATCAACATGGCCCCTCAGGCTCCCCTGCGCCAGCAAGAGGCCGCCAACTGGGAGTTCTTCCTCAACATCCCCGAGGTGGACCGGACCCAGCTCCAGCTTAACACGGTGAAGAACTCGCAGTTGCTGCTCCCGCTCTTCGAGTTCTCCGGCGCCTGCGCGGGCTGTGGCGAAACGCCCTACGTCAAACTGGTCAGCCAGCTCTTCGGCGATCGCTCGGTGATCGCCAATGCCACAGGGTGCTCGTCAATCTACGGCGGCAACCTGCCCACCACGCCCTGGACGGTGAACCGCGAAGGCCGCGGCCCGGCCTGGTCTAACTCGCTCTTCGAGGACAATGCCGAGTTCGGCCTGGGCATGCGTCTAACGATCGACAAGCAGCGCGAGTATGCCGGGGAGTTGCTCACCCGCCTCGCCGGGCGCCTTGGCCCCGATCTGGTCGAAGCGTTGCTGACCGCCGATCAGCACGACGAGGCCGGCGTTCGCGCCCAGCGCGAACGGGTGGCCCTGCTCAAGCAGCGCATCGCCGCCGAACTGGCGGGCAGACCGGACGCTGACACGCCGCTGCTGCGCGATCTGGACTCTCTGGCCGAGGTGCTGGTGCGCCGTTCGGTGTGGATCATTGGCGGCGACGGCTGGGCCTACGACATCGGCTACGGCGGTCTGGATCACGTACTGGCCTCGGGGCGCAACGTTAATATTCTGGTGCTCGACACCGAGGTGTACTCCAACACCGGCGGGCAGGCCAGTAAGGCGACGCCCCTCGGCGCCGTGGCGAAGTTTGCCGCCAAAGGTAAAACCACTCCTAAGAAGGACCTGGGCTTGCTCGCCATGGCCTATGGCAATGTCTATGTCGCGCGGGTGGCGATGGGCTATGACGACGTGCAGACCCTGCGCGCGGTGCTCGAGGCCGACGCCTACGAAGGCCCGTCGTTGATCATCGCCTACAGTCACTGCATCGCCCACGGCATTGATATGCGCCGTGGCCTCGACCAGCAGAAACTGGCCGTGCAGTCGGGGATGTGGACCCTTTACCGCTATAACCCGGCCCTGGCCCGCGAGGGTAAGAACCCCCTTACCATCGACTCGAAGGCGCCCTCGATTTCGATTGAGCAGTACATTGCGGGAGAGGGTCGCTTCCAGATCCTCCAGCGCAGCGACCCGCACCGCGCCGAGGAGTTGATCGCCGAAGCGATGCGCACCAACGCCGAGCACTATCATCGGCTCGAGCAAATGCTGGATAAGGAAGTTTAGGACAAGTTGGAGAGCCGGGGGAACCAGGAACCCGGCAGATAGGGGAACCAGGAGTGTGACGGGCGGATACCGACCAGTGCTGACCTTAGCGCTCCTGACCCCTCATCCGCCGATTCCTGGTCCTCTGGATTCTCCTATCCAGGAGCTACTGCGATGGTTGACCTGAGCACCCAGTACCTCGGCCTGCACCTGAAAACCCCGATCGTGATCGCCTCCTCGCCGCTTTCAAACCGCGTGGAGACGGTGCAGCGCCTGGAAGAAGCCGGCGCTTCGGCGGTAGTAATGTCCTCACTCTTTGAGGAGCAGATCATCCACGCCAGTCTGGAGATTGACTACTTGCTCAGCCACGGGGCCGAGAGTTTCGCTGAGGCGCTGAGCTATCTGCCCGATACCGGGCGCTACAGCATCGGGCCAGAGCAGTACCTGGAGCACGTCAGCCGCTTGAAACGTTCCGTCGGCATTCCGGTCATCGGCAGCCTCAATGGCGTCTCGAAGGGCGGCTGGGTCCACTACGCCAAGCTGATCGAGGAGGCCGGGGCTGATGCTCTCGAACTCAATATCTATTACATTCCCACCGACCCGGATCTGACCAGCGTCCAGCTCGAGCAGACCTACATCGAACTGGTGCGGGCGGTGCGGGCCGAGTTGCGCATCCCTCTGGCGGTGAAGATCAGCCCGTACTTCACCGCCCTGCCTAACTTCGCCCGGCGCCTGGTCGAGGCCGGGGCCAATGGGCTGGTGTTTTTCAACCGCTTCTACCAGCCCGATTTCGATCTGGAAAACCTCACTGTGGTGCCAAATCTGCGCCTGAGCACCTCGGAGGATCTGCGCCTCCCCCTGCGCGAGGTCGCCATCCTCCACGGGCGCGTGCATACCGACTTCGCCATTTCGGGCGGAGTGCACACGGCCTTCGATGTGCTGAAGGCGATGATGGCCGGTGCGAAGGTGACGCAGATGGCCTCGGCGCTGCTACGGGGCAATTATCAGCAGATTGTGCGCAGCATCATTGCCGACCTGCAGGCCTGGATGGTCGAGCACGAGTACGACTCGATCACCCTGATGCAGGGCAGCATGTCACAGATTGCCGTGGCCGAGCCGGCCGCCTTCGAGCGCGCCAACTACATGAAGGTGCTTGGCTCGTTCCGCTTCAGCGAAGGGTCTTCGGCCCATTCCACGCTCACCAGCGGCATGCTCTACCCCTTCCTCGATACGCCCGTGGAGGAGTGATGGCGCCTTCGGGATGATCTTTGCCGTTGCCGATCCTGACGCGCATCTTTCCCTTGCGCGCAGGTCCTGTGCGACTTGAGCCTGCAGGAGCAGGTTTTGACCCGCTTGTTCCAGAGACCCGCAGGGGCGACCGGCCGGTCGCCCCTGCGGGTCTGCTGCTCAGTAAGCACGGAGATGCCGGTTGCTCATCTCACCCGGTGCGCTGTGGCGCCACAAGGTCTGCCGCGCTGTCTGAGCATACGAGACCGTTGCCCTGGACAGCGAGGGGTGACGCGCGCAGAGAAGCCCCTGCTCCTTCAACAAGGGGAGCGGCTCCTGGCGCCCCACCCCCGGGATTACGCCTTGCCATAGACCGGTATGTGGGCGCCGCTAACGATCCGCGCGTCGGGACCGACGAGGAAGAGGATGACCCGTGCGATGGCCTCCGGCGGCACCCAGCGACTGTGGTTGGCCTGCGGGGCGGCGCGGCGGTTGGCGGGCGTGTCAATAGTACTGGGAAGGATCGAGTTGACAGTGATGTTGTAGTCGCGCAACTCGGCGGCAAGGGCCTCGGTCAGTTGCAGCACCGCCCGTTTCGAGGCGGCATAGGCGGCCAGGTTGGCGCCGGCCTGCGTGGCGGTGCGAGTGCTCACATTGACGATGGCCCCGCCTCCGCGGCTGATCAAATGCGGTGTCGCCGCGGCGCACGAGATCACGGCCGTCTTGAGATTGATATCGAGTTGTTGCTGCCAGAGCGCCCAATCGGTCTCGTGCACGGGCTTGCCCCCGTCGAAGCCGCCGGCTACGTTCACCAGAATATCCAGACCGCCCGCCGTTGCCGCGACCTGATCGTAGTACGCCCGCACGCCCTGTTCATCCGTCAGATCCACCTGCGCGCCGGACAGTGCAGCGTCACCGGAGCGCCCCAGGCGCTCGCGCAGGGCGTCCAGTTCACCGGCGCGGCGATAGGGAACAGCCACGGCGGCGCCGGCGTTGAGTAGCGTATCAACCACTGCGCTGCCCAGGGCGCCGGTTCCGCCCGTTACGATTGCCACCTTACCGCTCAGACTCATATGCTCCAAGAACCTTATCTCGTTTAACGCTCATCAGCGGGTCTCATTGCACTACGACCACAGGGGGCACCTTGCTCCACAACCGCTCCAGGCGGTAATACTCGCGCTGGGCCGGGCTGAACACGTGAACGACGACATCGTCGTAGTCGAGCACGATCCAACCGGTTTCGGGGGTGCCTTCGCGGCGCGGGTTCAGTCCAAACTCCTGGTGCACCTTTTCGTCAATGTGGTCTACAATTGCCCGGATCTGGCGATCATTTTCCCCGGAGCAAATCACGAAATAATCGGCGATAACGCTTTGCGGGCGAATGTCGAGCAGCACAATCTCATTAGCCTGCTTGTCTTCGGCCAGCTCGACGACGCGGCGGGCAATAGTTCCGGTCTCGATAGCAATGCTCCTTTCTAGCGCCACGGTTATAGTCTGTTGATTCGTTATACCGGATCGTACACAGTTTGGCAAGCCTCAGCGCTGGCGTTGCAACAGGATCACCCCGGCGACGATCAGCAGCGCGGGAAAGAGCAAGGACGTATCTATACCGAACTGATCCAGCAGGACCAGTCCGCCAATCCCGATGAGGATCAGCCCGAGGGTGCGCCAGCGAGCGTGGCGACGTTCGGGCTGACCGGCGGATTCCGGCGGTGGCGCCGGCTGCTCGGCGCTGCCTTCCATGCCTGATGGCTGGCCAGCGAACTGTTCGAGAGACGGAACCGGCGCCTCATCGGGTGCTTCGCCACCGCCGGTGCGGGCGCGTTGCGCCGATTGTTCCATAGCACCCGAAAGCTGCCGCATGCTGGCCGGCGCCGCCCTGGGCATCACCACCCACAGGATCAGATAGGCCGGCAATCCGAGCCCGCTGGTGAGGGTTACCACTACAAAGATCAGGCGCACGATCGCCGGGTCAATATTGAAATACTCGGCGAGACCGCCACAAACGCCCGCCACCATTGACTCGGTGGCGCTCCGCCTCAGACGGGGCTGCATTGCGCGCTCCTACAGCTATTCGCAGTTGGTCGCTTCATTATCACCGTGCATACGACGGTAAGGGAACGGTTAATGTTGCAGCCCGTCCGGCAACTCGACAACCGGATGATGGATGGAAGGGTTGTGCGGTATGGGAAGCCCGCGCGCCTTTGTTCCGTAGTTTCTCCTGGCGCGCGGCTATGGCAGCGGCTCCAGCGCGCCGTACTCCAGGGGATTAACGTTCACCCATCGCGCGTCCTGCCGCACCCAGACCTGGTAATCCAGGTGGGGACCTGACGACATCCCCGTAGAGCCGATGTAACCGATCAAATCGCCACGGCGCACTTCCTGACCATCGCTTACGGCGAAGGAGGCGAGATGGGCATAGCCGGTGCGGTAGGCGGCATTGGTTACCCAGACGTGGTTGCCTCCCGGGTGGCTGTTGGCAGTGACCGTAACCACGCCGCTATGGGTGGCGTAGACCGGACGCTCCCATGTACCCTCAGGATCGGCCCTGCCATCGCCGTCGCCATCGAGCGCCAGATCGATCGCGCCCCAGACCTCTGCGGGGGCGTGCGTACCGACGCCGTAGCCCTGCGTTACGACGGTGTTCGGCGCCCGCAGCGGGTTCCCCTGCGGGCGGGCCTCGTCGGGCAGGCCGCGCCCGCGCAGCGAGTATGCGGAAGCGTTGAACTGCGTCCGCCACTCGTCCACCAGGCGCTGTACGACGTTGATATATCCCTGAACATCATTCTCGAAGGCCGGGGCGTATATCGGAATGATCTCGGCAACAGTACGGACGCCGCGCCCCTGAATGTACTCGACGGAGATCAGGCGATACCAGTCTTCGATGCCCTCGGCCCAGGAGCCGTAGTCGCGAAAGCGCCCGTAGCAGGTCGGGTAGCCGGCACAGATGATGTTGCCGATGTTATGTGTCGTGCCGCCTCCTGGTTTAAGCCCGGCCCAGTTGGGGTTGGTGCCGGCGCCGCTCTCGTGAATGAAAAAGGCGACGGCGAAGGCAGGGTCGATCCCGTATTTCAGGCCGAGGTTGTACCAGTCCTTACCGGTGCCCGTGGCGGGAGAGCCATACGAGCGCAGAATGGCGTCAATCTGCTGCGGGGTAAGGCTCGGCGGCCCTTCGACGGTGTAATCGCCGATCGGGCGCGCCACGGCGCCGGTGATCGCTCCGCTGCCGTCGTAGCCGTTGAGCTGCGCCTGCACCCAGCGGCCCAGGGGCGTATCCCCCGGCCCGCCACGCAGCGCGAGGATGACCGCCAGGCTTGCCACGGCAACGAGGGCAACCCTGCCCCAATGCCCGGCGCCGGAAGTGCCGGACGGCACCAGTGGGCCCAGCCACGCGCCGATCCATTCTACGGGGTCAGGCGCGTGACCGGCTCCGGGCATTTCTCGCGCTCGTGCCAGGTGCGCGGCTCCCGCTGGCTTCCTGGCGGGCCTGGCATCCTCAGAGGGAAGGTGGCGCACATCTGTGCGGGTGCGCGCGCTCTCTGCCCGCACGACGACGCGCCGTTCGTCGTCAAACGGTCGTGCTCGATTCGCGGCGTCGCTACGCCCGGCAGGCGATGTTTCGATCGGCTCGAACGGCGGCGCGGGCCTGGCCTCCGGAGGCGGCGCCGGGCGTCTGTATTCCGCCCGTGGCCTGCCATCGGGCGCCGGCGAATCCTCGCTATCGGCGCGCCGCGGAACGCGCGCAGAGGTGTAGCGCCCGTCGCGGGGCGGCCCTACGGATCGCTCTCCCTTCAGATCGGGGTCGCTGACGCGCCGGTCCGGACGCTCGAGACGGGTTTCGGCGAAGGTGGGAAAGGCGGCTTCATCTTCGGCGAACCAGTCGCTGAGCGGCTGCGGAGGCAGTTTCCTGGGGACGACATCCTTGCTCTCCAGAGCGAGACGTAGCTTACGCCGCTGGCGATCCACCGGACGATCCTGGTCGTCGGAAGCGCTCACGGAAGTTGCTCCTGCGCCAGCAGCGCCTGCTCCTCCGCCGTGGGCAGACGGAATGCGCCCTCGCGATTAAGGTAGACGACCCGTTCGTTGCTGACCGTGAGGACCAGATCGTTCAGGCCGTCACCGTCCATGTCCAGAAGAGATAATACCACAGGCTCAAGATCCTGGCGCGAGCCGAACAGGTACGGACCCGGTAGACTACGGGCCTGCTGCGGATCGCTCCCCGGCAGTTCAAGTACGACAACCTGCCGGTCCAGGTTCATGGCCACAATGTGCGTCGGGCGACCGGCGCCCTCCGCGCCGTGGCCGACGTACCCCGTCACGTGGGCTGTGCGGGGCCGGCCATAACGCAGATCGTCAAGGGCGATTCGCGCGCGCTCCACTACCGCGCCCACCAGCACGTGGACGGCCAGCGCCGCAAGCAGGAACGTTAAAACGTAGGCCACGCCCAGTCCCGGACGCCGGGGCGCCGCGGGCAACCTTCCCGCCAATTCTCTGCTCGTCACTGCCATACGTCACCTCCTTTCCTCGGGGTTTGAGCAGACCGCGCCCTCCTGGCCGGTTGATCCCGTTGCCGCCCAACAGCGCCTCACAGCGGCCCGGAGTGAACGAAAAGCCGGCTTAAGGGAGAACCGTGCTTTCTCCATGCCTTGCTTTCAAGAGGGCTGTTTTATTATAGAACTTTTGTTCTACTCCTGTCAATCCGGTACGGCGTTGAGCGTCTGAGACGAGCCCCGTGCGCGACGGACGTTTCCAACAACGTCGCTATCACGCCCGGTCAAGCACGGCGAGCGTTTCTACATGAGGGGTGTGGGGGAACATATCGTAACCGCGCAGGAAACGCGCGGCGTAAACGGGAGCGAGCATGCGCAGATCTTCGATCTGAGAGAGCGGATTGCACGAGACGTAGACAATGCGCCGCGGCCCGATCCGCAGCACTTCGCGGCAGACATCGGGACCCAGACCGGTGCGAGGCGGGTCGAGCACCATTACGTCGAAGGCGCCCGGCCCCTGAGCGCGCAGATACGCCGCTACGTCAGCGGCGATGATCTGGACGTTGGCGACGCCGTTCGACGCGGCATTTTCACGCGCCAGGGTCGCGCTCTCCTCTATCGCTTCTACGCAGACCACGCTGGCCGCGCGCGGAGCCAGGGTCAGCGCGATGAGGCCCACGCCGCCGTACAGGTCGGCTACGGCGCGCGACCCGGGCTCGACCGCGGCGCTCACGTCGTCCAGAAGGCGCTCCAGGAGATGCACATTGTTCTGGAAGAAGGTATTGGGGCCTATTGCCAGGCGCAGGCGCCCGACGCGCATGCTCAGCGTCGCGGCGCCCCAGTGGCGCACCGCCACGCCGAAGGAGAGGTCCGTCAGGCTGTCGTTACGCAGCCAGTGAAAGCCGACCACACCGGGCTGCTCCAGCGCCGCGGCGGCCAGGCGCTCCATGGCTTCTTCCGGCTCGCCGGCAGCGGTAACCGTCGCCAGCAGCAGTTCATTATCGGGGCTGCGGCGCACGACGATGTAGCGCAAAAAGCCCTCGTGACGCCGCACGTCGTAGTCGGGCAGATCGAGGGCGCGAGCCTTGGCCCACACCGCGCGGGCCGCCGCGAAAGCCACAGGAGGAATGAGATGGCACTCCTCCAGATCCACCACCTGGCTGAAGCGTCCCCGCGCCCGCAACCCGAAGCGCCCCCTGGTGGTCACATAGTCCATGCGCGTGCGATAACCGAAGGGGTCAGGCGAAGGGACCAGCTCCAGGTCCCCGGCTGCGGTCATCGTCGGCGCGCCGACTTCCGTGAAGACGCGCCCGAGCGCAGTCCGTTTGGCAGCGATCTGGGCCGAGTAGGCCCGGTCCTGAAATGCGCAGCCGCCGCATTCGACGGCATGCCGGCAACGGGGCAGGACCGCCTCCCCGGACCGGGCCAGGTCGGTCACCAGGCGCCGGAACTCTTTCGCGCGCATGCTGGTTCTCCAGGACCCCGTCCGCAACCGGGAGGGTTGCGCTACCCTTCGGCCAGGCCCTCCTCCTCGACCACGCGGCGCATGCGCGCCAGCATCTGCGCCCGGCGCGCCCTCGCCAGAGCCGCGGGCGCCAGCGGGGTGAAGGGCCACACAACCCCATCACCGTCGAGGCGACCGCGCTCGAAGTCCAGCCGCAGCAGCGCCCCTTCGGCCAGCCGTGCCGCGGCGGCAGGCAGCCTCAATATGGGCAGGCCATAATCTTCGCCAGCGGCGACCACCTCCGCCGCGGCCTCCCGGCAGATCAGCGCCGCGACGCCCACGGCTTGCAGGGCCAGCACCGCCGCCTCGGCGCCCTCGCCGCCGAAGAGGTCTCCATCTACGACCAGCACGTCACCCTCGCGGGCGCGCCCGGCAAACTCCGCATCAACCGCGGCCAGACAGAGGGCGGCGATTTCCGCCGGGTCGCCGCCGGCGGCCACTTCGGGAGCAATGATCTGCCGGGGATTGAGCGAGGCGCTGACGCGCCGGGCGTAGCCTGTAATGACCATACACGCTTTACGTGCGCCGCGGTTGCGCCGCAGCGCGAAAACAAGAAACGGGATTTCTTCAACCCGCTGCCGGGCAGCAGGCATCGCGCCCGTTCGAGGCTGCCAGCGCAGGCATCGGCGCCCCGCCGACCCCATCCAACGACGCATACCCAATCCAAAATCCAAAATCCCCCTAGCTGCCCCGTTCCGCCGCGGCCATGCGTTCATCGAGCACGCGGCGCACGGCGTCTATATCAGGTGGCAGTTCGATGGGCGGGTTGGCATAGGTGCTGACCACTTCGCGCAACTGGCCTTCGTGGTACTCGACCTTGAAACGGCTGAACTTCAGCCCGTGAGCGGTTGAGACCACCACCACCCGGTCGCTGCGCCGGATCACGCCCTGCTCAACCAGCTTGATCGCCGCTGCAAGGGCCACGCCGGTATGGGGGCAGGCGTAGGCCCCGGTGCGATCGGCGCGGGCGGCGGCATCGGCAAGCTCCTGCTCGCTGGCCTGCTCGACCACGCCGTTGAAGCGCTGCAGAGTGCTGATGGCCCGGTTGATACTGACCGGCGCGCCAATCTGGATGGCCGAGGCCGCAGTGGTCCCGGCAGTGATCGGCTCGTAGCGCCAGTCGTTGCGGTAGGCGCGATAGAGCGGGTTGGCATGCTCGGCCTGGGCGCAGGCGATGCGCGGCAGGCGCGAGATCAGTCCCAGGTCGTACATCATTAGCAGGCCCTTGCCCAGGGCGAAGGTATTGCCGAGGTTGCCGCCAGGGATGACAATCCAGTCTGGCACTTCCCAGTCGAACTGCTGCACAATCTCGATCCCGACCGTCTTCTGGCCCTCGATACGCAACGAGTTGAGCGAATTGGCCAGGTAGAGGCCATTGTCAGGATCGGCGGTAATCTCGCGCACAATGCGCATGCAGCCGTCGAAGTCGGTGTCGAGGGAGATGACAGTGGCCCCGTGGGCGATGGGCTGCACCAGTTGGGCCACGCTGACCTTGCCGCGCGGCAGAAAGACAATTGTCGGAATGCCAGCGGCGGCGCCGTAAGCCGCCAGGGCGGCTGAAGTGTCGCCGGTGGAGGCGCAGGCCACTGCGCGGATGGGCTTGCCTTCGCGGATCATCTGCTTGACGACGCTCACCAGCACGGTCATCCCCAGGTCCTTGAAGGACCCGGTATGGCTGTTGCCGCACATCTTGATCCAGAAGTCCTCAACGCCGATCTCGCGCCCGAAGCGTTCGGCCCAGAAGAGGTTGGTGCCGCCTTCGAACATGCTGACGATGTTCTCGTCGTCCAGTTCGGGGCAGACCCACTCCTTCTTGCCCCAGACGCCAGAACCATACGGCCAGGCGGTGCGCATCCAGCGGCGGTCAAAGAGTTGCTTCCACTCCTCAGCGCTTACCTGGCGCAGAGCGTCGAGATCGTGCTGCACCTCGAGCAACCCGCCGGAGCGCGAGTAGTAGACCACCTCGGTCAGCGGGTAGCGTTCGTCGGGATCGTCTTGAGCGGCGAACCAGGCGCGGTACGTAGGCATGGGAGACCTGCCGGCGAGGTTTCAATGCACAGGGTCTTCTGATACTTGCCGCAGAGGACGTAAAGTTTGTTCAGGGCGCATAGCTTAAGGCGCGCCCGAAATGCGACGCATGAACGATTGTACAGACCTTATCGCCTTGCAGCGACCTTCGCCGAGGATTATACCACGCCCCCGGCGTTCTCGGCTTCGATGGCGGCGATCTGCCTGCCGGCCTCATCGCGCCAGTAGCCCTCCGGGGCCAGTTCGACGAAGCGCCGCAGGTCGGCGAGGGCCTCCGCGGGTCTGCCGTTGAAGCGATGGAACAGGCCGCGTTGCAGATAGGGTTCGGGCCACTCCGGGCGCAGGGCGCTGGCCCGCTCCAGATCGGCAACGGCGGCGGCGTACTCCCCCAGTTCGCGTCCGCGGATGAGGCCGCGCTGGTAGTACGCCGGAGCGAACTCCGGCCAGCAACGGATGGCGCGCCGAAACGAGCCGACTCCGGCGTGGTAGAAGGAGCGATCGTGGGTGGTATGCCCCATGTAGCACAGGCTGAGGCCCCAGAGGTGCCACCAGCGCGCCCAGAGACGGCCCGGAAGTGAGGTGCGGCTCTCCATGGTGATGTCTTGGTCCTTCGGCTTACCTGCTTGCCTCGCCTTTCCCGTTGGGAATCAGCGACAGGGCGGTCTGCAACCTGGCGGCGGTGCGCAGGTTGCCGAGATCCGCGCCCAGGCTTACAAGCGTCTGCGCCAGTTCGGGGCGGATGCCTGCCAGGATCGTCTCGGCGCCCATCAGCCGGGCAGCCCGGGCTACCTGTAACAGCACTTCGGCGACCTGTGTGTCAACAATCGCCACACCGGTCACATCAAGGATCAGGACGCGGGCCTGCTGCTCCTCAAGCGCCTGGAGGGCCGTTGTTAACAGGTTGTGCGCGCGGCCTTCATTAATGTTGCCGATCAACGGGATCACCAGTGTCTCATCACTTACTGGAATCACCGGCGTCGCCACCGCCATAAACATCTGGTTCAACTGCTGCTGAGCCTGGAGACTTTCGGCGAGCCGGGACGCCATGGCGCGCTGTTCCTCGACCATCTGGTGCAGCCTCGCCGTGCGTTCCGTGACCCGCTTCTCTAACGTGGCGTTCATTTCGGACAACTGCTGGTTGGTCGTTTCGAGTTGACGCCGGGTGCTTTCGGCCTCTCGCAGCGCGCGCTGCAGGTTCAGCGCCCCGATAAAGGCAATAAAGGCGCTGACGACCAGCAGCACGGTGAGATGCCCGATGGCCAGCGGCAGATTGATCGCCTGCCTGGTCGCCTCGGGAACCAGCGCAGAGGCGCCCAGGACTCCAGCGATTAACATCCCCAGCACGATCCAGATCTGATTCGGAGGCAGCAGAATGCTGGACAACAACACGCCGATAAGCAGATAAAACAGGTTGAAAGGAGAGGTCGGATTAAGAAACAAACCGCTCAATGTGCCGAGGATGCTGAGCACGATCAGAACATACGCTCCCGCAGTGACAAAACCCTTGCGCGCCAGCGCCCCCGCGCTGGCAAAGACCAGCACTGCAAGTCCAAGATTGACGAACCGCCGGGGCATCGGTTGCAGCAGCGTCAGCCCCACCCCGACCGTTAGCAGAACGACGATAATGCCGAGACAGATTGTGATCAAGATCCGGCCCCGGCGCCTGGTGTCGGGATCAGGTGTCGCGACTTCAGTGAGCGTTTGAATGAACCGCGTCATTGTCATCTCTTCATCATTAGTCTGTGACGTAAGTTTCCTTGCATTTCCGCCCTCCTCCCCAGTCTCCCCCCAACAGGGGGAGGAGCCGGACGCCCTCCCCCGGCGGGGTTTAAGGGCGGACAGAACACCCGGGCGAATACCGTCGCTACCGCATTGGGACGGCCCCGAGCGCGGCTCTGGCCTCCCCTCTCCCGCGCGCGGGAGAGGGGGGCGTTGGGCGTCCCAATGGCCCGGATGGCGAATGTGACGCGAGGATGGGCCGGAAAAACCCTACACCTGAGAATGGGGAGGGGGTGGGTTGAGCGAAAAACGTAGTTCATACCCTGATTATAGCCTTGAGTTTATTCTTTCTACCGTGTCACCGTGCCTCTGGCGGGGGCGCGGGGGCTGGCCAGCCCCCAAAGATCCTCACTTCCTGGTGCGGCCCGGCGAAGCCTCGCCGCACCGGGAAGCGCAAAGCTCGGAGGGGTGCGGGCCTTCCAAACCTCCTCGCAGCAGAACCTGCAGCAAGTGACAAAGTAAAGTTAATGAATTGTAGCATGCGCATGTAACCGGGCCTGGCTTTGCCGCTTCAAGGCGCACAGAGTGCTGCCCGCTCCCATTCGCCCTCGCCCCTCCCGACTTGCCGGTAATGCATAGCCCCCAGGCAGGGGAATGGGGAAACCCGGTTTCTCCGTCTCCCTGATGATCATTAATGAAAAAATCCGGTATCGCCCGCGAAAGGCGGACTTCGCATCGGCAGCCCACGGCTTCAGCCGCCGGGCTGCAGGGCGAATAGCGGTTTATATTCTTAATCTTCATCAGGGAGGCGAATGGTATAATGGCCCGCATCGAGAAAGAACGCGCGCCGCCTGGCGGGCGGGTCGCGCGGCGTTGACCGAGGAGGTTCACGTTGATGCGCCATGTGCGCGCTTTCATGCTGGGCATCAGCCTCTTCGCTCTGGTAATCGCCTGCGGCGGCTATGTTATCCTGAGCGAGATCCGCGCCCCCGCAGCGGCGGTGGGCGACCCGGTCGAGTTCATCGTTGAGCCGGGCGCTTCGGCCAGCGATATTGCTACGGCTCTCAAGGCCGAGGGCCTGATCCGCCAGCCCGCGTTGTTTACACTGCTGGTGCGTAGCCAGGGGCTGGAGAACAAATTGCAGGCCGGGCGCTACGTCCTCAGCCCGACCATGACTATGAGCCAGATCCTGATCGCTCTGCAGAACAGCCGAATGGCTGAAGTGCAGGTGACCGTCCTGGAGGGAATGCGGCTGGAAGAGATCGCCGCTACGCTGGAAGCAGCGAGGGTGACCGGCGCGGCGGACTTCCTGGCCGCTGCCCGCGACGGGGCGCGTTTCCGGCAGGAGTTCTTTGTTCTAAGCAGCTTGCCCGATGGCGCCTCGCTCGAGGGCTACCTCTTCCCCGATACCTACCGCTTTCCCGAGCAGGCGCGTCCCGAGGAGATCATTCGCACCATGCTCAACCGCTTCGTCGAGCAGTACGCTACTATCGAACGCGGCGTGCAGGTGCCGGGGGCTACGGTTCACGACCTGGTGACGATGGCTTCCATCGTCCAGCGCGAGGCCGCGCGCCTCGATGAAATGCCGCTGATCGCCGGGGTGTTCTGGAACCGGCTCAAGCCCGAGTATGCGCCAATTGTCGGCGGCATTCTCGGCGCCGACTCCACGGTGCAGTATGCCGCGGGCTACAGCGCCGAAGAAGGCACCTGGTGGCGCAAGACATTGACTGATGACGATCTGCGCATTGCCAGCCCGTACAATACCCGGCTCAACCCCGGCTTGCCGCCCGGCCCGATCGCCGCCCCTGGCCTCGCCGCCCTGAAGGCCGCCGCACAGCCCGACACCGCCGCTGGCTATCTATTCTTCGTCGCCAGTTGCGCCAGAGACGGCAGCCACAACTTCGCCGCCACCTACGAGGAGTTTCAGCGCTACGAGGCCGAATGGCTCGCCTGCCAGTAGGCGCCTGTGCGGGAGCCTCCTGTAAAGAGGGTCTGAGAGGAGGTGGAGAAACCTGATTTCCCCGCCTCCTCTGCCCGTCGGGAGCAATGAGAGCGCGACCTCTCGGGTTGCGCGCGAGAAACACACCTATGCAGCGCATCATTCTCATCGGCGATCCGGTGGCCCACAGCCGCTCGCCGCACATGCACAACGCCGCCCTCCAGCACCTCGGCATCGCCGCGCGCTACGAGGCGATGCGCACCACTGCGGCTGAGCTTCCGGCGCGAGTGGCAGCCCTGCGCGGCCCGGAATACCTCGGCGCCAACGTCACCCTGCCACATAAGCAAGCGGTTATCCCCCTCCTCGACCGGCTTGAGGAGCAGGCCGCAATGATCGGAGCGGTCAATACGATCTACAAAGACGCCGGCGCCCTCGTCGGGGCCAACACCGACGCCCCGGCGCTGCTCGCCGATCTGGCCGACGCCGGCGTTGACCTGGCCGGGCGCGGCGTGGTGATCCTCGGCGCCAGCGGCGCGGCCCGCGCGGCCGCCTTCGCCCTGGCCGGAACCGGTATTGGCAGCCTGGTGATTGCCAACCGCACCCTTGAGCGCGCCGAGGAGCTGCTTGCCGACCTGCTTATCGCCATCACCGACGAGCAGGGGTTGACCGCCTCCGGCGAGGCGCCGCCCACCCTGATCGCCCTTGACCTGCGCGACCCCGACCTGCGCGAGCATCTTGCCGCCTGCGACCTGCTGGTCAACGCTACGGCCCTCGGCTGGCACGAGGGAGAGACGCCCCTGCCCGATCCCCCGGTCGGGCCGCATACTCTGGTCTACGACATGGTCTACCGCCCCACGCGCCTGCTGCGCGAGGCCGCGGCGCGCGGCGCCGCCACCCGCGATGGCCTGGGCATGCTGCTGCACCAGGGCGCCCTGGCCTTCACCCGCTGGACCGGGCGCCCGGCCCCCCTCGCCGTGATGCGCGCTGCGTTGCAAGAGTTGCAAGAGAACAAAGGCCAGGGATGAGAACCAGGAGGCAATGTCCATCACACAGGAGCGCGGCGTTCTGTGGACCTGGAGATGTTTGACTGGCTCCGTTCGCCGCAGGCCGAGGCGTTATTGGCGGAACTTGCCGCTCGCCCGCTGCGCGAAGGTGACATGCTGCGCGAGATGGAGTGGTTACGCCGGCATGTTCCTCTGGAACAGGCCCGCGCCATACTGGAACTGGCCCGATTGCGACGCCGGGCTGTTGCGAAGTTCCCTGCCGCCGAGCGGCTCTACTTCACTCGCGACGCGCTGGAGCAGGCCAGCGCCGCCCCGGTAGCCGCCCATCGCGCCGCGCGGCTGGCGCGCTGTGGTCATATCGCTGATCTGGGCTGCGGCATCGGAGGCGACACGCTGGCGCTGGCGGCGGCTGGCGCGCGAGTGACCGCGGTGGAGCGCGACCCGCTGCGCCTGGCTATGGCTCGCGCCAACGCCGAGGCCCTCGGCCTCGGTGAGCGGATTGACTGGCGCCTGTCCGATCTGGGCGCCGAAGATCCGCCCCTGGCCGATGCGCTCTTCAGCGATCCGGGACGGCGTGCGGGGGGGCGGCGGCGCTTTGACGTCGAGAGCTATGACCCTCCTCTGAGCCGGGTGCTGGCATGGCAGGATCACAACCCCGCACTGGTGGTGAAGGTCGCGCCGGGCATCGATCTTGCCGCCTTGCCCGCCGACGTCGAGGTAGAGTTTGTATCGCTCGACGGCGAATTGAAGGAGGCGGTGATCTGGTGCGGGCCGCTGGCGCGGGCGGCGCGGCGGGCCAGCGTATTACGTGCCGGGGCGAACGGCGAGGTCGCCACCCATACTCTCTGGACCGGGCACGGCACAGCCCGCCTGACCGCGCCGCTGGTTGAGCCGGACGCCTTTCTCTACGAACCCGACCCGGCGGTGATCCGCGCCGGGCTGGTTGCCGATCTGGCCCTCCAGATCGGCGCGGCGCAGCTTGACCCGACGATCGCCTACCTGACGGCGCCGACCTGCATAGCCACGCCCTTTGCCCGGGCGTGGCCAGTACTGGAATGGTTTCCCTTCAGTCTGAAGCGCCTGCGGGCGCGGCTGCGCGAACTCCGGGCCGGCCCGGTCACGGTGAAGAAGCGCGGTTCGCCGCTCAACAGCGATGCGCTGTCGCGCCAGCTCAGCGGCGCCGGGGCGCGCCCCCTTGTCGTGGCGCTCACTCAGGTGCGGGGACGCCCTGCGGCGCTGATCTGCGATGCGCCTATACCTCTGCGATAGAAATTCAACGCGCTATTCGACGAGGAGGGGCTGGGAAGGCTGTGCTCTCCCGGCGATTCTTTTCTCCGACCGTGCGTGTAAGAGACAGGGCCGATGCGCCGAATCATCTCCAGCAGCGGGGGATCAGGGCAGTTGCGCGGCCCCTGCTACCGTGGTTTGTTCGTTGCCAACGGACAAACCGGGGTTTGGAGTTTGTCCCCGGACGTTGCATCAGCCCCAGGAAGCGGCCAGTGCGCCATCGATGCACATGTGGTACAGTAGAGCAATGTTGGACCAGTCAAGTATCAGTATACACAGCGGACACCCGGATATGGACAGGCCCGTTGCGTGCCGGCGGCGCGGGCTGATCGCCCTGATGGCGATAACCTTCTTGATGTACGCGGGATTCTTCATGGTCATCCCGCTCGTGTCCGTCCATTACATCGAGCGCCTGGGCTTTGCAGCGACGCTGGTGGGCGTGGCGCTGGCCGTGCGGCAGTTATTGCAACAGGGCGGCACGCTGGTCGGAGGCGTGCTGGCAGATCGCTTCGGGGCGCGGCGGCTGATTGGCGTGGGGGTGCTGGTGCGGGCAACGGGTTTCATCAGCCTCGCCTGGGCAACCTCGCCGGTGTTACTCTTCGTCGCTATGATCCTCTCGGCGCTTGGCGGCGCGCTGTTCGAGTCGCCGAGCCGGGCGGCAGTCGCGGCGCTGACGCACGAGGCCGAGCGGGCGCGTTTCTATTCCGTTATCGGCGTGATAAGCGGCCTGGGCATGACCCTCGGCCCCCTGACGGGGGCGCTGCTGCTGCGGTTCAACTTTCAGGCGGTGGCGCTTGGCGCGGCGGCCTGTTTTGGGCTGGTCTTTCTGATTGTGTGCCTGCTACTGCCACCGGTTCGAGTAGCAGACGAGCGGCTATCCCTTGGTTCCGGGCTGAACCTGGTACGGCGCGATCGCGCCTTTCTCACGTTTACCGGCCTGACGATGGGGTACTGGTTCATGTGGGTGCAGCTGACCCTGAGCCTGCCCCTGGCCGCCGAGCGACTCACGGGCAACCCTGAGACGGTTGGCCTGGTGTATGCGCTAAACGCCGGGATGACCGTCTTGTTCCAGTACCCGGTGTTGCGCTATGTCGAGCGTTTCCTGCGACCTCTGCCAATCATGATCATCGGTATGGCGCTGATGGCGCTGGGGCTCGGCGCGGTAGCGGCTGCCGGCGACATCCGCTTCCTGCTGGGATGTGTGGTCATTTTCACCCTTGGCTTGATACTGGTGGCCCCTACCCAGCAAAGTATCACGGCGTCCCTGGCCAATCCTTGCGCCCTGGGATCGTACTTCGGGGTCAATGCCCTGGCGCTGGCCTTTGGAGGCGCGCTGGGCAGCCTGGCGGGGGGAACGTTGACCGACGCCGCGCAACGGGTTGGGCAGCCGGCTTTGCCATGGTTGACCTTTGCCCTGCTGGGACTGGGCAGCGCCATCGGCATGGCAATGCTCGCGGAGCACTTGCAGCGTCGCCATTCGACCGCCCATCTGGTCATCGCCATCCAGCCAGAACGTCCGTAGCGCAACCCGGCGTATCAGGAGCGCTCCAGCCCCGTCTGACAGGCCGACCGGGGTTCCTTGCTGACGCTGCAGATGCGCACAACTGGTTCTGTGGAGATGCGGAGGTATAGAAGTGTGGAGTTGTACTTCAACCTGGCACCTGTCTGGCCTTCACCTCTACGCCTCCACGCCTCCACAGACCAGATATGGGAGGCAGGTAAAGCAAGGCTTACGCCGGAAGCCAGGGTTCAGAACAGAACTTACTCTGCGAAGGAGCCAGCCATGCCCGCACCAAACAACCGCTATGCCTTTTTCAACGGCGCGATTGTCCCTATCGAGCAGGCCAGTGTCAGCGTAATGACGCACGCGCTGAACTACGGCACGGGTTGTTTCGAGGGCATTCGCGGCTACTGGGTTCCGGAAGAGGAACAGTTGCTGGTCTTTCAGTTGCGCGCCCACATGGATCGCCTGCGGCGTTCATGCCACATCCTGTACATGCGCCTGCCCTACAGCGTGGACGAGTTGTGCGCGATCTGCGTCGAATTGCTCCGCCGCGAAGGCTTTCGCGAAGATGTGTATATTCGCCCGCTGGTGTACAAGAGCGATCCGGCCATCGCCGTACAGATGAATGGCCTGACCGACTCCTTCTCGCTCTTCGCCGTTGGCTTCGGCCAGTATATCGCCAGCCCGACAGTGCGGGCGTGCATTTCGTCATGGCGGCGGATTGACGACAACATCATCCCCTCGCGGGCCAAGGCCTGCGGTGCGTACCTCAACTCGGCGCTGGCGAAAACCGAGGCGTTGCTGAACGGCTACGATGAGGCGATTGTACTGGGCGGCGACGGGCAGGTTTCCGAGGCCAGCGCGGCAAACCTCTTCATCGTGCGTGGCGGGGCGCTGATCACCCCGCCCCTTACCAGCGATGTGCTGGAGGGTATTACCCGGCAGGTAGTGGTGCAACTGGCCCGCGACGAACTGGGCCTGAGCGTAGTTGAGCGACCGATTGACCGCACCGAGCTGTACGTTGCCGACGAGGCCTTCTTCTGCGGAACGGGGGTCGAGATCAAGCCGATTGTGGAGATTGACCGGCGGATGATCGGCGATGGCCAGGTCGGGCCAATCAGCGGCGAACTGGCGCGCCTCTACGCCCGGGTGGTGCGGGGGCAGGTTCCGGCGTACCGCCACTGGTGCACGCCGGTGTACGAGAAGTAAACCAGCTGCCTGTGCATGCTCGGCGGCAAGGCTGAGCGCTCACGGCTGGGGAACCCGGTTCCCCGGCCGTAATGGAAAGAAGGGGCGCGAGGAGCATACCCCTCCCCGCGCCTTTCCGGGAATACTGACGCGCTATCCCTCAAAATGGAATATCGTCGTCGTTCTCGATCGGCTGGGGCTGATTGCGGGCAGCCGGCCGCGCTGCAGGACGCGTGGAGGCGCCTGAGGGGCGCTCAACTGTGTTGCCGCCGGGGGCAGCAGCGGGAGCGCGGCGTGAGGGGGCGGGCGGAGGAGCGTCCTCTTCCGGTTCCTCGACCTGGAGCAGCGCCTCGGGCGCAGGGCCGCGTTCACCACGGCTGGAGAGGATGATCATATCCTGGGCCACCACCTCGGTGATGTAGCGATCCTGTCCGTCCCGGTCGGTCCACTTGCGGGTTTGCAGCCGGCCCTCGACGTAGACGCGCGTACCCTTGGTGAGATAGGTGTTGCAGATCTCGCCGAGTTTATCCCAGGCGACGATGCGGAACCACTCTGTATCTTCGCGGGTGCCGCCGTCGCGATCCTTCCAGGTGCGATTACTGGCGACGCGGAACGTTGTGACCGCGCTGCCCTGCGCCGTGTAGCGCATCTCCGGGTCGGCTCCGAGATGCCCGGTGAGCTGTACTTTGTTCAGATCCTTCGCCATGGACGACCTCCTCGTAACACGTAGACACTCGCCCCGACACGTACCGAGCGACCGAGTGAATCGAACTAGTGTTCGCAACTATAACACGAAAACTTGTGCGCGTCAAGAGGCGCCGTCAGCGGCTAGGACAGGCCAATGTCGTAGCCTGCCTCGAGATCGCGCCGGGCGAAGCGGCGAAAGGCCAGCACCGTTCGTGTGCTGGTGACGCCGGGTATGCGGGCAATCCCTCCGGGCACGGCCTCGTCAAGCGATTCGTAGGCCGTTACGCGCAAGACAGCGATGATGTCCACGTCCCCGGTGACGGAGTACACCTCGGCGACGTGCGGCAGTTCGGCCACGGCCTGCGCTACCTCGCTGATGTGCTGCGCTTCGCAGCGGATCATCACAAATGCGGTGACCATCGGGTTCCTCGTTCTGTGCGATGAATGCCAATACAACACGGATCTGCGCCTCGCCGGAAGGGGTGGGGCGGGCCGCACCCGCTCGGAAACAACCTGCTGCATTTCCGCTGGCGCGCGGCGCAACCGCGCGCCGACCGGCGTCAAAACGGCTCCGGCGGACGGACGCGCCAGAGCATCGGGGCGATCCAGAACCAGGCGGTGTTGGCCAGGGTAAAGGCGCCCATCAGCGTGACCAGCAGGCGCGCCGGCCATCCGCGACGCCACAGGTCCTCCACGGCCAGCGCCGCGCCCAGGGCCACCACCCAGGCAATGAACATCAGCCAGCGGGGACTGTTGGTGACGCCAGCGATGAATGGGAACACGGCGAAGACCAGGGCCACGGCGAGGCTGCCCAGGGCCAGCCAGAGCACCGCTCGTCGCGGGCCGAACCCCGTCGTGTCGCTCTGAGCGAGACGCCACAGCCGCCAGATGCCCCAGGGCATGAGCAGCAGCGGAAAGAGGCCGAAGTGGATGATGAAGCCGTTGCGCCACAGGTTCTGCCACATTAGCGCCCGATTTGCCGGTTCGCGCCCCGCCACGGCGGCCAACCCGCCCTCGCGGGCGGTTTGCCACTGGTTCAGAAACATCGGCGTGTAGGCGCTGTAGAAGAAGATTATCGCCAGCGCCCCGGCCCCGGCGACCGCCAGCGTCAGGGGCCAGCGCACGGAGCGCGCCCGGTTCGCGCGCCGGCTTGCGGCCCAGATCGCCAGCGTCAGCCCTATGACCAGGAGCGCGGTGTTGATCAAAAAGCCAAAGTGGCCGAGGAAGACCACGCTCAACAGCAAACCTATGCCCAGCGTCCACCGATGCCGCGCGGGCGGCGCCTCGCTCTGCCAGGAGGTCAGCGCCAGCGCCAGGGCGGCAATCAGCAGCAGATGGAAGAACTGGGTGTAAATGTGGGTCATGAAGGCCCACCAGGCGGTCATGAAAGTGGCGGCGGTGAAAACGTAGATCCCGGCAGCCAGCAGCGCCGTGCGTTGCCCCGTGACGCGGGTCGCAATGACGTAGACTATCGCCGCGCTCAGAGCGTCGGCGAGGGCGGCGCCGAGTTGCAGCAGCGTGCGCGGAGGCAGTCCAATCAGCGTCAGTGGCGCGACGATGGTGTAGGGGCCCGGCGGGTAGGGAAAGTCAACGCCCCGGTTCCTGGAGACGATGAAGATCAGCCCCCAGACCATATCGTTGAAGCGATTGTGATGGAAGCCGATATCGCCGTGCATGCTGTCGGGGTACAGCCGTCCGCCGTAGCGCAGGGCGAAGCTCAGGACAATAAACAACGTCAGCCAGCTCAGGCTCACTGCGTCCATGGGCGCGTCGGCGCGTCTGGCCAGGCAGGGCAGGGCGCGTCGCACGGTGACGGCCAGAGGATAGGCCAGCGCACAGGCGATCAGCGCCGCTCCGGCACCGAAGGCCCAGCGCGGCGGGTCAAGCAGCGCTGCCAGGGCCAGCAGCCCGCCCAGCACACCAACGGCCAGAAAGGTATGGCCGGGTGGCACTCCCCTCACCCGGTCAGGCATCGGGTAGGGCGCTCCCAGGGCGTGACGCACGCTCATCCATGCCAGCGCTGTTGCGATGAGCCAGAGGACTGACGGCGCCCAGGCAGGTGCAACGAGGCCTGCCGGCAGCGCCGTGACCGTGACCAGCCCCAGGGGTGCGCCAAGGTTCCGGGGATCATCAGGCGGGCTGAAGGTCGGGCTGTACAGGGTCAAATGGAGTGTCCCGTCGGGGAGGGTTGCCGGAGGCACGATCAGCCAGTAGCGGCCCCCGGCGGGGCGCAAAGGCAGCGTGGCCAACGTCTGGCCGCCGGTGAAAACGGTCACCTCCCGCGGTCCGGGCGGAGCCGCGACCGGCAGCAGCCTCAGCGATACCAGCAGACCCCGCCGTCCCACTCCCGGCACCTCGATGGTGGACTGTCCGGTCGTCCAGCGGAAGGCGCCATAGTCGCCGCGCTCGGCGCCGTTGAATCCGCGCAGGAAGGGCAGGTCGCTCCCAACGCCTTCTTCATGACCGGCGGCAATGCGGTAGTGGAACGGCAGGTGGGGAACCAGGAGAAATACGAATGTCAGCGCCGCAAGGACGACGCCCAGGTACGGGTGCAGGAGACCGAGCGCCTCGGCGCGCAGCCGGGCCAGGACAGCGCTGCCGGCAGATGGGGCGGCGGCTCGGGGCGGTGCGATCTTTGGCATGCCCATAGGGCCGATTATACCCTAAATGCCGGAGGCCCTGCCCGCGGCAGGGCCTCCGACGCCCCGACGCTGTAGCGCAACCCGGAGGGTTGCGCTATGGGGCAGTCACGACCAGCGATCAAACATCGCCGTCAGGCGGGATGTCGCCGTCCACGCCGTCGGGGTCGTTCTCGCCAGACTGCTCTTCATCGCCAAAGTCGCCCTCACCGCCGTCCGGCGGCCCCTCGCCGATCAATTCGAGCAGGCGCGCCCGCACCTTCTCCTCGGCGTCGCTGGTGGCGGCGTGCGTCTCACTCTCGCGCATGCCCAGCAAGGCCTCGGCCCGTTGCACCTCAGGCGACAGCGGCTCGGCGGGCGGTGCAGCGGCGGCTTCTTCCATCATGCGCGCCATCTCCCCCACCAGATCATCGCGCCGGCTGCCGTCCAGGAGCCGCTTCTCGATCCCCGAACCAGCGGGGATGAGCTTGCCGATGACCACGTTCTCCTTCAGGCCGCGCAGGTAATCAACCTTGCCGTGGATGGCGGCGTCGGTCAGCACGCGGGTGGTCTCCTGGAACGAAGCTGCCGAGAGGAAGCTGTCAGTGTTCAGCGAGGCCTTGGTAATGCCCAGCAGCACCGTGGCCGCCGTCGCCGGCTCGCCGCCCTGGCTGACGATGTCGTTGTTCAGGCGCCGGAACTCGGCGGCCTCAACCAGCTCGCCCGGTAACAGGCCGGTATCGCCGGGCTCTTCGATCCGCACGCGGCGCAACATCTGGCGAACGATCACCTCGATATGCTTGTCGTTGATGTTCACGCCCTGGCTGCGATACACTTTCTGCGCCTCGTTGACCAGATACCGCTGGACGGCTTCCTTGCCCTGCAATTCGAGCAACTCCTGGGGATTGGCGCTGCCGTCGGTCAGTTGCTGCCCGGCCACGACGCGCTCGCCATTTTCCACCCGCAGGCGCGCGGTGTGCGGCACCACCAGTTCGCGCTCTTCGCGGTCCTCCTGGCTGATCACGATGCGGTCGGCATAGACGAAGGCGCGTCCGGCCAGGCGCGCCACGATCTGGCCATCACTGTGGCCGGCGCGATTGCTCTCGGCGATCACCTGGCCCTCGACCACCTCGCTCTCGTTCTCCACCGTCGCGACATAGCCTTCAGGTATGACGTACTCATCGGTGTAGACCTCGGTCGCCACCACGCGCAGAGTGCGCACGCCCTCTTCGTCTTTGGAGACATGCACCACGCCGTCAATCTCGGCCAGCAGGGCCTTGCCTTTAGGCACGCGGGCCTCGAAAATCTCCTGCACGCGAGGCAAACCCTGAGTGATGTCATCGGCGGAGGCGACGCCGCCAGTGTGGAAGGTGCGCAGGGTCAACTGTGTGCCTGGCTCGCCGATGGACTGGGCGGCGATGATGCCCACCGCTTCACCAATATCCACCAGCTTGCCTGTCGCCAGATTACGCCCGTAGCATAGCCGGCAGATCCCGTGCTCGGCCTGGCAGTTAAGCGGCGACCGCACATAGACTGAGGCGACGCCTTTAGCCATAAGCAGTGCGGCCAGTTCCTCGTCAATCTCCTGGTTGCGTTCGGCAAGCGCCTTGCCCGTCTCTGGATCAACCACCGGCGCGGCCAGCACGCGCCCGATCATCCGCACCTGCAGGCGCTCCATCAACTCGTCGTCATCGGCGGCGTGGAGCCAGATGCCGTCCTCGGTGCCGCAATCCTCAACGGTGACGATCACGTCCTGGGCCACGTCCACCAGACGCCGGGTGAGGTAGCCGGCGTCGGCGGTGCGCAGGGCGGTGTCGGCCAGACCCTTGCGCCCGCCGTGGGTGGAAACGAAGTAGTCGAGCACTGAGAGACCCTCGCGGAAGTTGGCCTTGATTGGCAACTCAATGATCCGGCCGGTCGGATCGGACATCAGGCCGCGCATGCCGGCCATCTGCGAAATCTGGTTGATGTTGCCGCGCGCCCCCGAGGTGGACATCATCGCCACCGGCCCGAAGGGGTTCAGGTTCTCCTTTACCGCGGCGATGGTCTGCTTGGTGGCCTCCTGCCAGATCCGCACCACCTCCTGGTAACGCTCCTCTTCGGTGATCAGACCGCGGCGGAACTGCTTCTCAACATCGAGGACGGCAGCCTCGGCTTCGCGCACGATGTCGTACTTCTTCTGGGGCACTTCGATATCATCAATGCCGATGGTCATACCCCCAAGAGTCGCGTATTTGAAGCCCAGGGCCTTAATCTTATCGGCCTGCTGCGCCGTCTTCTCCGAGCCGTAAATGCGCGCCAGTTCGTCGCGGGACTTGTTGCCGTGAGCCGCGCGCACCTCATTGAGATCGGCTTCAGTGAGGTTCTTCAGGCTGGTGTAGTAGTGGTAGCAATCGGCGATGATCTCCTTCAGACCCTTCTTGTCGATCAAGCGGTTGCGGAAGCGCAAGGGCGGCAACAACTGGTTGTTGAGCAACACGCGCCCGATCGTCGTCTCGAGCAGCATACGCGGCGTCCCGTCCTCGGCAGGGGGCAACCGCCGCACCTGCCCGTCACGGTCGTTCTTGCCCGAAAGCTCCCCCTCCATGCGGATCCAGATCGGCGCCTGGATATCCACCAGGCCCTTGTCGTAGGCCAGCATAGCTTCATCAATCGAGGCGAACTTCTTACCGCTGCCTCTGGCCCCGTCGCGCACCATGGTGAGGTAGTAGCACCCCAGCACGATATCCTGCGAAGGTGTGATGATCGGGTCGCCGTGGGCCGGGCTGAGCAGATTGTATTTGCTCAGCATGCGCGTGCGCGCCTCCTCCTGGGCCTTGCGCGAGAGGGGCACGTGCACGGCCATCTGGTCGCCGTCGAAGTCGGCATTGAAGGCGGCGCAGACGAGCGGATGCAACTGAATAGCCGAGCCCTCGATCAGTTTCGCTTCAAAGGCCTGGATTGACAGCCGGTGCAGCGAGGGGGCGCGGTTGAGCAGCACCAGATAGTCCTGGATCACCTCCTCCAGCACGTCCCACACTTCAGGGCGCACACGCTCAACGATGCGCTTGGCGCTCTTGATGTTATGGGCGAAGCCCTTTTCGACCAGACGGCGCATCACGAAGGGCTTGAACAGCTCCAGGGCCATCTTCTTGGGCAGGCCGCACTGGTGCAGCAACAGGTTCGGACCGACCACGATCACCGAGCGGCCCGAGTAGTCCACGCGCTTGCCCAGCAGGTTCTGGCGGAAGCGGCCCTGCTTGCCCTTAAGCATATCGCTAAGGCTCTTGAGACGATGCTTGCCCTTGCCCGACACGGCGCGCCCGCGGCGACCATTGTCAATCAGCGCATCCACAGCCTCCTGGAGCATGCGCTTCTCGTTGCGCACAATGATCTCAGGCGCGTTCAACTCCATCAGGCGCTTGAGGCGATTGTTGCGGTTGATCACCCGGCGGTAGAGGTCGTTGAGGTCGCTGGTAGCGAAGCGCCCGCCGTCGAGCTGCACCATGGGGCGCAGATCCGGAGGGATCACTGGCAACACGGTAAGGATCATCCATTCAGGGCGGTTGCCGCTCTTGCGGAAGGCCTCGACCACGCGCAGGCGCTTGGTGGCCTTCTTGCGCCGCTGGCCCTGACTGGACTGGATCTCCATCTGCAACTCTTCGGCCAGTTTATCGAGGTTGATCGTGCGCTCGATCAACTCGCGCACCGCGCCGGCGCCCATATCGGCGCGGAAGACGCCGGGAGCGATGTCGCGGAGCTGGCGGTACTCCATCTCGGTGAGGATGCGGCAGACCTTGAGGCTATCGAGCTGATCGAGCTTCTCCTTCTCCTCGCGCACCAGCTGGTCCAGCTCACGCTGCAGGCGCTCGTGGAGCTTCTCCTGTTCCTGGGTGGCCTCGTACTCCTTGCGCTCGCGCTCAGCGTCGGTATACAACTCGGCATCGGCCAGTTCGCGCTGGCGGCGGGACTCCAGCACGTCAAGCTCCTGATCAACCAGTTCATCAAGCTGATCGAGCACGCGATCAGTGATGATCTCGCCTTCCTCGACGATCACAGTGCCGCGGAAGATGACATCCTCATCAGCCGGCTCGCCGCTCAGCTCTTCGAGGCGCTCGCGCAGCTTCTCGGCCTCGGCGACAATCTCCTCGCGCAGGCGCTTGTAATCCTCCTCGATCCGACGCTGGGTCGAGACCTGGGCGCTCTCCATGCCGCCGAGATCCTGTGTGAGCAGCGTAGAAAGCTCGATGCGCTTCTCTTCGGCCTGGCGCTGCAACTTCTCGCGTCTCTCGGCGTATTCAGCCTGGATCTGCTCGCGGGTGAACTGGCGCATTTCCTCGTTCACCTCGACGATCACATACGACGCGAAGTAGAGCACCCGCTCCAGGTTGCGCGGCGAAATGTCGAGCAGCAGGCCCAGGCGGCTCGGCGTGCCTTTCACGAACCAGATATGGCTCACCGGCGAGGCCAGGTTGATGTGCCCCATGCGCTCGCGGCGCACCTTGGCGCGGGTGACCTCGACGCCGCACTTATCGCAGACCACGCCCTTATAGCGGACGCGCTTGTACTTGCCGCAGTAGCACTCCCAATCCTTCGTGGGTCCAAATATTCGTTCACAGAACAAACCATCGCGCTCAGGTTTGAGCGTGCGATAGTTAATGGTTTCGGGTTTAGTAACTTCACCATGCGACCAACCCCTGATATCCTCAGGCGAGGCCAGGCTGATGCGAATCGCATTGAAATCGTTAATCTCAAGCATCGGGTCACTCCTCTGGCGGCGGATACGCCGCAAAGCGCGCGCAGCGCCTCGGTGATAGTGCCACGGAGCGTTCCCGGGAAGGCGCAACCTCTGCCAACCCTCCCGCGCTTACGTCAGGAGAGGGTTTGGGAGCACGGTGGCGCTCCCAAACCCTCCGTTCCGGCAGGGGTCGGGGCGAAGCCCGCTTGCCCCCTCATTTTAGAACTCGCCGCGTTCCATACCCGACAGGTTGATGCCATCGAGGGCGGCCATATCGCCGTCAATATCTTCGGTGAGTTCCACCGGCTTCTCGTCCTCGCTGAGCACCTCGACGCTCAAGGCAAGGGATTGCAGTTCCTTGATCAGCACCTTGAAGCTCTCGGGCACGCCGGCCTCCTGGATCGGCTCACCCTTGACGATGGCCTCATAGGTCTTCACCCGGCCAACCACATCGTCGGACTTGACGGTGAGCATCTCCTGGAGGGTATAGGCGGCGCCGTAGGCCTCCAGGGCCCAGACTTCCATTTCGCCGAAGCGCTGGCCGCCGAACTGGGCCTTGCCGCCAAGTGGCTGCTGGGTGACGAGGCTGTAGGGGCCGGTCGAGCGGGCGTGGATCTTATCCTCTACCAGGTGGGCCAGTTTGAGCATGTAGGCATAACCCACGGTGACGGGATGATCGAACTTCTCGCCGGTGCGCCCGTCGTAGAGGGTCACCTTGCCGTCTTCAGGCAGGCCGGCCTCGCGGAGCATGGCCTTGATCTGGTCCTCATGGGCGCCATCGAAAACCGGCGTGGCCACGCGGTAGCCCAGGCGAGCGGCGGCCCAGCCCAGGTGGGTTTCGAGGATCTGCCCGATATTCATACGCGAGGGCACGCCGATGGGGTTGAGAATAATATCCACCGGGCGGCCATCGGGCAGGAAGGGCATATCCTCCACCGGCAGCACGCGACTGACGACGCCCTTGTTGCCGTGGCGGCCGGCCATCTTGTCGCCAGCGCTGATCTTGCGCTTCTGGCAGAGCAGCACACGCACGGTCTGGTTGACGCCGACGGGCAGGTCGGCGCCCTCGCTGCGCGAGAAGACCTTGACATCAATCACCTTGCCGCGCACCCCGTTAGGCACCCGCAGGGAACTATCCTTGACCTCGCGGGCCTTTTCGCCGAAGATGGCACGGAGCAAGCGCTCCTCGGCGGTCAGATCGGTTTCGCCCTTGGGTGTAATCTTGCCCACGAGAATATCGTTGGGTTGCACCTCGGCGCCGATGTAGATAATCCCGCGTTCATCGAGGTTCCGCAGGCTGTCCTGGCCGACATTGGGAATATCACGGGTGATTTCCTCAGGGCCGAGCTTGGTGTCGCGGGCCTCCACCTCATACTTCTCGATGTGGATGGAGGTAAAGATGTCCTCGCGCACCAGGCGTTCAGAGACGAGGATGGCGTCCTCGAAGTTGCCGCCCTCCCAGGGCATGTAGGCCACCAGGACATTCTGGCCGAGGGCCAGTTCGCCGTTATCGGTGGAGGAGCTATCGGCAATCACCTCACCGGCCTCCACCCGCTGGCCGCGCACCACGGCGGGCCGCTGGTTGATGCAGGTATCCTGGTTCGAGCGCATAAACTTACGCAGACGATACTCGCGCTCGTAGCCGTCGTCCTCCCGGATCACGATGCGATCACCAGTCGCGGCGACAACCACCCCGGACTTGCGGGCCACCACCACCTGCCCGGAGTCGCGAGCGGCTCGATACTCCATGCCGGTGCCGACGATAGGCGCGTCCGGTCGCAGGAGGGGCACCGCCTGCCGCTGCATATTCGACCCCATCAGGGCGCGGTTGGCGTCGTCGTGCTCCAGGAAGGGGATCAGCGCCGTCGAGACGCTGACCACCTGCTTGGGCGACACGTCCATATAATCAATCCGTTCGACCCGCTCCTGCACAAACTTCTCGGCAAAGCGGCAGGACGCCGTCGGCTGGACGAAGCGATTATACTCATCGAGGGGCGCGTTAGCCTGGGCGACCACGAAGCGATCCTCTTCATCAGCCGAGAGATACTCGGTCTCCTGAGACACTACCGGGCGAATGCGAATGGTTTTGATCGGCAGCTCGACGATCTTCTCGGCGAGGGCGCGATTGACCTCGGTGCCGGCTTCGGCGACAACTTCGCCCGTATCCGGATTGACCACGTCTTCGCGCAGGATCTGACCGCGCAGCAAGCCGATGGCGATGCGCCTCGCGGTCGCATCGTCCACCCGCGAGCCTTTAGCGGCGATCAGTTCACCGGTGCGCAGATCGCGCACATCGCGCAGCAACAGGCCGCGTTCCTTCCAGACCGGCGCATTCTCGATACTGTTGTACACCTTGCGATAGGGCGTCTCCAGAAAGCCCATCTCATTGACCCGCGCGAAGGTGGACATCGTGCCGATGAGACCGATGTTCGGGCCTTCAGGGGTCTCCACCGGGCAGATGCGCCCGTAGTGGCTATGGTGCACATCGCGCACCTCGAAGCCGGCGCGGTCGCGGGAAAGCCCGCCGGGACCAAGGGCGGACAGGCGGCGCTTATTGGTCAGTTCAGCCAGGGGATTGGTCTGATCCATAAACTGGCTCAACTGCGAACCGCCGAAGAACTCGCGCATTGCGGCCACGACGGGGCGGATATTGATCAGGCCGTTGGGCGTGGCGCTCTCGGGGTCCTGGAGGGACATGCGTTCCTTGACCACGCGCTCGAGGCGCAACAGCCCCACGCGGAATTGCTGCTGGATGAGTTCGCCGACCGTGCGGACGCGACGATTGCCGAGGTGGTCAATATCATCGGCGCGACCATGGCCATTGTTCAACAGGATCATCTGCTCTACGATCTTGAAGATATCGCGAGGCAGCAGGACGCGCACGTGGAGATCGGGCGGCGTGGAGACGCCATCGCGGCGCCCGTCGCGCTCCCAGAGATTCTTATTGAGCTTGTAGCGTCCCACTTTCGCCAGGTCGTAGCGCCGCGGATTGAACAGCAGCGACTCGAGCAACGAACGGGCATTATCGAGCGTCGGCGGGTCGCCAGGGCGCAGGCGCTTATACAATTCCAGCAACGCCTCTTTGCTATTATGCACAGGGTCCTTATCCAGGGTTGCCTGGACATAGGGGTGCTCGGGCACAGTGTCCACGTGGCGCAACAGTTCCAGGATATGCTCATTATGGCCGTACCGGTCGAGTTCATTATCAGGAACCCAGCGGCCATTGCCATGTTCATCGGCCTGCCAGGCCATAATAGCCCGCAGGAGGATGGTCACGGGGATCTTGCGTTTGCGATCAACCTTGACGCTGATCACATCGCGTTTGTTCGTCTCAAACTCCAACCAGGCGCCCCGATTGGGGATCAACTTGGCCGAGTGGAGCAAGCGGCCGCTGGTCGGCTCCTTCTCGTCCTTAAAATAAACGCCGGGGGAGCGGATCAGTTGCGAGACCACAACGCGCTCGGCGCCGTTATAGATGAACGTGCCGTTATCCGTCATCATCGGAAAATCGCCGAGAAAGATCTCCGACTCCTTGATCTCGCCGGTGCTGAGGATGCGCAACTCGACATTGACGCGCAGCGGAGCGGCATAGGTGAGATCGCGCTCACGGCACTGGAACTCATCGTAGCGCGGTTCGCCGAACTGGTAGTCCTTAAAGTGCAATTCGAGGTTCTTGCCGGTAAAGTCCGTAATGGGCGAGATCTCCTCGAAGAGTTCGCGCAGACCTTCGCGGCGGAACCACTCAAAGCTGTTGACTTGGGTCTCGATCAGGCGCGGCAACTCAATCGCGTCGTGGATGCGGGCGAAGGAGCGGCGTTCGATGCGGCGGAGGCGTCGCCCATTAACACCCTGATCAATTGGCGCGATCAGCGGCTGAAGCACCACAGACTCAATCAACGGGGGCATACTCACCTCTTCATCAATCGTTCGTTGGCGGGCGATCATCGGGCGACAGCGTACACTCGGCGACGCTGTGGACAGGCGCGGGTAAAAAGCAGAATAGCCGGTCCTGGAGACCCCCCGACCGGGGGGCGGTCTCAGAACTGGCGTGACAATCGCAGGCGAGTTAGCGGCGCGCACCATCTGGTGCGGCGCGTGGTGAACAAGCAAAAATAGTCAATAATAATCCGTGCTGGCAGGGAGCGCTCGTCCGCCACCTTGGGGAGACACGCCCTGGCTGACCAATCGCGACAGATAATGATACCACCTGCGGGGGACTTTGTCAATGCTAATGGTGCGGTAAACCGGTTCGCCCGTAAGCATGGTTGTATTGTACCACAAGATTCGGGCCAGCGAGATGCGCGAATTGGATTTCGTCTCCGGCGACGGGCGGCAGGGCGATGGAGCCGCTCGCGCCAACGAATCATCCGGAGGCCGGGGCCCGTGGCCCGGAGATGGAGCATCAACCCGAGGGCAGGACAGGAGGGGCGTCTGAGGGCGCCTGACCCGTGCCGCCCTTCCTCGCAGCCGGGCGCTTTGCAAAAACATGTTTCATTCTGTGCAAGATATTGACAAATCATTGCTATTAGGATAAAATACAGGAGGATTTAAATATTTATTGCAAGAATAATTCAGGGACCGACGGCGCGCCGCCCGCGCCCCGCACCGGCCACCTGGGTGCAGAGGGTCCTATGTACACCAAAGACGAGCGTTCGCAACACATCGCCGCGATCGATGAACTCGTTCGCCAGCTCATCTGGCAGAGCCACAAGCAGTTGCTCCAAACCCTCAGTCGCCCTGACATTGGTCTCACCCTGCCGCAGATGGTGACGCTCTTTGCCATTCGCAACGCGGGCACCTGCCGTATGAGCGAACTGGCCGAGATCACCCAGCAATCGGCGGGCACGTTGACAGGAATCGTGGACCGTCTGATCAGCGAGCACCTGGTGGGCAGGGTGCGTGACCTGGACGATCGCCGCGTGGTCCAGGTCACGCTCACGCCGCAGGGGGAGGCGCAACTGGCGCGGGTGGAGCAGGCCCGGCGCGAGGATATGGAACGCATGCTGCGGAGCTTCTCCGACGAGCAGGTGGTCACGCTTGAGCAACTGTTGTGCCAGTTGCTCAGCGGCATCAACGAGCTGCTCAACGGCAACGGCGCGACCGGCAACGGGGTGGTCGAGACGAACGGCAAGAGCAACAGCGGGCGTGCGGCGCATCAAACACCGCTGGCTGACACGTATCCCCCCTTACGGCGCGCCTGAACTGGCCTGTGCCATCTGGTTCCCCTGGCCGGGGGCGAGGCCGGCCGCGGCAAGTTAGAGTTCACCGCTACGTTACGGTCCTGGAGGACGGCAGGGAGACATGGCAGTCTCCCTGCCGTCCTGTTTCAGCCGGTGGGGACGGGTTCTGACCAGGCGCGGAAGAAGGGCGGCCCCCCGTCTCCAACGACGGCCCGCCATAAAGCTGGTATACTGGAGTCTGGGCTTTGCCCGGCAAATGCAGGGCGCTTCGCTCATTCCGGCGCGATCCCCACCCAGCGTTGTGATTGCCTATGCGCGTCCTCATTACCGGATCCAGTGGGCAGATCGGCACCAATCTGGCGCTGCGATTGCTGGCCGAGGGGCACAGCGTGTTTGGCGTTGACCGCCGCATTAATCCCTGGACCAGCGCGTTCCCCACGCTGCTCCAGGATTTAGCCGTCCCTCAGCGCGAGTTTCGCGGCGGTATCGGAGGGGCGCCTTACCCTCCCTGCGACATTGTGGTGCATCTGGCGGCCAACGCTAAAGTGTACGATCTGGTTGAACAACCTCACCGGGCGCTCGAAAACATCAATGTGACCTTTAACGTGCTGGAATACTGCCGGGCCAACAACCTGCCGATCATCTTCTCGTCTTCACGGGAGGTGTATGGTGACATCCGGCGCTACCTGACCGAGGAGCGTAGCGCCGATTTCAGCTTTACCGAAAGTCCGTACTCAGCCTCCAAGATCGCTGGCGAGGCGTTGATCTACTCATATGCCCGCTGCTACGGCGTGCGCTATCTGGTGTTTCGTTTTTCCAACGTCTACGGGCGCTACGATACCGACATCGAGCGGATGGAGCGCGTGATCCCGCTCTTCATTCGGCGCCTGAGCCGGGGCGAACCGGTAACGGTCTATGGCCGCGAGAAGGTGCTGGATTTCACGTATGTGGACGATTGTGTAGACGGGATCGTGCGGGGCATGCACCGGCTGCTGGCGGGCGAGGTGGTCAACCGGACGATTAATCTGGCCTATGGGCAGGGCAATTCCCTGGTGCGGCTCGCCGAACTGATCGCCGGGGCGCTGGGAGTGCAGCCGCAGATTATTGTCGAGCCGGTGAAGCGACCGGGGGAAGTCACCTACTACGTCGCCGACATCACCCTCGCGCGCGAATTGCTGGGGTTCATCCCTCGTGTGCCGCTTGAGGAAGGGGTGCGCCGCGCCGTTGCCTGGTCGCTACGGGGGGAGGGCTAACCGATGACTGAACGGCAGCCAACTCGGCGGCGCGAGCGGCAAGCGCGCGAGGCGAAGGCGTCATCCACACCTCAGCGCTCCGCTCCACCCCCGGCGACGACCGACCAGGTCAGCAGCCTGCTGCAACTCTCTTCGTATCTGGTCGCCGTGCTGGACCCGCAGGAAATCCAGACCGGTCTGGTAGCGCGCGTGATCAAGGCGCTGCCTTCGGTGCAGGCGGCTATTCTGTGGTTCAACCACAATGGCCGCCTGCGTCCCTGTTCCTTCGCAGGACTGCCGCTAGAGCCACAAACCGCGCAGTTGCTGGCCGCCTCCTCGCTGCGTTCCGGCGAGGGCATCGCCGGGCTGGCCTTCCAGCGTCTGGAGCCGCAGTTCGTCGAGACGCCTCTGGGCTATCGCGCCACTGTCGAGCAGGTCGTGTCCACCTCCAGCAATGCCGTCCTGTTTCAACAACTGGGAGAACAATTGCCGCGCAATCTAACCGTTGTCGCGGTGCCCCTGCGCGTGGGCGCTGAGACGCTCGGCGTGCTGGAACTGCTCAACCTTGGCACTACGAGCGAGACAACCTGGCGGCCTCTGGAGCGTGCCGATCTCCCGATGCTGCAAACCTTCGCCAACCTGGTCGCGTCGGCGCTGAAGAATGCGCAACTGTACGCCGAGGCCCAGCGCAACGAGCAGCGCCTGAAAGCCTTTGACGCCGTGGTCACCGCGATTTCCACGGCTGCCGACCTCGATGACCTGGTACGCAGCGTGCTTGATGTGGTAGTGAATCTGCTGCCCGGTACATGTGGCGCGCTGCTGCTGCGTGAACCGGCCCTCGACCGGCTCGACCTCGCCGCGCAGCAGGGCCTGCCGGCGGATTGTGTTGAAGCGCTCAGGAGCCTGCCCGTGGCCGAGGCGCCATTTGCCGAAGTGGTCCACTACGGGCAGCCGATGCAGCGGCCCCTGCTCGAGGAGCGCGGCGAAGGGGTTTTTCTCCGCCATGGTCTGAACTCCTGCGCCTACTTCCCCTTACTGGCGGGCGGTACAGTGGCGGGGGTGCTGGCCCTGTACAGTGACTGTGACCTGAGCCGGCACGCCGATAAGGAGATGCTGATGCCGATCTGCAACCAGGTCGGCTTCGCCATCGCCAATGTGCGTCTCTACGCCGACAGCCAGAGCGAGCGGCGCAAACTCAACACGGTTATCGCCTCCATCGCCGAAGGGGTGCTGCTCTGCGATGCGCGCGGCCGCCTGACCATGGCCAACGACGCCGCGCTCACGTTGCTCCGCCTCGACTCGCCGCCCTTCGAACAACCCCTCGCCGAGATGCCCGATTTTTACCGCATGCGCGATATGGAGGGCCGGCCCCTGCGCCTCGACCAACTGCCCTTCGCGCGGGCGCTCGCTGGCGAGGTGTTCCAGGATTATCGCCTGATCCTCCGCGGGGCTAGCGGCGACGAGACGGTCATGAGCTTCTCCGGGGCGCCCACCCGCGCCGACGATGGCACGATCGAGGGGGCGGTAGTGGTCTTCCGCGATGTGACCGCCAGCCAGAAGCTCGAACGGGCCAAGGACGAGTTCCTTGCGGTGGCAGCCCATGAACTGCGCAGCCCCCTCGCCGCGGTGCGCTCCTACGCCGACCTGCTGTTGCGCCGCGAGCAGCAGCGGAGCGAGGCTGATCCCCGTGATCTCCATGGTCTGACCATTCTGTCGCAGCAGGTGACGCATATGCTGCGGATGGTGGACAACCTGCTCGATGTGTCGCGCATTGATGCCGGACAACTGGATCTGCAGATCCAGCGGGTGAACCTGTTGAACCTGGCGACCCAGGTGCTCGATCAGCAGCGCCCCGCGGCTGGCAACCGCACCCTGGTGCTGCTGCACGACGCCGAGGATCTCTTCGTCGAGTGCGACTCGCTGCGAATCAGGCAGGTGTTGACCAACTTGATCGGAAACGCGATCAAGTACAGTCCTCCGGAGAGCGAGATTACCGTCAGCCTGCGGCTCCTTGATCCCGAAAGTGAAGAGGCGCGGGCGCTTGGCGGGCCAGGAGTGCTGGTGCGGGTGACGAACCAGGGCGCCGGCATTCCTCCCGAGCAGCAAGCGCGGCTGTTCCAGCGCTACTATCGCGGGCGCAACAGCCGCGCCGAGGGGTTGGGGCTCGGCCTCTATCTGAGCCGGCAATTCGTGCAAATGCACGGCGGGCGCATCTGGGTGGAAAGCGTCAAAGACGCCGGGAGCAGTTTCGTGTTCACCTTGCCGCTGCACCAGAAGCCAGACCGTGAAGCCCCGGCCAGCCAGAACAGCGGGTGACAAGCAGGTTGCACGGGGGAAGAGTGCGGAACGCCCCGGGTTTCTCGATAACGGGAAGAAGGAGCGGCATGCGTTTCAAAGAGCACATTCGTGGATTGCCTGCATATAAGCCGGCCAGGCTGCTTGGAGGGCCGACAACGGCGATGGTCAAGCTATCGTCTAACGAGAACCCCCTCGGTCCTTCGCCGAAGGCCCTGGCGGCCCTCCAGAAAGCCATCCTCCAGGCCCACCGCTACCCCGACTCGGCGAGTCTGGCGTTGCGCCAGGCCCTCGCCGCCAGGGCCGGTCTGGACGTAGCCCAGGTGATCTGCGGCAATGGTTCAGACGAGTTGATCCTGCTGCTCTGTCTGGCGTTTCTTGAGCCAGGCGACGAGGTGGTGCTGGCCGAGGGCACCTTCATCAGTTACCTGTTGCGGACGCTGGAAATGGGGGCCACGCCGGTGCGGACGCCGCTGCGCGACTACACCTACGACCTGGAGCGGATGGCGGCAGCGATCACGCCGCGTACCCGGCTGGTGTTCGTATGTAACCCCAACAACCCCACCGGCACTGCTGTGAACGCCGAGGAGGTCTTCGCCTTTGTGCGGCGCGTGCCCGACGACGTACTCATCGTGATGGACGAAGCCTACGCGGAGTTCGCCGCAGGCCCGGAGTATCCCGACCTGCTGCCGGAAATCCGCAGGGGACGGGCAAACCTGATCCTGCTCCGCACCTTCGCCAAGATCTACGGTCTGGCCGGGCTGCGCCTGGGCTACGCATATGGCCACTCCGAGGTGATCGCGTACCTCGAACGGACCAGACCGACCTTTAACGTGAACTTGCTGGCCCAGCTCGCCGGCCTGGCCGCGCTGGAGGATGAGGAGCACGTGGCTCGCAGCCGGGAACACGCCGACAACTGCCGGACCTTCTTTATGCAGGAATTGCAGGCCCTGGGGCTGGCGCCTGTTCCCAGCCGGACGAACTTCATCGCGGTGCCGGTAGGTGACGACGCGATGGTAAGCGAAGCCTTGAGCGCCCGTGGTTTCACCGTAACGCCGCTGGCGGGTTGGGGCGTGCCCGGGGTCATCCGGGTTTCCTTCGGTACGGAAGAGCAGAATCGGGGCTTTATCGCCGCTCTCCGGGAGGTGCTGGGAAAAGACAGAAGGGGCTGATTGGGAAACCCGGTTTCCGGCTTTTCACCTCAGAAGAGGGACAACTGCTCGACAATGGGCCGAGGGGCATAGAGGCGCGCCAACTCGGCAGGCGTTCGCCCGAAGAAGCGCCCATCGAGGGTGACGAAGTCGCGCGCGCGGTTTGCCTGGGCGCCAAGGCTGGTGAGGTGGCGCAACTCGCGAAAAGGATGCAACTGGCGCAGGCGCACAATGCGTGCAACGCTACGGGGGCCAATGCCGGGCACGCGCAGGAGTTGCTCCGGGTCGGCGGTGTTCAGTTCCACCGGGAAGCGGGCGAGGTTTGCCAGCGCCCAGGCCAGTTTAGGATCGAGGTGGAGGGGCAGGTCGCCGGCAGCGTTGAAGGGCAGTTCGCTCTGCGAAAAACCGTAGCCGCGCAACATCCAGTCGGCCTGCTGAAGCCGCCGGACGCGCAGCAGAGGCGTGGGGGGAGCTTCGGCGAGAGGCGTGCCGGCAATGGGCCGGAAGGTTCCGAAGTACACCCGGCGCAGCCCCAGCTCGCGGTAGAGCCAGGCTCCGGTCTCCAGAAGCTCGCGATCGCGCTCGCCGGCAACGCCGACCACAAACTGGGTCGCTGTACCAGCGGGCAAGGCGCCAGCGCGCTGCCTCTCGCGAGCCCAGCGCAGGCGTTCGATCACGTCAGTATGCCACAGGCGCTCCGGGGAGATGCGCCGCAGATGCTCGGCGGAGGGCGCCTCGAGATTCAGGCTGAGCCGATTGGCCAGCCGTGAGGCCCGCTCAACGTCGGAGAAGGAAGCGCCGGGCAACAGCTTGACGTGCACGTAGCCGTCATAGGCATGCTGTACGCGCAGTGCCTCGACCCCATCGAGCAAGCGCCCGATGGCGGCGCTGACATCACCGTGCACCGCGGTGGTGACGAACAAGCCCTGAACCGCGCCAGCGCGGTAGCGCGGCAGAAAGGCGGCGGCCAGTTCTTCTGGTTCCAGACTGGCGCGGGGAACGTCGCTCGCCGCTCGTAATGGGCAGTAGGTGCAGTTCCAGGCGCAGACGCTGCTCATTAGCACCCGGAAGAGTGGTCGCGCCTGGCGGCTGAGGCCGTCATCGAGGGGATCGCCCGCGGCGGTTCGCGGCGCGAATCGCCACCCCGGCCCCGCGCTAGAGGAGCAGAGGTCGTAACGCGCCGCGTCAGTCAGCAAATCCAGTTTGGCATCAAGGTTCATAACGAATATCATTGTACTGTAACAGATGCCTGGCTCCTACCTGAGGCGCTGCTGTAAAATTGGCGGAAAGCGTAGCGTGTCCGCACTCCTCTGTTCCGCCTGCGGCAGCGGATGGGTCCTGGCCCGGTCAGAGTGCGCCGGTCGTGGGCGGAAGCAACCCATCGTGGAGGGTTATGCTCTCCACACCTCCCCGAACGGCGACCCGAGAGGCCGCGCAGCGAAATCATGCCTGATGAGGAAGTAACGAAGGAGAGGATCGCATGGAGGCCAACCTCAACGGGATCCGCATGCGCTTCGACGATGTAGGGACGGGACCGGCGGTGCTGCTGCTGCACGCTTTTCCGCTCAGCGCCGCGATGTGGCAACCGCAGATCGAGGCGCTGCGGAACCGCTATCGGGTTATCGCCCCGGATCTGCGGGGCTTTGGAGGCAGCGATGCACCGCCCGGCCCTTACTTGATGGACACGCTGGCTGACGATGCAGCAGCCCTGCTGGAACACCTGGGCGTGACGCGAGCGGTAGTGGTAGGCCTCTCGATGGGGGGATACATTGCCTTCGCCTTCTGGCGCCGCCACCGCGACAAGGTGGCGGCCATCGTGCTGGCCGATACGCGCGCCGGCGCCGATAGCGAGGAGGGACGCGCGACCCGCGAGACCAATGCGCGACTGGCTGAAGAGCAGGGCGCCGGGGCGATTGCTGATAAGATGATCCCCAATCTGGTCGCGGCAGGCGCGGCGCCCGAGGTTCGTGACACGCTGCGGGCGCTTATCACGGCCAACAGCCCCGATGGCATCGCTGGCGCATTGCGCGGCATGGCCTTGCGGATCGACTCAAGTTCCGACCTGCCTGACATAGACGTGCCGGCGCTGGTGATCGTGGGTGAGGAGGACGGTCTGACTCCGCCCGCTGAAGCCGAACGTCTGGCAGCGACGCTGCCCGACGCCACCCTCAGACGCATCCCCGCCGCCGGCCACCTGAGCAACCTGGAACAACCTGAGGCCTTCAACGCAGCGCTGCTCGAGTTCCTTGATCGTCTGTCGCTGTAGCACACCCGGCATTGCTCGAATAGTCTGAGAAGTCAGGCCGCAGAGACGCAAAGTTCGCACATAGGTTAGCGCGTCAACTCAGGGCGCTTCCTGTTGCGGCTTTGCGCCTTCGCGTCGGCCTGCAAACCGCGCGTGCTCAGGAGCGCGGCTCAGGCTTCATGCGCAATGCCACAGATAACCAGTTTGCCTGGAGTCTCGGAGCCAGGTGACAGAGCTACTCACCGGCCCATGCCGGCTGATAATTCTCGCCAAGAATGAGCACCAGGTCCACCCCGTCAGCGGGCGGCGAGCCAGCCGGCGGCACGGCATACACATCGCCGGGATCGAGGCCAAGCGTCTCAGCGAGGCGGCGGAGGGTCTCGGGTCGGCCACGGTAATCGATCAACTGGCTGCGCTTGTAGACGCGCGGGGCGTCATCGGGGGCTGCCAGACTGAAGCCGCGCGCTGACAGCCAGGCCGTCACCCGTCCTGCCAGTCCGGGCACGCCTGCGCCGTTGAGCACCTGAACGCGAGCCCGTTCGACCGCGGCGTCAGGGCCGGCCTGTAATCGGGCCACCTGAGCCGCGACGTCCGCGGGGTCCCAATAGACATCTGAGCCATTCTCCCAGACAACGCCCACCTCGTCGGGATTGATGCTCAGGGTCAGAATACGTTCTGCATCGAGGCGCTGAGCCAGGGCGGCCAGCCCGCGGAGGGTTTCGATGTCGCTCAGGGGTATGGTTGTGCGGACGCTCGCCTGCAAATCACGGACCAGATCCGGCAACAGCGTGACCTGGCTCAGCAAACCGCGGGCGCGCACTTCGTGCAGCATGGCCTGGAGCACCTGTTGCTGGCGTCGCGAGCGGTCGAAGTCGCTGGAGGCGTGGCGGGTGCGCGCGTAGCGCAGGGCCAGATCGCCATTCATCACCTGTAGACCAGCGGGGATGTAGAGACGCTCGTAGCCGTAATCTTCAGAGGGATAGGCGGCATCGAAGATCGGGCGCTCAACATTGATGGGAATGCCGCCGAGGGTGTCTATCAGACGCTGGAAGCCCTGAAAATCAACCTGGGCGATATAATCCACCTCGACACCGAGGAAGCCGGCGACGGTTTCAGCGGCGAGAGCGCCCCCTGCGGCCTCGGGCGCAACGCCGCGGCCGTAGAGGGCCTCGGGATTATTGTATCCGTAGGCATAGGCGGCATTGATCTTGGCCATGCCCAGACCGGGGATCTGCACCACGGAGTCGCGGGGTATGGAGAGCATTCCCGCCCACTCTTCGGCAGGGTTAACGTGCACAAGGATCAGCGTATCGCTGCGGGCGCCTTCTTCCGGGTCGGGCCGGCGATCAACGCCGATGAGCAGTACATTGAACGGCTTACGCAGATCGCGAGGCAGCATTCTGGCGTCGAAGTCCGTGCTGCCGGCATCGGCGACCGATCGGCGGGGATCCTCCTGCTGGAAGCCGCGCAGGGCGCTGCCGATCCAGCTCCAGAGGCCGACAGCGAGGAGCGCAACCAGCAGGAGCGCCACCCCAGGAAGCACCAGCGACCTCCGTCGAGGAGCAACCTGACCACGCAGCATGCGCCGGGCCGCCACCCGTTCGCGCGCCGTGCGGTAGGGGCGCCGTCCAGGGGAGAAAGGCGGTTTCATATGCAGGCATCAACCCTCATCTGCAGCGGCGGCACGCACATCGGGAGCGGTCCCGGCGGGCGCCTCGAAGGGCAGACTGGCCCTGAGACGGCGGACCTTAAGCGTGGCCGGGCGCGGGAGCACGGCCATGGTAAGAATACTCATATCATCGGCCGGTTCACCACGATCCAGTTCCAACGCCCGGCGCAACAACTCTTCGGTCAACTCGCTGGCCGAGCGCCCCGCCGCAGCGGGCCAGCCGGAGAGGAAGTTGCCCAGCGCCAGATCCTCGCCGTAGCGCTCCCCGGCACGGGTCAACCCATCGGTAAAGACCACAATGTAGGTGTACGGTTCAACCGGCAATTCAGTGATGATCGGTTTTGTCATCGGCTGCAGACCGATGGGCGTCGAAGGTTCGCTATAGCTGTGCAGGCCCTGGGGCGTAATGACAAAGAACGGCGCCGGATTGTTGCGGGACATTAAGATCTTGCCGCTCTGATAATCCACCGATAGAATGTTCAACGTTGCAGCCACCTGACCGGCGCGGTAGGTGTACAGATAGTCATGCACGGCGCGCGCGACGGCGCCATCATCGCGCGCGCCGTCTTTCAGCAGGGCAATCGCGCGGGTTGCAAGGAGATTGCTGAGCGTCTTGGCGCCGCGACCGGTCCCCTCGCCATCAATCAACACAAACGAGAAGCCGCCGCCGGGCCGCTCGATCATCTCCAGGGTATCGCCGCTCTCGCCACTGCCGTGGTGAGCCACTTTCGCGACAGCAACTTCTATTTCAAGCATCGCATTCCTCGATGTTTAGCCTCTGTCGCACTGGCGCAGCCAGGAAAGCCTGGGGCGCGCGATGCGCCAGTGTCAGCTGCGCTCGTAGTATACGGTTCTTAGTATAAAGCATATCATAACCGTGAGTGGTAGGGGGGGCGGCGAGAGCTTGACGAAAAGTTCTCCGTTTCGCCCAACGTCCCGGCGATTGCATCAAGGCCGCCAGCAAAAGGTGACGCGCTCAGGGCGTTAGCCTCTTCCTGGGCGCCCGGACTGGCGACCTGCGAGCGCGAGGCGTGCTGGCGCTCCCGAAAGCCGTGCGATGTCACCCATCATCGTGTGGCAAGAACTCCACGACCCTGGCAAAGACGTCTGAAGAGAAAATTAATAGTGCGTCGCCATATTTAAGTAAATATATATATGAATTAGAGAGAAGTTTTGTGTTACACTTATCGCAATCGACAAATGATTTGCGAAAGAAGTTCACAATGACACCTCAACCCGTTGAGCAGGACCGCCTGGAGCAGGGCAACGTCAACCGTGTCGGGCTGGTGGTCGGACAGCCATTCTACTGGCAAACCAACCTTGACGAAGGCCTGCGCCATTCGGAAGGTCTGCCATCTCTTATCCGCTGGTTCCTCCATCTGCCTGAGGCCTGGCTGGGAGTCGATGCAATCGGTGCAGGGCAGATCGTGTCAAGCGTCCTCGGAACAGCGGAAATTGACAGGCAACCAGAACTGGCGTTCAGTCTCCAGAAGTTGGGAATCTCACCGGATGCGATCTCCAGCCGAAAGGGAGATAGGGAACTTTGCGAACCGTACTTAGAGAACCTGATCGCTGTGGTGCGCGCTGCTGAGGGTCGCGACCGGCAGTACGTCTGGTATCGCGGAACTCAGGGGATCTGGTGGGCAGAACTGATGGAGCGTGCGTTTGATGATTATTCGAAACGAATGGCAATGGTCGGTGATGAGAGGCCGTTTTATCAACTCTTCTCTCGCCATCGCTGTACGCTTTTTGCTGCGCTCACGATCAATGAACTGATCCAAGGCGCGCCTGACCCTAAGATCGGATCGGCAATAGACCAGTTTATGGGCAGCGTGGCGGAAAAAACGCTGCCATTTTACGTTTCCTGGCGTCTGGTCGAGTTCGCCATCAGTCGCAACGAAATCATCTGCAAACCAATGTTGACCATCTGGAGCGGCTGGCCGGAAGCGAATCGCGCTGCGCCTCCAACGCCTGATGAGCCAGCGATCCCCGCCTCGCTCTCCATTAATAATGCACTGTGGATTCTGCAAGAATTCTACAGGAACAAGTTGACCAATCTTAAGAGTTACCTCCTTGGCTTTTTTGGCATCCCCAGCGCAGCGCCCCGGTTTGCCGGACTCGATGGAATGCCAGCAGTTTTTTACATTCTGGACTACGCCTCCAAGGACCCTCTGATCGAGCAGAGACGTATCGCAGACGATCCTGGCATCAGCCAGATCATCAGGGTCTGTCTTGGCTCAGACGATCCTCTGTCAAAAGAGGTGTCCTGGGGTGTTCTGGAAGGGGATCTGTTAGCCGCTCGCCGGGAGGTTATCAGGCAGAATTCCTACCAAGCCTATTACGTCTTACTGCCGACCCGTTCGCGTCCGGCAAGCGCGATCGATCTTGAGCACGACATCGACTTCATCACCACTCAGCTCAGTTTCCTCGAGTTCTCAATCTCGAACGAAGCGCGCGACATCCACACCGACTATCAGGAACTGGCCCACTTGCGCGCGGTGTGGGGCGGCACCGTCGACTCATTAAGTCTCGATCTCTCAAGGATGGTCGCACTCCTGCCTTCCCTGAGCCGCGGCGACCAGAAGCGCCTCACCCATGAATTACGCGCGATTAAGATGCCGGTAGCTCAGTTGCAGGGACGCATGGTTAATCTTAGCGGCCGGACGGAGCAATTGCAGAGCCGTTTCGAAGGGTATATTGACGGCGCCGATGATTATTTCCGGCGTCAATTCACTATTTCCGAACCCTTGAACAGTCAGACGATCGGTCTGAACCAGGCGCTTATGGCAGCATACCCGTATAGCTACCTGCAACAGCCGATGAAATCACTGCGGTCACAGGTGCCAGTGCTGATCGAAAACATCGCCGGAGTGGCAAATGCCCTCGAAACGCTGCTCACGGAGACCGACCGGATCGCTCGCGAAAGCCTGGAATATTGGACCCGCATTCTCGGCGCCCTGGCGGCCCTTACTGCCCTGGTCATCGCCCTGCCACAATTCATTCCTGGTTCAGTAATCAATCAAGAAACCTATCCTGCGTGGCTGCAGGCTATCATTCCACTCGTCACGGTAGAGCAAGTGACCATGATCATCGTAGCCATCGCGGTAATGATCCTCATTATTGGAGCGCTGCTCTTTAGCCTGGCCTGGCTCTGGGAACGGCTCTTTCCCAGGGATCAGGAGACGCTGATTGGACGTATCCAGCAGTTCTGGAACGGGATCGAACGTGTCGCAGGTCAGGCAGGCGATGCGGAACCAGGCTGGCTCGAGAAGCAGGACACGGCTATGGCGGATGAGTTGGCAGCCATTCGCACGCAGGTGGTAAACCAACTATCCAGACTCCAGGCAGCCGGACCCTCGCCTGAACAAATGCGATGGCTGCCGCTGGTCAATCTGGTGCAGCAGGCAGGCGCCCGTTATCGCTCCCCAGTAGTTGCGCAATGGATCAAGAGTAGTCGTCTGAACCGGCGCCTTCTGTATCTGATCGATCTGCAATCGGATAATATCCCTTTACCTCGCACGCTCTGCCTATTCAGGTATAAGAATGCCGATTTCGTTCGCCTGCCGATTTCGGAATGGACTTTTGAACGCTCGCTGCGCCGCGCTAGATTTACCCCCGAAGAACGCACGCGGTTAGCGCAGTGGCTCGGCCAGTCTGACAATCTGGAATTGATTGCAAGGATGAGTGATGCAGCATTCTTGAAAGTTCTGGAAGAGCGCGGTGTCAGCGCCGATCCTGCCAGACGCCATCCGCATCTGTGGACAGGTCCTTTGATATATGAATCAACGCCCGCCAACCGCGAACCTCAGGACTGACCGGTCCTTTCCCCCTTCGATGCGCTACAATGGTGACAGGCTCGCCGGGTTTTGGCACGGCGACTCAAGGCCTGCAAGCGCAACTCTCTGAGATGAACATAGTCGCTTGATTAGGAGAACCGGGGGGCGCCGCCTGATCCTGGTAGGGCAATTTAAATCCGAACATGTGTTTCACGTGGAACAGCCGGTTGGAAGGACGTGAGACTTTTACGCGTGGGGCAACCTTGCCAGCCTGCCCCACCGGGGAAGGGAGGACGGCTATGTCCGCGCGGATCTTTAAGAACTTCATCGGCGGCGAATTCGTTGCCAGCCGCAGCGGCAAGACCTATGAGCGGCGCAATCCCGCCGATCAGCGTGAGGTTGTTGGCATCTTTCAGGATAGCAACGCCGATGACGTGAACGACGCCGTGGCCGCGGCGAAGGCGGCCTATCCGGGCTGGCGTCGGGTGCCGGCTCCCAGGCGCGGCGAGATCCTGCTCAAGGCCGCCGAGTTGTTGCAGGCGCGCAAGGAGCGCTACAGCCGCGACCTGACCCGCGAGATGGGCAAGCCGCTCTTCGAGGCCGGGGGCGACATCGTTGAGGCCATCGGCATGGCCCAGTACGCCGGTGGCGAGGGCCGGCGCATGCACGGCGTGACCACGCCGTCGGAGTTGCCCAACAAGTTCCAGATGAGCATCCGCCAGCCCATCGGCGTGGTGGGACTGATCACCCCCTGGAACTTCCCCATGGCCATCGCCTCCTGGAAAATGCTCCCGGCCCTGGTGTGCGGCAATACCGTGGTTATCAAGCCCGGCGAGGACGCCTCGGTGAGCACCTACAACCTGGTAGAGTGCCTGGTCGAAGCCGGCGTGCCCCCCGGCGTGGTCAACATCGTCACCGGGTTCGGGCCGAGCGCCGGGCAGCCGCTGGTCGAGCATCCCGACGTGCCGGTGATCTCCTTCACCGGCAGCACCGAGGTGGGTCGCCTGGTCTACGAACTGGGCGCGCGCCAACTCAAGCGCGTCAGTCTGGAGATGGGGGGCAAGAACCCGCTGATCGTCATGGACGACGCCGATCTCGACCTGGTGCTGCAGGGGGTGATCTGGGGCGCCTTTGGCACCACCGGGCAGCGCTGTACCGCCACCAGCCGCCTGATCGTCCATCGCAACGTCGCGGCGACCCTGGTCGAACGCATCGTGGACCGGGCGACCCGCCTGCGCATCGGGAATGGACTGGATCCCGAGACGGAAATGGGGCCGCTGGTCAACGAGGAGCAGCTCCAGCGCGTCCTCGCGTATATCGAGCTTGGCCAGCGCGAGGGCGCGACCCTGCGCTGCGGCGGCGCGCGCCTGATCGAAGGCGCTTACGCTCATGGCTTCTTCGTGCAGCCGACCGTCTTTACCGGAGTCACCCCCCAGATGCGCATCGCCCGCGAGGAGATCTTCGGCCCGGTGTTGAGCGTCATTGAAGTAGCCAGCCTGGACGAAGCTCTGGAAGTGGCGAATGACGTGGCTTATGGTCTCTCGGCGTCAATCTATACCCGCGACATCAACGCCGCCTGCCGGGCGATGCACGAACTCGAAGCGGGAATCGTCTACATCAACGCCCCCACAATCGGCGCGGAGATCCATCTGCCCTTCGGCGGGGTCAAAGCCACGGGTAATGGCCATCGCGAGGCCGGGCCCACGATGCTCGACGTGTTCAGCGAGTGGAAGAGCGTATACGTAGATTACAGCGGGACGCTGCAGCGGGCGCAGATTGATAATGCGGATTAGGGCTTGACCGTTTACCTGACAGCAAAGGGGCGAGCGCGTGGCTCGCCCCTCTGGTCTGGCAATCGGCGTATCAAGCCGGCAGCGGCCCGGCCGCTGGCGGAGGCGTGGGCAAAGCCGGCTTCTCGGCAGTCTTGCCGTTGCGGCTCATATCAAGCGTCAGCGGCTTGACGCGGCTAAGCAGTTCGGCCAGTTGCTCGCCTTCGAGGGTCTCGAATTCCAGCAGGGCATTGGCCATATCATCGAGAACCGCGCGATTGTTGATCAGGATCTGCATGGCGGTCTCGTAGGCCTCAACGGCCAGCCGATGCACCTCCTCATCAATCTGGCGTGCAACCTCATCGCCGTAGTTGCGCTGCTCGCTGATCTCACGGCCAAGGAAAATCAACTCTTCCTTCTCGCCGAACACCAGCGGGCCGAGCTTGTCACTCATTCCGTAGCGCGTCACCATCGCACGGGCGGTACGGGTCACCGAGACCAGATCCTGCGAGGCGCCGGTGGTGATCTCCTCGGGGCCAAAGACGATTTCCTCGGCGGCGCGGCCACCCATGGCGACCACCATCTCTGCCTTGAAGTAGGCCAGACTCTGCAGGCCAAGGTTGTCCTCGTCAGGCAGGAACAGGGCGTAGCCCCCGGCCCGTCCGCGAGGGATGATCGTCACCTTCTGCAACTTGTTGGCCCGCGGCATCGCCGCGCCAGTGATGGCGTGACCGGACTCGTGGTAGGCGACGACCAGCTTCTTGCGGTCGGTCATGACCCGCGAGCGCCGCTCGGGGCCGCCGAGAGCCACGCGCTCGATGGCATCCTGGAGTTCGGCCATGCTGATCTTCTTCTTCGAGCGCCGGGCGGCGAGGATGGCGGCTTCGTTCACGGCGTTCATCAGATCGGCCCCGGAGAAGCCCGGTGTAAGACGCGCAATAACCTCAATATTGACGTCTTCGTCCAGCGGCTTGCCCTTAGTGTGCACCTTGAGAATATCAATCCGACCGCGAACGTCGGGCGCATCGAGCACCACCTGGCGGTCGAACCGGCCCGGACGCACCAGTGCTGGATCGAGCACATCGGGGCGGTTCGTAGCGGCGATCACGATTACGTTGGTGTTCGTATCGAACCCGTCCATCTCCACCAGGATCTGGTTGAGGGTCTGCTCACGCTCATCGTGGGAGCCGCCCAGGCCGGCGCCGCGCTGGCGACCGACAGCGTCAATTTCGTCAATAAACACGATGCAGGGCGCGTTGCGCTTGGCCTGGTCAAAGAGGTCGCGCACGCGCGAGGCGCCCACGCCAACGAACATCTCAACGAACTCAGAACCGGAGATGCTGAAGAAGGGCACGCCCGCTTCGCCGGCCACGGCGCGGGAGAGAAGCGTCTTACCCGTTCCGGGCGGGCCAACCATGAGAACGCCGCGCGGAATGCGCGCGCCGAGGGCGGCGAACTTGTCGGGATACTTCAAAAACTCAACGATCTCCGTCAGATCCTGCTTGGCTTCCTCCTGGCCGGCCACGTCAGCAAATGTGACCGTCGGCTTATCGCCAGAGAACATGCGAGCACGGCTCTTGCCGAAGGAAAGGGCCTGATTGTTCGATCCCTGGGCCTGGCGCATGAAAAAGACGAAAAAGCCGATCAGCAAGAGGGTTGGCAACAGGATGGTGAAGATGCTTAACAGCCCGCCCCATGCCGGAGCAGGGCTGACCCGGACATTGATAAGCTGTTTGCCGTCAGAGGACGTAAGCGGCACACCCCAATCCGCAAGCAGACCCATCACGCTATCGTTCGACTCCAGGCGTGAACGATACTCGGTGCCATCAGTGTAGGTGACGATGATCTGCTCATCGCCGGCCTGCGCAGCAATTTGCTTAATCCGACCGGCCTTTGCGTCGGCTATGACCTCAGCGATGCCCTTCTCATTACTCTGGGTCGAGTTTTGCCCAAAATACTGGAAGAACAGCGCAAGCGCGGCGACCAGGATGATCAGATACACAAAGCTATTCTTTAACCAGCGATTATCGCCCATTCGTTGTGTCCATCCCTCTAGGGTTGTCCCTCTACTACGGGTTGAAAGCGACAGCAGTGCGGAGCGGCCATAAGCGCATTCATCGCTGCGCTCGGGGAACGCACGTGGGGCGGCGTCTATAGACAACGCGAATGCACCGCCTTAGCGCCGCGCATTCGGACGCCGTGGCTAAATTATACCAAATGCGATCTCCCCCTTCAAGGGAACCAGATCACACGTGGATTGTAATCTGGCTCACTTCACAAACGGGGAGTTGCTGGAAGTTCATGGATTTCCTGCCCCCTTCCCTCTGCCAGAGATGTCTGCATGGGTGAGGGGCAACCTTACGCCTGGGGCGTTGCACCAATGCTATGCTCCGTAGACCTCGCGCTTGAGGATGCCGATGTAGGGCAAATTTCGGTAGCGTTCGGCATAGTCCAGGCCATATCCGACGACAAACTCATTGGGAATGTCAAAGCCGAGGTAATCCACCGGCACATCAGCAACACGACGCTCAGGTTTGTTCAACAGGGTGCAAATACGCAGACTGGCGGGGTTGCGGCGAAGCAATTGCCCGCGCAGGTAGGCCAGAGTCAGGCCACTATCAATAATATCCTCAACGATCAGCACATGCCGCCCGGCGATGTCGGTGTCCAGATCCTTCAGCAGCCGCACCACGCCGCTTGACTCGGTCGAGGCGCCATAGCTGGCTATGGCAATGAAATCCATCGCCACGGGCAGTTCGATGCTCCGGGCCAGATCCATCATAAACATGGCGCAGCCTTTCAACACTCCAACCAGGAGCAAATCCCCCGCCTCGGCGTAATCGGCGGTGATCCGCGCCCCCAACTCGGCAATGCGCGTCTGCAGTTCCTCCGTCGAAATGAGCACTCTGGCGATATCTCGGTGCATACGCCCCTCTACTGCTCGCTGACCCCGCCGCCAGCCAGGTTGCGCTGATGGTTCCCGTGTCGTGATCATCCCGATCCAGATTGTACCCTGACTCCGCTCCGTGGCGACGAAACGCCGGTCGGCGCGATGGCCTGGCACCCAGACCACCGCGGTCGGGGTGGCAAGGAGGGGCCAGGCATCGCGCAGCCCGCGTGGCACTTTGCGATCCACAAAGAAATCCTGCAGCAAGCGGCTTCCGGGCGCGCCGAGGGGCCGGAAGCGGTCGCCGGGTCGGCGGCGACGCAGCACCAGAGGGCCGTCGAGAGCCTGCGGATCGAGGGCCACCCACCAGGCAGAAGGAGTGACGGGCGGCTCGGTCTGCGCGATGCACATCCAGCCTCCCCCGAGGTCGAGACGCCCTGGCAACGCAATAGGTAGTTCGTCCACGGCCAGTTGCGGCGCATCGCCGGGCGGAGAGACGGAGAGGGGGGCCAGGATCAGGCGCTCTTGCTCCACCTCCAGACGCAGGGTGGCGCCCAGGCGCAAACGCCGGCCGGGATGCGCCGCCAGAGCGCAGGCGGCCTCGATCTGCGGCTGGCTTACCTCCTCCAGGCCCAGCCGCGCCGCCGCGCGCCGCATTGCGTAGCGCCGCAGCGCGGGATGGAGCCGCTCCCACGCGGAGCGGCGCAGGATGATCGCCGTGGGGGTCTCCACGGTAAGCGTCGGCCAGACGGCGTCGAGTTGAGCTTGCAGAAAATCATAGTCGGCGGCGCAGATTGCCGCGGTTCGGCCCAGTGTCTCCACGATGCGCGGGTTCTCGGCGGCGAGGGCGGTCAGCAGCCGCCGGACGCGCGTGCGAGCGTAGCGCTCGGCCCGGTTGCTGGGATCCTCTAACGGCGCAAGGTTGTGTTCTCGGCAGTAGCTTTCAATCGCGGCGCGAGTGATGCCAAGCAGGGGTCGTACGAGTGGCGGCCCTGGAGTTGCCGCTGGTCCCGTGAGATCTGGCGGTTGGATTGCGATTTCAGCGGCAGAAACAAGGGTTGGCGGAGGTGCACCCGCAGAGTGGAGAGAGGTTGGCGACGGGACCTTGACGGTCTCGACCGCCCATTCGGTCCAGGGAGTCGCTTCGCGCATGCCGCGCAACCCGGCAGGGCCAGCGCCACGCAGAAGGTGGAGTAGCACCGTTTCGGCCTGATCGTCGGCCTGATGGGCCGCCGCAACCGCCGAGGCGCCGATGGCGCGGGCCGTGGCCGCGAGGAAGGCGTAGCGGGCGCGCCGGGCGGTCGCCATCACGTTGTCGCCGCTGGCCCCCGCCAGCGCGGCCACGTCACTTCGCCCGACGCTCACCGGTACGCCCCAGGCCGTTGCCACATCGGCGACGTAACGCGCCTCATCGAGCGACTCGGGGCGTAGCCCGTGGTCGAAATGGGCCACGTGCAGTCGTGGGCCGTCGGCAGCGCGGAGCCGCCAGAGCAGATGCAGCAAGCACAGCGAGTCGGGGCCGCCCGACACTGCTGCCAGGATCAGGGCGTCGGGACGCAGCAGTCCGTGGCGTTGCAGCACCGCGCGGAGGTGTGAAAGGAGATCGTTCATCGTACAGAAAAAAACTAACGAGTGACAACCTGCTGGTGTCACTCGCCCGGTGGTGTCGGAGGCGGGATTCGAACCCGCGACCTAACGATTATGAGCCGTTTGCTCTACCGCTGAGCTACCCCGACGATCGCAGTCAATTGTACCACGGCGGAGAGGCAGCGTCAACGCGAGCAGGTCACGGCGGCTTGAAATTTTGCCGCCGCTTCCAGGTTGTCAGTTGGCGGTAGCGGCCTCACTGACGGGTTGGGATCCCGGGGCGCCCATACAGAACTTCTTGCTCCTGGCTTCATCTCTCCGCGCCTGACTCCTCGGGAGCGTCCCATGCATCGCGCCGGCCTTTGCACGATTATTGCACGACCGTTAACAGGTGAAGGGAAGTTGAATCTCGCGCGTTGCGGTGCTACTATGACGAACACCGTTCCCATCGGCAAGATCGCCTACGAGTCCGGTGGTTACCGCGGCAAAAACGTGGTGTCTCTGGCGGCGCCGCCCCTCTCATTGGGTGTGTGGCCGCACCGAGCCTGAGGCATATCGAGCCTGAGAGCGACCGAGGGGCGGGGAGTGGGCAGCAGGGAGTAGCGAGCAGGAAGGTGGAACGACGCCTCTAGCATTCCCCGCTCCCCACTCCCTGCTCCCCGCCAGAAAAGCAGTCATGCCCTGCCGCCTGTACCTCTGCACCGGTCCTCATTGCGCGGCGCGTGGCCCGGGCACGCGTGAAGCGCTTGAGAATGCTCTGTGGGAAGCCGGATTGCACGGCGTCGTCGAACTGCACCTCAGCGGGTGCCAGGACCGCTGCGATCGCGGCCCGAACTTGCTGGTGCAGCCCGGCAACCGTCGCTATAGCTACGTAACCCCGGAACAGGCGGTGGTAATTGTGCGTGACGACCTCGCTGCTCCTGAAGCCCCGTGAGGTCGCCAGACGACACCGAGCTGGTTCGACATCATCCTGCGCAAGCTCTCAACTCCGGGTTCTGGTCGGCGGCGTAGCCGTCCTACATCCATTACTAGAGGCGCAGTAGCGCCAGCCCGGCCCCGAGACTTTCGACAGGTTTATCTTTCATAAATCTCTGGTATAATAGAAATCGGCCAATCCCATTTCGCCAGGAACGGATACCTCCAGCAAGACTTCCGGAGTACGTCCATGGGCCTTTTCACGCGCGGCTCGCCCCAGATTACCGAGCAGCAGGTGCTTGCCGCCCTCAGCCAGGTACAGGAGCCGGAGCTCGGCGGCGATATTGTCTCACGGCGCATGGTCAAGGACGTGAAGATCAACGGCGGGGCCGTGAGCTTCACTATCGAACTCACCACGCCAGCCTGCCCGCTCAAGGATCAGATCGCCGCGGAGGCCGAAGCGGCGGTACGGGCCTTGCCAGGGGTGGAAGAGGTCGGCATCGAGTTTACCTCCAACACGCGCCGCCCGGCGGGCATCCCTGAGCAGGCCCCCATTCCCGGCGTCGCGAATGTGATCGCCGTGGCCGCCGGCAAGGGCGGCGTGGGCAAAAGCACCATCGCGGCTAACCTCGCCGTAGCCTTGGGCCTGGAGGGCGCGCGGGTCGGGCTGCTCGACGCCGATGTGTTCGGGCCCAGCATGCCGCTGATGTTCGGGGTGCGCGGGCAACCCGAAGCCTTTCAGAACGAGAAGGGCGAGGCAATGATGATCCCGCTGGAGGGCCACGGCATCAAGCTGATCTCGGTGGGCTTTCTAATTGACGAGAGCCAGCCGGTGATCTGGCGCGGACCGATGGTGAGCCAGTTGCTCCGTCAGTTCCTCTACAACGTGGCCTGGGCGCCCCTCGACTACCTGATCATCGATCTGCCGCCCGGCACCGGCGATGTGGCGTTAACACTGGCGCAGAGCCTGCCTCTCACCGGCAGCTTGATTGTCACCACGCCGCAGGCCGTGGCCACCGCTGATGTTATTAAGGCCATGGAGATGTTCAAGAAAGTGAACGTGCCGTTGCTGGGCATCGTCGAAAACATGGCCTACTTCGTCGCCCCCGACACAGGGAAACGCTATGACATCTTCGGCGTGGGCGGCGCCGAGCGCCTCGCGGCGCGCCTGGGCGTACCCTTGCTGGGCCAGATCCCCCTGGGTATCGCCGTGCGCGAGGGTGGCGACAGCGGCGTGCCGGCAGTGATCAGCGACGCCCCCGACGCCTATGCCGATCTCTTCCGCCAGATTGCGCGCCAGCTCGCCGCGCGGATCAGTGTACTCAAGTTCGCCGCTGCGTAGGTAGTTTGTGGGACTGTGGAGGTGTAGAGGTGTGGAGCTGTAGCGATGTGATGTAGAGGTGCGGGGAGTTACAGGGGAACGCCCGCACCTGCACATTTCCACACCTCCACACCTCCCATCGCAATGAGGCGTGCCATGACCAACGAACACCCGATGAAGGGCGTCATCCCCATTAGCTTCTACGAGCCGCAGCGCCTTCCGCGCTATCCGACCGATGTTCCCGCCCACGACAGCTTTGGCCGGCGTATTGATTACCTGCGCGTCTCGCTCACTGACCGCTGCAACATGCGCTGTGTCTACTGCATGCCGGCGATAGGGATGCGCTTCCAGCCCCGCCCCGAGTTGCTGACCAACGACGAGTTGCTGCTGGTTGTGCGCGCTGCCGCCGCCGCCGGCTTCCGTAAGCTGCGCCTTACCGGCGGCGAGCCGACCCTGCGCCAGGATCTGGTCGAGTTGATCCGCGCGATGAAGGCCATCCCCGGCATCGAACAGATCGCTCTGACCACCAATGCCCTGCGGTTGCGGCGCCTTGCCGCGCCGCTCAAAGCTGCCGGGCTTGATCGGGTGAACATCAGCATTGATAGCCTCGACCCGGTAAAGTTCCGCCAGATGACCCGCGGCGGCAATCTCGATGAGGTCTGGGCGGGCATTCAGGCCGCCGATGAGGCGGGCTTGCACCCGATCAAGCTCAACGCCGTGGTGGTGCGCGGGATGAATGATGATGAGGTGGTGCAACTGGCCGCCCTGACCACGCAATACCCCTGGGAGTTCCGCTTCATCGAGGTGATGCCGCTGACCGGCGTGGCTGGCCTGGCCGAAGAGGGCGTGGTGAGCACTGCCGAACTGATCGCCCGCATCGAGGCCCATTTCGGCCCGCTGATCCCCTATGGTCAGGACCCCTCTGACCCGGCGCGGCGCTACCGCATCCCGGGTGCGCCGGGCAAGCTTGGCTTTATCAGCGCCGTGACCGATCCCTTCTGCGCTACCTGTAACCGCATGCGCCTCACCGCCGACGGGCGGTTGCACCTCTGCCTGCTCCGCGACGACGAAGTGGATCTGCGGGCAGCCATCCGCGCCGGGGCGACGCAGGCCGAGGTGGAGCAACTGATCCGCCACGCGGTGCAGTTGAAGCCCTGGGGCCATGGTCTGCCCGAAGGCGTGCTGCCAACCCTGCGCGGCATGTCGGAACTGGGGGGCTGATGTGGTACTGGCCGATAGCCGGCTGTCAGCGGTTTCATCGTGGCGGTGTGCGCCCCTCGAATGAGCGTCTAATACGAGATGAGCGGTTTTCGGAGGAGCAAAGCTCCTCTGAAAACCGCTTTTTTTAGCCGAGGGCCTTGTATATCGCCTATTCGCAAAAGGAGGCCTGAGAGGGCCTGCTGCCCTTTCGCGCCCTTTATTGCGACCGCCGCCAGGCCGTGCTATTATACGCCGATAGCGCCCAATCAATGCCAAGGAGATCCGTATGGCGCGGACGGCGATCAGCCCCCTGGCGGCTCCGCGAGGAGAATTGCTTGGCCTGCTCCCTGCGTTCGAGACTGACGATCTCGAAGCGCAGATTAATGAACTGCTTGCCGACGTCCTGCTCCACGAGGCGCCGATCGCCGCGCCGCAGCCCCTGTCCGTTGATGAGGAACAGGATGATCGACGCGTCGTGATCACTGGCCTGGGCGTGGTCTCGCCCTTCGGTGTCGGCATCGAGCCGTTCTGGGAGGGGTTGGTGGCCGGTCACAGCGGGATCAGGCGCATCACGCATTTTGATCCGAGCGCCTACCCCTGCCAGATCGCCGGAGAAGTGCCGAACTTCCATCCCCAGCAGTTTATGGAGCTTCGCGAGGCGCGGCGCATGTCGCGCGCCAGTCAGATGGCAGTGGCCGCGGCGCGCATGGCGGTCGAGATGGCTGGATTGCGCATTGACGCCGGCACCTCTGAGGGGATTGGCACGCTTATCGGTTGCGGCACTACCTCATTGCCCGACGCGGAACAGGCCGCGCTCACCCTGGCGCGGCAGGGAGGCATGAAGATCAGCCCGTTCTTCATCCCCGCGGCGTTGCCCCATATGCCGGCCAGTCAGGTGGCCATCCAGTTGGGGCTGCGAGGCTACACCTCGGCAATCAGCACGGCCTGCGCGGCGGGCGCCCAGGCCATCGGCGAAGCGGCGGAGATTATCAAGCGCGGCGACGCCGAGGTCATGCTTGCCGGAGGCGCTGAGGCGCCGATCACCGAACTGGGTCTGGGCGCCTTCTGTGTGATGCGCGCGTTGAGCACCAGCCATAACGCTGCCCCGGCGCGGGCCTCGCGCCCCTTTGATCGCCGTCGCGACGGCTTTGTGCCCGGCGAAGGGGCAGCGGTGCTGGTGCTGGAACGCCTCTCAAGCGCCCGGCGTCGCGGCGCGCCCCTGCTGGCCGAAGTCGCCGGCTATGGTGCCACCGCCGACGCCTACCACATCACCGCGCCCGACCCCGAGGGGCTTGGCGCGGCGCGGGCGATGCGTCTGGCGCTCCATCATGCGCGCATCGATCCGCAACAGGTGGACTATATCAATGCCCATGCCACCGCCACCCCGGCCGGCGACCTGGCCGAGACCCGCGCCATCAAGCTCGTCTTCGGCGAGTACGCCTACAGCGTGCCAATCAGTGCAAATAAGTCTATGATCGGGCACCTCACCGGCGCCGCCGGCGCGGTCGAAGCCGCTGCGACGGTGTTGACTATGCGCCACGGCCGCATTCCGCCAACGATCAACCTCGATGAGCCGGATCCGGAGTGTGACCTGGATTATGTGCCCAATGTCAGCCGCCCTGCTGAAGTGCAGATCGCCCTTTCCAACTCGTTTGGATTTGGCGGCGTGAACGCGGTGCTGGTGCTGCGAAAGGTGTAGTGGGATGCCCTGGGGCATTATCGGTCACGAATGGGCGGTCGAGCAACTGCGAATCAGCATCCGCTTCGGCGCCGACGCCCATGCCTATCTCTTCAGCGGCCCGCCTGGAGTGGGCAAGCGCCTGCTGGCGCTGCGGATGGCGCAGGCCCTCAACTGCGAGCACGGGGCCGGCGACCCGTGCATGGCCTGCCGCGCCTGTCGGCGCATCGAGCGCGGCAATCATCCCGATGTGCGCGTTGCCAGTATGGAGAGCCAGGCTGCCGCTGCCAAAGCGGAAGAGGCTGCCCGCCAGAAAGAACTCAAGATCGCCACCATCCGCGAATGGCAGCGCGATATCTCTCTCCGACCGTATGAGGGCCGGCGTCGGGTGTTCATCCTCCATGATGCCGAGCGGCTCAGCGACGAGGCCGCCAATGCCATGCTCAAGACGCTTGAGGAGCCGCCGCCCTACGCCACCTTGATCCTGGTGGCCGATAGTCACGATCTGCTGCCCACTATCGTATCCCGCTGCCGGACCCTGCGTCTGCGCCCGCTCCCCCGGCCTCAGGTGGTCGCGGCGCTGTTTAGCCGGGGCGCCGATCCTGATACTGCGGCGTTGCTCGCTGCCTGGAGCGGCGGGCGTATCGGTCAGGCGCTGCGATTACTGCAGACGCCCGATGCGCTCGCCCGGCGCAACGAGCAACTCGCTGCCCTGCTCGCCGTCCATGATCAGGGACGCAGCGAGGCGATGCGCTGGGCCGAGCAACGAGCCAGAGAGTACCGTGGCGGCGAACAGGAGAGCGTCTTCGCCTGGCTGGAGTTGTGGCAAAGCTGGTGGCGCGACGTGCTGCTCGTCGCCGCTGGCAACCCCGAAGGGGTCGTGAATATTGACCGCCGGGCCGACCTGGAACGGATTGCGCGGCGCCACTCCCTCTCCCAGATCTACGCCTTCGTCACCCGGCTGGGCCAGGCGGCCCAGCACCTCCGTGACAACGCCAATCCCAACCTGGTGCTGGAGAATCTGGCCCTGCACGCGCCCGGGACCTGATCCCGGCGTCGGACAGCGTTTCGCTCCTGCTGAGGAGAGACGCCCCAAACTGCTATGGCTCTATGGACCGGTTTCTGTAGAGATGTTGAGCAGTGGAGATGTGGAGGTGAGCGCCGGACCATCAATCTTGTTTACCTTCGAACCGCGCTCGCTGGTGCTGGCTGTGCCTCTCTACCTTCTCGCCTTACCCACAAACGCAAGGCGTAGCTTTCAGAACGGGACGCTCGCCCCTCAACCATGGCTTGAAGCCTGTGTTACACTGCTCACGGGAACAGGATTGATGAAGGGTAGAGACGACGGTGAGTCACTTCGACTATATCATTACCGGCGGTGGGGCGGCCGGATTGAGCCTTGCGTACCATCTGGATCGGGCGGGGTTGCACGATCGTCGGGTTCTGATCATTGATCAGGACGCTAAACAGCGTAATGATCGCACCTGGTGCTTCTGGGAAGTCGGCCCGGGTCCTTTCGAAGCCCTGGTAGCGCGAAGCTGGGATCAACTCTGGTTCCACAGCGAGCGCTACTCGGAACGGATCGCCATTCGACCCTACCGTTATAAGATGATCCAGGGCGGAGACTTCTACCGCTTCATGCACAACTGGATCGCTACCCGGCCCAACATCACGCGCCTGCAGGGCCGGGTTGAGCGGATCGCCGAGGTCCCCGGCGGCGTAGCGGTCTGGGTGGACGGGGAGGAGATCCGTGGGACCTGGGCCTTCAACAGTATCTACCGCCCCGCTCCGCGTCCCCCTGGCCACACCTACTGGCTCCAACACTTCAAAGGCTGGGTGATCACCACCTCACATCCGGTCTTTGACCCCGGCGCAGCAACCTTTATGGATTTCCGGGTGGAACAGCGCAATGATGTGCGGTTTGTCTATGTCCTGCCCTATGACGAGCGGACGGCTCTGGTGGAGTACACTCTCTTCTCGCCTGAACTGGAGCCGCAAGAGGTCTACGATACCGGACTCAAGCGCTACATTAGCCAGCAACTGGGAGTTGAGAGCTACGCTATCCAGCACATAGAGTACGGTGTCATCCCTATGACCGATATTCCCTTCGAGCGCCGGCCCAGCCCGCATGTGATGAACATCGGCACTGCTGGTGGCATGACCAAAGCCTCTACCGGCTACACCTTCCAGCGCATCCAGCGGCAGTCGGCGCGGATTGCCGCCAGCCTCCGGCACACCGGACAGCCCTTCTACTCCGAGCCTCCCCTCAGCCGGCATGCCTGGATGGACAGCGTGTTGCTGCACGTGCTTGACCAGGGTCTGGAACGAGGTCACACCTTCTTCGAGCAACTCTTCAGCCGCAACGCTCCGCAGCGCGTGCTGCGCTTCCTGGACGAAGAGACGACCCTGCTCGAAGAGTTCGCCCTGATGGCGACGGTGAACGTATTTGCTTTCCTGCGCGCCTCGTGGAATGTGACGCGCCAGCGGGCCGGGGGCATGCTGGCGAGCATGCTGGCCGCTTCGCGAACGTAGGGTCTCCTCCGAAACCCCGGACGGCGCGCCGCCCCCTCCCTCTCCACGGCTGTGGAGAGGGAGGGGGCAGGGAGAGAGGGGGAGGATACTTTCACCTCAACACTCGGTATACCCGCACGTATAACATTTACGGCACCCTTCCTCGTAGAATAGCGTGGCGTTCTGGCAGTCGGGGCAGATCTCGCCGGTAGCGACCGCCTCAGTGTGCATGCCAGGCTCCGTATATGAGGCAGCCTCTGGTCCATAATGGCCATTGGTCGCCTCTCTGACGCCGCCTACCCCTGGCTTGAGGGGTTTGGGGCCGCGGGGCTCTTCATTGTGCACGTAGTGGTCCTGCAAGACTTTGCCGATAGCGTCGGGCACCGAGCGCACCCGGTCAGGGCCGAAGCCGGCCGAGCGCGCCCCGCCGATGCCGCGTAGTTGCTCGGCCAGCAGCTTCACCGGCACCCCGCAACGGAGTGAGAGCGAGAGCAGACGCCCGATCGCCTCGGTGAAGGCCAGCACATCACTCCCGGCGCGCCCGATGATTGCGAAGACCTCGAACGGCTGGCCGTCAAGTTCGGTGACGAACAGCCGCAGCTTGCCCAGGGGCGTCACTACCGGGTAGGAGTGGCTAGGCAGGCCCTCGGCGGGCACTTTCCGCGGCTCCAGCACCAGTGGCGCCGCGGGCGCTGGAGAGGCTTCGGCGGGCGGTTGCGCCGGAACGGCAGGTTGCTGAGCCGGGGTGGTGGTGGTGCCGGTCGAGAGCACCTGGTTTGCTCGCGATCCGTCGCGGTACACGGTGATGCCTTTGCACCCCAGGCTGTAGGCTAGTTCATACGCCTCACGCACCTGCTCGGGCGTGGCGTCGTGGGGAAAGTTGATCGTGTTGTGGGAGATGATCCCGTTGACCACGTACTCGTGCGCCTGCTCCACCTCGATGTCGTACAGATCAACCAGACCGGCGTCCTCGATTGCCGTTACGCTGTAGGCGAGCACATCGGTCGGCCAGCCCATGCGCTCGGCCACGCTCCGATTGCACCAGCTATAACCACGTTCGCGCATCGCCTGTATGGCGGCGAAGGCGGGGTGATTGGCGGCAATCGGCGCACTGGCCCGATCGCCCACAAACACCATGTACTCCTGATCGGCTGGCTTTGGCGCGTTCTTGTGACTCTCTACACAGCGGATCACTCCCTGCAACTCGTTGGAGACCGCAACACCGTGCCTCACCGCCTGCCCCGGAACCTCCAGCCGCCTCTGGCGCACCAGCGGCAGGCCAAAGCTGCGGCACAGTTCGGCCGCCTCATAGCCCAGCCGCTCAGATGTGCCATCGTACACGTAGAGCACGTTCGTGCGCGGCTCCAGGTAACCGCCCAGCGACAGGCCGGCAAGAAAGGCCAGCTTCTCCCCCGCGCTGCCAACCAGGATCTGGTCGGGGATGCGCCGGTTGTTGGCGTCGTCGCCGATCAGGCTGGCGACATCGCGCGCAAGCTCGCGCGAAGTCAGGTAAAGCGCCCGCCTCCCCGCGCGCCGGTCTTCGAGCACCCGGAGCGCCTCGCCAAACAGTCGCGCGACCACTTCGCCGAAAGTTCGCTCGACTCCCTCGTCGGCGCAGGCAAGGCCAATGAAACCGGTTGTTGCAACGATGTGGCCGGCGGCGGCCAGCATGCCCAGGAAGAGTGCGACATCGGGACTCATACGCTCGGGCAGCCGGATGGATCCGTTGGCGGATGCGAAGGGCCTGACTGGCCCCCCGATGGGCGCGCCGCCGGGACCGTGCGAGGCCGCCAGCCGCCCGAGCACCACATCGCCGAGTTTCAGTTCCGACATCACGCGCCAGCCGCCGGGAGTGAGAACACGGTGGGAGCCGGTTGCTCCGGTGAGCGAGGCGCCGTTGTCGAGGGTGATCGTGACCGCAGGCTTGTAGCCGGCATGGTAGTGCCGGGTAATCCGGTGGCCCTGGGCAGTGAGGATCGTACCATCGAGGGGCGTAAAGGTGTCGGCTTGCATCGTCTCGGCAAACTCCTCGACGCGCATCAACCCCTGCGAGGTGGGGATCAGCGTCCCTGCGGCGATGCACTTCGAGATCGCGCTGTCAGTATGCTCCTGGAAGGCCGCCTGCATCCGCACGTGCCATTCGGGGCTGATGTCGTGGGCGGTGACCCAGACCCGCTGCACCTCGGCGGGCACCTCGGGGTGATGGATATGGCCGGTATTGGCGATGCGCTCCATCAACGCCTCGCTGTACCAGCCCTCGCGCCGCGCCTGCTCCACGAAGTCCTGGTTCACGTCGAGCATCCGCGTTTCGGCCTGGTAGCGCCAGAAGGCGATGGCAAAGAGCGGTTCGATGCCCGACGAGCAACCGGCGATCATGCTGATCGTGCCGGTGGGGGCCACGGTGGTAATGTTACAGTTGCGCAGGCGCCGCTCGGGGCGCACGCGGGCCCCATCAGGGCGCCGGGCGCAGGTGGCGTCGGGGCCCCAGATGGAACGCTCCCATTCGGGGAAAACCCCCCGCTCGGCGGCGAGCTGTTCGGAGGCGACCTTGGCCTCCTCGTCAACAAAGCGCATCACATCGCGCCCCAGTTCGATGGCCGCGCTCGAATTGTAGGGCACGCCGAGACGGACAAGCATATCGGCCCAGCCCATCACCCCCAGGCCGATGCGGCGAATGCGCTGGCTCACTTCGGTAATCTGCGGCAGCGGGTAGTTGTTCGCATCCACCACATTATCGAGGAACCGGGTGCTCTGATGCACGACCTCGCGCAGCGCATCCCAGTCAATTGTTCGTTGAGCAGTAACAAACTTGCCCAGGTTGATCGAACCGAGGTTGCACACATCGTAAGGGAGGAGCGGCTGCTCGCCACAGGGGTTCGTGGCCTCGTACTGGCCCATGTGCGGCACGGGGTTGTACTCATTGGCCCGGTCAATGAAGAACAACCCCGGCTCGCCGGTGGCATGAGCGCACTGCACAATCAGATCGAAGACCATCCGCGCGCGCACCCGCATCGGCTGGCCCGGCGGGACCAGCAGTTCACCGGTGAGGGGGTGTTTCAGCCCTTCGCGGGAAGCGATATGCACCTGGCCGGTACGTGGGTTAATCAGATCGTACACGGCATCGTTCTTCACCGCGTCCATAAAAGCGTCAGTAATCGCGACACTGATATTGAAATTTGTGATCTTCGTAATATCGAGTTTACATGTGATGAAACTCAGAATATCCGGATGATCACACCGCAGGATGCCCATATTTGCGCCACGCCGGCTTGTTACTCCGCCGTTGCGGGGCCAGGTCATTTCTGCCTGGCTCTCGCCCTTTCGGTGCGAGGTCGGACTCTCTCATCAGCGCCCATCGAGTGATGAACAGGGAGCCCCTCGATGGACCCCGTCTCGCGCCACCCGGCAGGATTGCTCCTCACCGAGTCCTACTGGCTTGTGGAGCTTCCGTTGGTTGCAAGGCAACCCCACTGGCGTTCGGTAGTCTCTGAACCTTCCTCCGGGTCGCCCCGGAGGCTTGGCTGCTGATAACCCAATCTCTCTACTTTTCCAGCCGTCACGCCTGCCGTTGCCGGCTACGTTGTGGCAAGAGAGCTCTCAGGGCGTCCCAGCAATTCGCGAGATTTTACACGCGCCGTAGTCTATGACCCACGCGTGCCACCTTGCTTGATCGCTTCGGTGGAATAATTGTAGACCTCCATAAAGCTGACCGGGCCGGAGGCCACGCCCATGGTTGAGCGCACTACGTCGTTGCGCGGGCGCAGGTTGCTGAAGGCGAAGCCTGTGCCGCCCCCCGACTGGTGCACCAGGGCGGCGTGCTTCATCGTATCGTAGATGCTTTCGAGGCTATCGTACACCGGCAGCACAAAGCAGGCCGACAGCATTCCCAGTGGCCGCCCGGCGTTCATCAAGGTCGGGCTGTTCGGCTCAAAGATGCCCTGGGTCATCAGGTGATAGAATGTGTCAGACCAGCGCGCCGCTTGCTCGTCGCTGGCGCCGTAGCGCTGCTCCACCGCCGCAATGGTGTCGGCCACACGGCGAAACATCGTCTCCGGCGTCTCAACCACGTTGCCCTGCTCGTCACGGATCAGGTAACGCTTCTTGAGCACCGTCCTGGCGATCTCAGTGAGTGCCGCTGGCGCATCAGCGGTTGATCGGGCCATTGGTCTTGCTCCTTTCGGAATCAGTTAGCGTTCCCGTGACCAGATACTCTTGAGAGACCTGGTTTCCCCCGGCCCCTGCTTCCAGCAGGGCCGCTTGAAGAGCAGCCCTGCCATCTGTGTAAAGCTATTCTCACTGGCGACAGCAGCCGCCTGCTCCGAAATAGTCGTTCAGGAAGGCTTGTCTACTACATATAGGAACGATCTCTTATGTTGACCACTAAATGTTGGTCTATTGGCGATGGGAGCACTATAGCACGGACATAGCGCCATGTCAACACGCGAATAATTGTTGACATCATGTGGATAAATTTGGGAGAAGGGCGCTCAGGAGAGACCGGCGGGTGAGGACTGCCGACCCTCTATGCTCACCCCGGAACGCTCCGCTCGTACTATAATGAACCTGACAACCGGCAGAGGCGGAAAGGGCCTTCAGTTCCGCGTGAGGAGACATCTCGTGCTATCGGCGCTGCGCAAACGATTTTCGACCATTCGCTGGAAGCTCACCGGCGCCTTTCTGGCCGTCTCCTTGCTGCTGGCCCTGACGATGATCGTTGTCTTCCTCGCCGGGCTGGTGTACATCTTCAATGCCCCCTTCATTCCCCGCGCTATCGCCCAGTCGGCCCGCGACCTGGCGAGTATCGTGAGCGAGGAAATCGCCGATCCTGAGGGTGATCTCGATCAGTTGATCGCCCAGTTTAAACACTTCTCGCAATCCTTACGGGACGACCCGAGCAACGCCTCAGGCATCGGCGATAGCGAGACAACCGCGCCCGAAACCCTGCAGCTCTCCGACGAAGTGTTGATCACGCTGCTTGACCTTCAGGGGCGCGTGATCACCAGCACCCACCTCCAGGACCATGTGCCCGGACAGCCGCTCAACGAGCCCGGGCCGGCCGGTGAACTGGTGCTGCGGGCGATGCGTGGCATCACCGATACCGAGCAACTGGCGGCGTGGAGCCATCCTGACCATCAGCCCATCGCCACCGCCCCCGTCTTTGACCCCGATGGCGCCGTGGCTGGAGTCCTGTTCCTGAAACTAACCTCCTTCCCGCCCATCGGCCTGATCCTGACCAGCCTGGCGCCCTATCTGGTCAGCTTCATCGTGCCCTGGCTGCTGATCAGCGGCGCTATCGGCATGTTCTATTCCTGGATCGTCGGACGCGGGTTCGCCCGGCGCATCATCCGCCTCACCGAGGCCAGCATTGATCTTTCCGACGGCGATCTCAGCCGGCGCATCGAGGATCCTTCGGGCGATGAAATCGGCCAGCTCGGGCGCCAGTTCAATGCCATGGCCGATCAACTCTCCGAGAGCCTGCGCTCCCTGCGGCTCCTGGCCGACCGTAATGCTCAACTGGCCGAACAGGCCGCCCAGCTCGCCGCCCTCGATGAACGCAACCGCCTCGCGCGCGAGTTGCACGATAGCGTCAGCCAGGAGCTCTTCAGTCTGACGATGCTCGCCGCCGCCGCCCGCCGCACGCTCCAGACCAGGCCCGATCTCACCTTCGATCGCCTGGTTGAGATCGAGGAGTCCGCCCGGCGCGCCCTCGAGGAGACGCGCAGCCTGATCTTCGCCCTGCGCCCCGCGGCTCTCGATGGGCGCGGTCTGGCGCCGGCGCTGCGCGACCTGGTGCCCGCCCTGCGCGAGCGGCAGGGTCTCTATGTCACGCTGCGCATTACCGGCGAGCGCCCCCTGCCCCTGGAACACGAACAGGCCCTCTTCCGCATTGTGCAGGAAGCCCTGGCAAATGTGGCCCGCCACAGCGGCGTGCGCGAGGCTGAGGTCGTTCTCCACTACAATGACGATGTGGTGACCCTTGAGGTGCGCGACGAGGGGCGCGGCTTCGATCCCGACGCCGCGCGCAACCCGCGCGCCATTGGCCTCCACAGTATGACCGAACGCGCCGAGGCCCTCGGCGGGCGGATCGCCATCCGCAGCGCCCCGAACCAGGGCACAACCATCGCCGTAACCCTGCCCGCCCGGCGCGAAGGCTTTCGTGATGGCGCGCCCGTCGCCGAGAAGCCTGCAGCCTTTCCGTTGGAGAAGCCCTTATGAGCAATGAACCGATCCGCATTGTGTTGATTGACGACCATGCCGTCGTCCGCAAGGGACTGCGGGCCTTTCTCGACACCTACCCCGAAATCGAGGTGGTCGGCGAGGCCGGTGGCGGCGCTGAAGGGGTCGCCCTGGTCGCCAGAGTACTTCCTGATGTGGCCCTGATGGATCTGGTAATGCCCGAAATGGACGGCATTGAAGCCACGCGCCAGATCAAGCAGGTCTCTCCGAGCACCCAGGTGATTGTGCTCACCAGTTACAGCGAAGACGAGCGCATTTTCCCGGCGATCAAAGCCGGCGCGCTCTCTTACCTCCTTAAGGACGTAGGCCCCGATGACCTGGTGCGGGCCATCAGGGCCGCCCGCCGCGGCGAGGCGACGCTGCACCCCAGCGTCGCCTCGCGCTTGATGCAGGAACTCAGCGGCGCCCGCTCTTCTCCCCTCGACCTGCTCACCGAGCGCGAGCGCGAGGTGCTGGCCTGTATTGCGCGGGGCATGAGCAATGCCGAGATCGCCGAACATCTGATTATCGGCGAGCGCACGGTGAAAACCCACGTCTCCAACATTCTCTCCAAGCTGCATTTGCAGGATCGCACCCAGGCCGCCCTGCTCGCCCTTCGCGAGCGCCTGGTTCCCCTGGATGAGACTGATCGGCAGCGGCAGGGATAACCTATGAGCGACGCTCCCGACCAGATTGAGCGCCTGGCCCGGTTGGTGGAAGAGGGGCTGCATCGGCGCCTCAGCCGCCGCGAGCTGATCGCCCGCGGCCTGGCCCTGGGCCTGGGCCTGCCCGCTGTGAGCGCGGCGCTGGCTGCCTGTGGCCTGCAACCCCCCGCCGAAGAACGGCAACTCTCACGCTGGCAGCCGCCACGTCCGACCGAACCCGTGTCCGTTCCATTGCAGGCCCAGACCGAACCTGTCCCGGCTCCAACCATGTCCCCGACGTCAGCGCCGACCGCCACGGCTGAGCCCCGGCCCACGGTCGAACCGCCCACGCGCTTTGCGGTGATCGGCGACTACGGACTGGCTGGCGAAGCCGCAGCGGCCGTGGCTGCCCTGGTCACTGGCTGGGCGCCTGATTTTGTTGTCACGACTGGCGATAACAACTACCCCGACGGGCGCGCCGAGACGATTGACCGGAACATCGGCCAGTACTACAGCCAGTTTATTGCCCCCTACCGCGGGGCCTACGGCCCGGGCGCCACGGAGAACCGCTTCTGGCCGGTGCTTGGCAATCACGACTGGAGCGTCGGCTATCCCGAGCCGTATCTGGCCTACTTCAGCCTGCCCGGCAACGAGCGCTACTACAGCGTCGAACGCGGCCCGGTGCGTCTCTTTGCCCTCGATAGCATGCCCGGCGAACCTGATGGCGTCAGCGCCGACTCCGTGCAGGCCGACTGGCTCCGGCGTGAACTTGCCGCCTCGACCGCCCGCTGGAACATTGTGGCGCTGCACCACTCGCCCTACTCCTCGGGTCACCACGGCTCCTCAACCTGGATGCGCTGGCCCTTCGCGGAGTGGGGAGCGCATCTGGTGCTGGGGGGCCACGACCACACCTACGAGCGCGTCGAGCGTGATGGGATCACCTATATCGTTAACGGCCTTGGCGGCGGCGCGCGCTACGCCCGGGGCTTCACCGGCCTCGAAGGCAGCCGGATCTTCTTCAATGCCGATCACGGCGCTATGCTGGTTCAAGCCGACTGGTCCGCCCTGCATGCCCGCTTTATAACCCGCGCTGGCGTGGAGGTGGATGCGTTTAGCCTGAAGTAACGATGGGAAACCGGCTTTCCTGGCGCCCTTGCTCGGGAACCCTTCGTTCCTACACTTCAATCCGCTCCAGCCCGCGCACCCCAATCAGCGCGCTTAACCAGACCACGACGCCGGTAACAAGCACGGCGCCGGTCCAGCCCGCAAGACGGACTCCCAGGCCCGCCGCGCCCGTCAGACGCGTTCCCAGGGCCGCCGCGCCGATGACCAGTCCGACGACCACCGCCAGGTAGAGCGGGTAAAACAGGGCTCCGAGACAGCCGCTCTCCCAGGTGCGCTGTTGTTTCGGATTTTCCCAGTTCAGGCGGGGAAAGGCCGCCCCCACTCCGATGCCAAAGGCGGCGCACCCCAACCCGGCCACAATCAGCAGCGCCCACTGCCGCGCCAGCGTGAGCAGATCACTACCCTGCGCTATAGCGAAAACGATCAGGAAGAACGAACCGGCCGTGGGGAAGGGCAGATAGGCCAGGAGGAATTTGCCCAGCAGGATGTTCAGCGGGCTGATGGGCGCGATCTTGAGCATCCAGAACGCCCGGCCCTCGCGGCTGATGCCCGCGCCGGCAAGCGCGCTGGAAAGACTGAGGCAAATAAAGAACACGATTGCCAGCATGCCGATGCCGCCTGTCTCCCCGAGCCACGCCGGACCATCGGCGGATGCCCGGGGGTCGGGACGGTCTGCGAGTAACTGGTAGAACCAGATCAGCGCGAAGGCGATCGGAAAGATCAGCGCCTGGAGGTTGCTCAGGTCACGAAAGAACAGCCGCACATCCTTCGCCAGGATCGCGCGGGCCTCCGGAGGCAGGGGGACGACAACACGCAGCCGGGGGACGCGCGCAAGGCGGCCCTCTCCCTTGCCCGCCCCGCGCCGCCGCCGCGGACGCCCTCGCTGGATGGCCAGGTTGCTCCAGCCGGTGTAGTACAGTCGTTCCGCCACCACCAGACAGGCCGTGAACACGGCTACGGAGAGCGTCGCGAACAGACCTCCGTAGAAGATCGCCGGCGCCGGTCGGCCTTCACCCACGGCGACCAGCGCCCGCCCGGCCCAGGTTGACGGCAGCACTGGCAGCTCGGCGCGCAATAGCGCGGCCAGCGTGTCGGGCGTGGATACCTGGGGGATCCAGACGTCCACGAACTGGCTCAATACATAAAACGCTACGGCGATCACCCCGCCCAGCACGCTCACAATCTCGCGAGCCCGGTGCGCGGGCAATACCCGCACCACGGCCATCACCAGTAGCGCGCCCAGTCCGGCGGGCAGCAGGGGCAGCAGCGCTACCACCAGTACTGCGCACAGGTGGTAGCCCGGCCCGTAGCCCATGCCCTGGCCATAGCCGAGCAGGACCGGGCCGAGCAAAGCGAAGAGCAGCAGATACTGAGGCAGCAGGCCGCCGAAGAACTTGACCACGAATACGGCCCGCATCGGTATCGGGGCAACCAGGAGCATATCCAGGTCGCCCGAAAGGTAGAGCGATGCGAGGAGACTGCCGAAGCTGGAGAAGATCAGAAGCGTGAGCGCCGCCAGCAAGGCCAGACCGGGCAGCGCCGTGAGCACGGGCATGGGATCGGCCGGGAGATCCGGGTTCTCCGCGGCGGCCTGCCGCAGCATCTCAACAAACTGCGGGTCGCGCAGACCGCCGATGACAAAGCGGGTGAAGTTGTACAACCCCAGCGCCGCCAGGTTGATCAGCGCCGCCAGCGCGAGAAGCCCGAGTTTGCTGACGAGGCGCCCGCGCCAGAAGGTGTTGCGCCAGATCTGCGTCCGGGCGCGCGCTAGCACCCAGATGGCCTGGAGCATGGTTATGACCGTCACCGGATACTATGCGAGAGGGGCGCCATGGTTCTCCCCGTGCACGCAACCTGGAAGGTTGCGTGCACAGGCAGAGGTATGGGGAAAGTCCCTTTCCCCGGAGTCAACCGAGCGCCTCGGCGATGGCTGCCGCCTCAGCCCCGCCGGTAAGGGCAAGAAAAATGTCTTCGAGCGAAGCCTGCCCGCCAGCGCGCAGTTCCTCGAGCGTTCCCGCCGCCACGATTACCCCTTCATTAATGATGACCACGCGATCGCACATGCGTTCAGCAATCTCCAGAATGTGGGTAGACATCAAGATGGCGGCGCCCTGGTGGGCGGTCTCGCGCAGGATATCCTTAATCAAGCGGGCGCTGCGCGGGTCCAGACCCACAGTGGGTTCGTCAAGAAAAAAAGCCTTCGGGTTATGCAACAACGCGCCGATAACCACGGCTTTCTGGCGCATGCCATGGGAGTAACTGCCGAGCAATGCGTCGCCGCGTTCGGCCAGGCCAAACAGGTGCAGCAACTCCTCCCCCCGTTGCGCCGCCTGGCGCGGATCGAGGCGGTACAGCCCGGCGATCAACTGGATGTATTCACGAGCGGTCAGCTTCTCGGGCAGATAGGGCTGGTCGGGCACATAGCCGAGCAACGCCTTCGCCCGCAACGGCTCACGCTGGATGTCGAAGCCGCCGATGCGCGCAATGCCCGCGCTGGGGCGCAACAGGCCGGTCAGCATCTTGATTGTGGTCGTTTTACCCGCGCCGTTTGGGCCGAGAAAGCCGACAATTTCGCCAGCGTACACGGCCAGGTCAACGCCTTTAACGGCAAAGGTTGTGCCATAGCGTTTTTGCAGGCCTGTGGCTTCAATGAGCGGGGCGGCTCCATTTCCCTGTGCCATGCGCTGCTCCGCCAGCAGATGAATACCCTGAGTATTGTAGCACGCTGCGCTGCCGACAAAAATGTGGAGAAACCGAGTTTCCCCACGCCCCTGCCGAGGAGTGAGGCGTTCCACTACCGGTCAGGAGGCGGGGAAGGCGGGTTTCCTCAGTAACGTTGGGAAAGCTGGTTTCCTCATACCCCGGCCCGGGAGATCACATCGCAACCGCGCCTGAATACAACTGCTGCAACTCGGGGCTGCGGCGCAGCCGGCTCAGAATATGGCGCTTGAGAATGTAGATCTCCTCGACGCTGGCGAAGAGATTCCGCCAGCGGGCATAGATCTCGCCCGGTTTCATGCCCAGCAGATACGAGCAGCGCACCACCACCCGTTCGGCCTCGCCGGTCAGCAGCCCATCAATCAACTGCCAGAACTCCTCCCGACTGACCCGTGCGGTGGCTTCTTCATCAATATGCCCCAGGCGCTGCTGGTTCCAGTTGATTTGCTCTTCGGGCAACACGTCGGCAAAGGACTGGCCGCGCGCCGCGTCAATCACCACGCAGGCGGCGCACCGGCGCAGGTAGTTGAGCAACGCCGCCAGAGTGGGGAAGGTGTTAAAGCGCTCTGGCGGAATGGCCCGCCAGAAGCGGATGAAGGCCGCGCCAACGAAGTAATCGCTCGTCTCGCCGCTGACAGTGAAGGCCCCGGTGCGCCGCACCCAGTGCTCGACCAGGGGGGTGTAATGCTCGAAGATCCAGCCCCATGCGGCGTTATCGCCTTCAACCAGGGCGCGGCGGAACAACTCGTATGCGTAGCGCTGGTCATATTCTTCGCGCCGGTAAAAGCGCTGGCTCTCTCGCCAGGCGCGGCAGGCCAGGCTGGGCAGATCCATCAGATCGAGTTGCGCGACGGTGGAGGGGATCGAACTCGTCTCAGGCGAGGGTATGGTCGTCTGCAGGTTCATCAGGCGTCTCCTCCAGAACTGTCGGCCGTTCGTCTAAGGCCAGTCTAGTCCCGGAGGCGCGCCAGGTAGAGGTTGCTTGCCTCCCGTTCGTCTGACAAAACCAGGAGGTGCGGGCCCATTGCCCGCACCCCGCTCGCGCGCTATCCACTCAAACCTTCCTGCCAGGGGTTCTCAGGTGGAGGGTTTTCCGGCGCACGCTCGCGGTGCATGCGCCATCCGGGGCATCGGGACGCCCAACTCCCCTCTATCCCGCTCGCGGGAGAGGAGGGCGGGGGGTGAGGATCGTAAGCGCATTGGAATGCCGAAAACCCCTGCTCGCTCGAAAAACCCTGCGCCTGAGAAGGGTCTGGCTCTCCCAGAACAATCTTTCTGCATGCCCATCCTGTGCGGTGTCGCCGCTAGTCACCCTCTCTGGGGAGCGTGGGCGGTTCAACGACCCTGACCGTGAGGGGTTGGCCGCCGCTGAGCATGCGCTGGGTGATCCGCACGGTGTCACGGATAAACAGGTTCAGGTCGTTTATCGGCCAGATGAAGCGCACTGGTCCGATGCGGTTCAGGGTACGCAGGAGATTGAAGGGAAAGGTTCCAATGTGCTCCCAGTTCACCATGGCCACGTTCGCCAGGAAGGGGCGCAGATTCTCGGCGGCAGTTGTGCCGGGCGGCGGGTTAATTACCGCGAGCAACTGGCGACGCAACTCCTCTGCGCGAGTGAGCGCTCGCACGGGGCCAGGGCCGCGTAGGGCCGCCTGGCAACCGAGGCGGTAGCCATCGGCGAGACGCGACTTCGGAAGCCAGACGAATTCGGCTTCGGTAGGCGGATTGAGTTGATCGGCGCCGCTGAGAATGCGACATTCGCACATTGTACACAGACCGTTGCCATCGCAATAGAAACCAATATGGGCCGCGTTCCGTCGGGCAATGGTGAGCAGCCGCTCGCCAAGTTGCGCCTCCATCCATTCGTCGTTGATTTCAACCCGTGCCATTAGCGCGCTCCTCAACGTCTGCGAATACACTGAACCGGCGAGATGCCCGCTCGTAGTGATTGTAACACAGGGTGCGGCAGCTCAACCCCTGGAGCGCTGACCGGAATGCTTGATCCACCGAAGGCGCTGAGCCGTGTGGCTCGCTACGCTTGCGCCATCGTCAATCCAAAATCCAAAATGCTCTTACCAGCGGTCAATTTCATCAACAGCCGCGGCCGTCGCCTGCAACAGCGCCACTCCACCGAGCGCTGCCAGGGCCGGAACGGCCAGTTCCAGAGCGCGCAGGGTCTCTTCACGGCTAATCGCGGCGCTGCGCAGGGCGTCGCCCAGGACGGCCAGGGCGCGCTGCGGATGGCGCGCCGCCAGCGCGCGCGCCAGGGCGGCCCCGGCGCGCGCGCGTTCGGCGGGGCGCCTGATGCTTGCAATGACACCGGCGGCGGCGTTGAGGTTTCCGTGCTCTGCAAGGGCGATCGCCAGCGCAGCCTGGTAGCGGGCGCGGGCCTCCGCCCCTTCCAGCATCCGGGCTTCGTCGGCCACGGCGCGCGCCTGCTGCGCAGCGTCGCGCGCGACCAGTTCAGGGGCTATGAGGATGAGGGCGCGGGCGCGTTCCGTTGGCGTCAGGGCACGGGCCATATCCAGAGCGGCCACAGGCTCGCCGGCCCTCGCCCGCGCGATCGCCAGTTCCGCCAGGGCGCGGTGGCGCTGGTCCGCCGCGCTGATGCGCTCGATCAGGTTAATGGCGGCATCCCACTGGCCCGTGGCGGCAAGCTGACGCGCCAGTTCTTCGTAGGCCCAGGCCCGTTCATCCTCGTCAGCAATTGTTTCCAGCAGTTCCCGGGCGGCTCGATGGTCGCCTCGCTGCGCCAGGGTGACGGCCACCCGCGCCAGGGCCCGGTCACGCTCTTCGCCCTCCGGCAACTCCGTGGCCACCTCAAGCGCCCGCTCACGGCGACCAAGCGCGGCCAGGGCCGCCGACAGGTCAGATACGAGCGGCGCCCGATATTCGGCGCTCACAGCGCCGATGTCCCGCGTAGCCCGTTCCAGGGCCAGCATCGCCACCAGGCCCTCCAGGCTCAGTCGCAACTCGATCAGGGCGGCGACCCGTGTATCCACGCCCGCAATGGCCTCGGCGGCGGCCAGGGCGGCGCCATCGTTGCCCGCAGCGGCCAGGGCGCGCGCCAGGCGGGCCAACCCCCGGTCGCGCTGGTGCGGCGATGGCAACCTGGCAATGCGTTCCCGGGCGGCCATTTCGTCGTTCACTACTTCGTCGCAGGCCAGTTCGATCTGCGCCCAGGCGAAAGCCGTTTCCGCCTCGATTTCCTCTAACAACATCGCGCCCCGCGGGTCGCCCCAGCGAGTCAGCGCGACGGCCACCTCGGCTCTGGCCCACGCGCCCATCCCCTCGTGGAGGATGGAGCGGGCCAGCCGCTGCGCCCGGTCAAGTTCGCCGCTCGCCAGCAAGTGACGCACCACGTCGGTCTCGACCATCGCTCGGCGTTCCAGGTGCTCGATACGTTCAGCAATCGCCAGTGCGGCCCCTATGTCGCCAAGGCCCAGCGTGGCGCCGGCCAGCTCAGCCAGCAGCGACTCCCGTGCATCGCGCCAGGCTCGCGATACCGGTTGGGCTTCCAGGTCGAGGGCGCGCGAGAGCAGGCGCATCGCCGCCGCGCGCATCCGCGCCGCGTAACACACCTCGCCGAGGCGTCGCAGCACCTGGGCCTTTTCAAGGCCGTCAGGGAGCCGTTCTACCACCTCAAGCACACGTTTGAGCGCCAGGTCGCGGCTATTGCCTTCCAGCGCGGTCACAAGGGCCGTTGCCGCCGCCTCGGGCTGCATCCGGCGCGCGCGGGTGGCGACCAGACCGGCGAACGTCGCCGCCCGCACCAGCCGCAAGACGGGGCCGTTCACAGCGGCGCGCAGTTCCCAGCGCGCATCCTGAAGCGCCGCGACGAGACCTTCGCGCCGTTCCTGGTCGCGCAGCCAGTCGCGCCCTACCACGCGGGCCAGCATCGCCTGACTCGCTCCGCCCAGGCCCGCGTGACGAGCGAACTGCCGTTGCGCGTACATCTGCTCCGGTGTGGGAGTGGCGACCACGTGGCGCCGCCGCTGCTCACGCTCACGTTCAAGCTCCCGCAGGGCCAGCCCCGCCAGGTCGGCATGGACGGCGCTCAGAGCGGCAGGCGCCATACGGGCCACGAAAGCCGGCAGCGCATCGTGGGCGAAGTGAGCCAGCAGCACTGGCGCTCCGGGCGTCTCCTCCTCGCTGCCGGGGGCAGGTTGGAGCGACAGGTCAACCAGGCCCAGTTGCTCCCAGCGTGCCAGCGAGGCTTCGATGGCGGCGCCGGTCACCTCGGCGGCCAGGGTCGCCGGCAGCGGCTCGCCTGCGGCGGCCAGCGCCGCTGCCAGGCGCTGCTCTGGCGCGCTCAGACGCCGCCACCAGGACGCAAGCAGCCCGTCCAGACCGGTCGGGAGTGAGGAGAGGGCCAGTTCATCGGCGTGCAGAGCGGCGAGGGCCAGATGCAGATAGAGCATGTTGCCCTCCGAGGCGCCGAGCAAGGCTTCTTGCCATGCGGGCGGGCAACTTAGCGCGCGCAGCGCGCGGGTCTGCACAGCGAGCAGATCGGGATCATCACCCGGCAGACGCAGGCTGACGAGGGCAGGGTAGGGCGAGGCGGTCTCAGGAACCTCGCCGAGAATCAGCCAGACGCCGGGCGGTAATTCGGCGGGGAAGGGGAGCGGGCCGGGATCGAGCGGCGGACCGGCTGATCCAAGGGCGTCGCAGAGCAGCACTATCGGCGCCTGGTCTACCCGCATGTAGAGGGCCTCGGCCAGCAGACGCTCCAGGGCCGCCGGATCGCTGGCAACCGCGGGGTCAATCAAAGGCACGCCTGGCCGGTGCAGGGCGACAATCTGAGCGTAAAAGGCGGGAAGCCCGGCGGGCGCGGCGGCGGGCAACCAGATTGGCCAGGGGTGGCTGGTGGCAAGCGCCACCAGCAGACTGCTCACCCCGCTTCCCGGCGGCCCGGCCACGACGAGCAACCCGCCATGGGGATCGCTGACCGTCGCTTCGATCGCTGCGACCAGTCGCGGGCGCCGGGCGTATCGCGACCGCAGCGCCATAGCGCGGGCACGCTGCCGTTGCAGGCTCTCGGCCACCGCGGCGCCGAGGGTGGGAAACGCTTCCACAGCCCGAAAAGCGTGGGGAGTTAACGCGAAGGGTTGTTCCATACCCGCATGGTAGCGCAAGTGCGGGTGATTTGCGAGCGGAACGGGCAGGAGAAAACCATGGTTTCCGACGCATAAACTGCTGGGCGGATCTGAGAGGACAGGCGCCTTTCAGATCCGCCCGGCAACGAGGAGCATGGAGAACGGCTACTTGATCACCACCGTGGCCCCGGCCTCGACCAGTTTGGCCTTGGCAGCCTCGGCCTCCTCCTTGGAAACGCCCTCCTTGACCGGCTTCGGGGCGCCTTCGACCAGATCCTTGGCTTCCTTCAGACCCAGGTTGGTCAACTCGCGCACCACCTTGATCACCTGGATCTTGTTCGCGCCGATTTCCTGGAGGATGACATCAAACTCGGTCTTCTCCTCGGCTGGTGGCGGCGGGGCGGCCGCGCCGTCGCCGCCAGCCGCCACCGGCGCGCCAGCGGCGACGCCCATCATCACTGGAGCTGCGGCAGTGACGCCCCACTTCTCCTCCATGGTCTTCTTCAGTTCGACCAGTTCCAGCACGTTCAGGCTCTCAATCGAGGCGATAATGGCCTCAACCTTGTCGCTTGCCATTGAGACTTCTCCTTTATCCTGATAGACCTGGCTGGTTCTTGTGCCCGCGCAAAGACGGCGCCAACCACCGGCAGGGCGCAGCCTTCCCAGACTCTTCCGTATTGCACTAGGCCGCGCCTTCGCTGGCGGGCTGCAACTGATCGATGCGGGCCTGCAATACCAGCACCACGTTCGTAATCGCCGCGTTCAGCACTCCAATCACGCCTGCCACCGGCGCAGCAATGCCGCCGACCACCTGGGCCAGGGCCTGCTCGCGTGAGGGCAGTTTCGTCACCGCCTCCAGTCCTTCGGCGTTGATCTGGGCCGTGCCCAGCACGCCCCCCTTCACCTTCAGGGGCCTGGGGGTCGCGCGGCTGGCATCGAGAATCACCTTGGCGACTCTGGCCACATCGTCATACGCGAAGGCCACGGCGGTCGGGCCTTCCAGAAAGCTCTCCAGACCCTCGCGGCCGGTATTGCGGGCAGCGATGCGCAGCAGGGTATTCTTGGCCACGACCATCTCGGCGCCACTCTCACGCAACTTGCTGCGCAGTTGCGTCAGTTCGGCCACGCTGAAACCGCGATAATCCGCCACGACCGCCATCTGCGAGCGCTGCATCTTGTCGGTCAGTTCGCTCACGAGATCTATTTTGCGCTGGGTTGGCACGTACTCACCTCCTCTCCCCGATGCGCTGGCAACAAAAACGGTCGCTGCATCCCCAGACGCAGCGACCGAAACGGCAAATATGCACGGCGCATGCACGCTGTGCAGCAGGCATGCGCTGGCGCGGATCGTTATCGGGTCTACCTCGGCTGGCGGCCTGAAGGCCATTAAGGGCAATGCCCACCGAGCGGTCTGGGGTAGGTTATGCACCTGACGGCGATTATACCATGTTTTGCAACACGCGCATGCGCTCCAGCACCACGGGCCTGGTGCAATTCCGGCGGCGGAAGTTTGGGCGGCGCAGCCGCCGTCTGGCAGCGGTATCACCGGCTTCGCCGCCAGAAACACCGCGGGACCGGTTGCGAGGGTTGCCCCGTTGCACCAGCCCTGTCTGGCAGCCGGCGCACGGCAGCGCATTCTCCAGGGATTTTGCTCTCCCGTGCGCTGCTATGCAACAGCGCCTCTCAGCCTGTCATTCCCTGGGCCAGCGAGGGGTTGACAGGAATGCCAGGACCCATGGTGCTGGTCAGGGTGACGCTGCGGATGTACGTCCCTTTAGCGCCGCTGGGCCTGGCTGCTTTAACCGCTTCCATCAGCGCGGCGAAGTTCTCGCGGAGTTGTTCAGGGGTGAAGCTCAGCTTGCCAATGGCGACGTGAAGCAGGCCGGTCTTGTCATTGCGGAACTCCACGCGCCCGCCCTTCACCTCGCGGATCGTGCGGGGCAGGTCTTCGGCAGGCACAATCGTGCCGCTCTTAGGGTTGGGCATCAACCCGCGCGGGCCGAGTTTGCGCCCGATCCGTCCGACCTTGCCCATCATATCAGGGGTGGCGATCGCCACGTCGAAGTCGAAGAAATCTTCCTTGTCGATGCGGGCGATCATGTCATCGGCCCCGACGAAATCGGCGCCCGCGTCGAGGGCTGCCTGGGCGGCCTCGCCCTGGGCGAAGACCAGCACGCGCACGCGCTTGCCGGTGCCATGGGGCAGGGCGACGGTGGTGCGGATGTTCTGATCGGCATGGCGCGGATCGATCCCCAGACGCAGATGCACCTCGACTGTCGGATCGAACTTCACATATGAAGTTTCCCGCACTAGCGCAATCGCTTCATCAGGCGTATACAGGCGCGATTGATCGACTTTTTGCGCGACTTCGCGGTACTTTTTTCCGTGCTTAGGCATTGCCATCCTCCTGGTGGTGCTGGCGGGCCGGCGGCCCTCCCACATCAACGGTCAGAGCGGTGTAGGCGAACTGATTTCCCTCCGTCCCTGCTAGTCGGGAATTCGCTCTCAGTCAACAATCTTGATGCCCATGCTTCGAGCGGTGCCGGCAATGATCTTCTCGGCGCTCTCAATATCGAGGGCGTTCAGATCGGGCATCTTCTGCTGAGCGATCTGGCGCAACTGGGCGCGGGTAATCTGCCCCGCCGAGGTGCGATTGGGCGTACCCGAGCCTTTCTGGGCCCCGGCCGCCTTGCGCAACAGGTCGGCGGCGGGCGGGGTCAGCAGGCGCACCGTGAAGGACTTATCACTGTAAATGGAGATCTCGACCGGCACAATGCTGCCGGCCTGCGATGCCGACTTCTCATTGTACTCCTTCACGAAGGCCATGATATTAATGCCGTACTGGCCGAGGGCCGGCCCCACGGGAGGGGCGGGCGTGGCCTTGCCGGCCGGCAGTTGCAGTTTCACAACGCCTACGAGTTTCTTCGCCACTGCGATTCTCCTCTAAATGGAAGCGCAAAACTTCCTCCCTCTTCCCGGGCGGACGGGCCGGGCGAGGTGCATGGACGCCACAAGACGAGGGCCGCGGAACGGCCCTCACAGTCCGCACGCGTGCGCAGTCGGGCTAATCCACCAGGCGCGTCACCTGGAGGAAGTCAAGCTCAACCGGCGCCTCGCGCCCGAAGAACGACACCAGCACGCGGACACGGCCCCGCTCGTGGTCAATGGCGTCCACCACGCCCTCGAAATCGGTGAAGGGGCCATCAATGATCTTCACCGCCTGGCCCTTCTGGTACGAGACGCGCACCTTCGGCGCCTCGCCCTCCATCTGCTTGAGGATGTTCTTCACCTCTTCGTCCTCAAGGGGGGTGGGCTTATTGCCATGACCGACAAAACTCGTTACGCCAGGCGTATTGCGCACGACGTACCACGAGTCGTCGGTCAGGCGCATCTGCACCAGCACGTAGCCGGGGTAGATCTTCTTGTTGACCGTCCGGCGCTGGCCGTTCTTAATCTCGATCTCCTCTTCGGTCGGCACGATCACGCGGAAAATCTGGTCGTGCATCTCCATCGAGTCGATGCGATGCTCCAGATTCTGCTTGACCTTATTCTCATAGCCGGAATACGTGTGGATCACGTACCAGCGACGATCATCGGTCTTCTCAGCCGACGCTTTGGTTTTCTCTTCCTCAGACACGCTTGGCTCCACGTCAGTAACTACACGCTGATTTTACGAGACGAGATCAACCAGGGCGCTGTAGAGGAACAGGAAGAACGAGTCGCCAATGAACAGGATCAGGCCGATGATCATCGAGACGGTGATCACCACGATAGTCAGTCGGATCGTCTCTTCGCGAGTCGGCCAGACTACCTTGCGCAACTCGCTCCGTGTCTCGCGGAACGTGCGGACGATGACGTTTTCCCGCTGTTCCTTTATATCTTTGGCCACGCCCATTGCTCGGTTCCTATTCGGGATGCGAAATGGCGGGCGGACGGTCTGGGCGCCAGGTTGACCGGTCTGATGATGACCTCAGGCTTGCATCTTCGCCGGAGTGCAGTACTGACGGCTCTGTTCAGACCGGCTTTCCGCTGCGGCTGCACGCTGCCGCAGCGGAGAGAGGCCTTGAGGCGTCACGCCCACCTGGCGCCTCGCAAAAGAGGTCTCGTCACGGCGCCAGCACGCACAATCGCCGTTCCTCATCGGGGCTATTCAATAATCTTGGTGACGACGCCCGCGCCGACGGTGCGCCCGCCCTCGCGGATGGCGAAGCGCAGGCCCTCCTCGATGGCCACCGGCACGATCAGCTCCACCCCCATCACCACGTTGTCCCCCGGCATCACCATCTCCATCCCGCTCGGCAACAGGATCGCCCCCGTCACGTCCGTCGTGCGGATGTAGAACTGCGGCCGGTACCCCGAAAAGAACGGCGTGTGCCGCCCGCCCTCCTCCTTCTTCAA